>CAUZHN010000050.1:0-16629 GCA_963579625.1 Gemmatimonadales bacterium UBA6960
AAATTCAAAGCGAGTTCTGGTATGCGGAGCCGGTGGTTTCATAGGCTCCCATTTGGTCAACCGGTTGAAGTCCGAGGGGGCTTGGGTGCGTGGCGTGGATCTGAAGTATCCCGAGTTTAGCTCGACAAGTGCGGACGACTTCATCAAGGGTGATCTTCGTGACCCGATCATCTGTCGCGAGAGCGTGGACCAGCGCTTCGACGAGGTCTACCAACTGGCAGCCGACATGGGCGGTGCCGGCTTCGTGTTCACCGGCGAGAACGACGCCGACATCATGCACAACTCCGCGTTGATAAATCTGAACATCCTCGAGGCATGCCACCGGCGAAATGTGAAAAGGATCTTCTACTCGTCGTCCGCATGTATGTATCCGGAGCACAATCAGATGGATCCGGAGAACCCCAATTGCTCGGAGGCGTCCGCTTATCCTGCGGACCCGGACAGCGAGTATGGATGGGAGAAGCTGTTCAGCGAACGTCTCTTCTTGGCCTTCGGGCGAAATTACGGGATGGAGGTGAGAGTCGCTCGCTTCCACAATATCTTCGGTCCCGAGGGAACCTGGGAGGGCGGGAGAGAGAAGGCTCCGGCCGCATTCTGCCGCAAGGTGGCCATGGCCGATGACGGAGGCGTGATCGAGATGTGGGGTGACGGTGAGCAGACTCGGTCCTTCCTGTATATCGACGAGTGTCTAGAGGGTGTCCTGAGATTGGTACGATCTGATTGGACCGGCCCGGTCAATATCGGGTCGGATGAGATAGTGTCGATCAACCGGCTTGCGATGATGACTGCCCAGGTCGCGGGAAAAGTGATCACCATCGAGCATATTCCCGGTCCGCTCGGCGTTAGGGGCCGCAATTCGGACAACAAGCTCATCCAGGAGCGGCTTAATTGGAGACCGGTGGCTCCGCTGATCGATGGCATCACCAAGACCTACGGATGGATCGAGAGTCAGGTCCTCAAGCAGCGCACTCCCGAATTGGCCGCGACGGCTGAAGCCGGAGCGTCGGTGCCCGGCTAGGTTGCACACCAAAGCCGAGTTTGCCTTTCCTTGCGGGTGGGGACGGACGACGATCCGGGCGCGACTGAATGAGTATGATCAGCATCTATGACATCTATCACGTCCTGTTAAAATTCTGGAGGCGTCGGCGGCTCGCGCTCTTCGTGGATCTCATACGTCCCTCCGGCTCAGAGACGATGTTGGATGTGGGAGGTTACCCCGGGTCCTGGATAGAGCGCCCTCAACCGGTGCAAAGGATCGATATCCTGAACATCCACGAGATCGGCTTCGACTCGGATGAATACCCGGACCACGCTATCAGCACGCTCGTGGGCGATGGATGCGCACTGGAATTCGACGACGGTTCGTATGACATCGTGTTCTCCAATTCTGTCATCGAACACGTGGGATCATGGGAAAAGCAGCAGGAGTTTGCCGCCGAGTTGCGACGAGTGGGAGGCGCTCTGTGGGTGCAGACTCCAGCCTACGAGTGTCCGATAGAGCCCCACTTTCTGGCTCCAGCGGTGCACTGGTTGCCCCGCTCCGTTCGCAGGTTCGTCGTGAGGTGGTTGACCCCCTGGGGATGGCTCCAGAGGCCCACCCGTGAAGAATTGGAACGGATGGTCGACGAGATCCGCCTACTGACCCGTAGCGAGGTGCTGAGTCTCTTTCCGGACTGTGAAATTTTGACGGAGCGACTTCTCTGGGTGCTACCCCAATCCTATGTCGCGGTGAGACGCGCCCGAAGCTGATGCACGCGGACGATAATCGCTCCACGCGAGCTGTTCGCCGGGGCCATCCCATCAAAACCCATTCCGCTTTACACAAAACGACCCCGGGTCTAGTTTAGGCGCCTCTCCCCCGTCCAATCTAATCATCGGCACTCGAAGGCATGGTGGACCAAGAGCTACCAGAGCAGGAAGATTTCGCGTCTCACCCCCATGTGGAAGGCGCGGAAAGGGTACCCGACCTCTCCGATCTGGACGACGAGGTCTCGCTCGTCCAGATAATGAGCGTCTTGTTGCGCCAACGAGTGATCATTCTCCGCACTGTGGTTCTGTTTACTGGTATTGGCTTGGTCTTGGCACTCACGACGTCCTCCCTCTATACCTCGTCAGCCTCGTTCCTGCCGGAGGGTTCGGGAGGCGCCCCTTCGGGCGCGGTGGCGCTTGCTCAGCAGTTCGGGTTTTCGGTAGGGGGCGGGGGGGGGGAGCGCTCTCCTCAGTTCTACGCCGACCTCGTGACCTCGGGCGAAATTCTCCGACAGGTTGTAACGCGTAGCTTTCCCCGGACTCCTACTGAGGAGGGCTCCGACGAGGTCGACCTCTTTACCCATTACGAGGTTGTTGGGGCGACGGAGGAAGAGCGAATCGAGCGAGCCATTTATGCCCTGAGTCGTGATCTGTCCGTGACGACTGACCGTGACACGGGGATCGTAAGGTTTTCCGTTACGACGTCCGATCCCGTGCTCTCCAGGGGAATGGCGGCGCTCGTTCTCGAACTGGTAAACGACTTCGATCTCACGACTCGTCGGTCCCAGGCGAGTGCGGAGCGACTGTTTTCTGGGGAGCGGCTGACCCAATTGACCGGTGAGCTTCGAGAGGTCGAGGACAGCCTCATGAACTTCTCCCTGGAGAACCGACTTTTCGGTAATTCACCGCCGCTCCAGCTAGAGTTCGAGCGACTTCAGCGTGCGGTAGCGAGGCGGGAGGCACTCGTGATCTCGCTTGCGCAGGCACACGAGAGTGCGCGCATCGAAGAGGTTCGCAATACACCGGTGATCACTTTGATCGAGTCTCCTCGGGTGCCGGCGCTTCGAGATCCGAGGGGACGTGTCAGGACCGTCGCGGTGGGCCTCGTTACAGGGGCGATCTTCGGCGTGTTTCTGGCGTTTGTCCGGAACCACCGTGAGGAAGATCTCATGAAGGAAGATCCGCAATTGGCCGGGTTGTCTGCTTTATGGAGCGAAGCGGTGAATGATGTGACCCGGCTCTTTCGCCGATCGTCGAGGTGATCGGCCGGATGAAGAGTTGGATGAGGCGATTGGCCCTGAGCGTCCCTTTTCTCATGACGCTCCATGCTCTGGTGAGCCTTTCACCCCACCCGGCCCGCGCCCAAACGCGCGCGCAACAAGAAGTTAGCCGCCTCACGGGTCAGCAGGTCTCCCAGGAGGAAATCCTCAGCCAGCTTGCCGCGTCCGGGCTCTCCCGGGCCGAAGTGAGGGCGCAGCTGACTTCCATGGGCATGGATCCGTCTATCGCCGATGCGTACTTCGATCGACTGGACGGTTCCGCCGGCAGTCCCCTCGATCAGAGCGCGGACTTCCTCCAAGCGCTTGCTGTGCTAGGCGCCTTCAACGATCCGTCCGGCCTCCTCCCCAGCGATACGATGAGTGCACAGCGGGATAGCCTGGCCCGTACACTCGAGGCCATACCGGATTCGGTCCTTACGGTCTTTGGACGAAGCATCTTCGGCGGCGTCACCACTGAATTCCGGCCCGATGTGACCGGACCCGTCGATCCGGACTATCAACTGGGGCCGGGAGACCAGTTGCAACTCATCCTTACGGGCGACGTCGAGCTTGCGTTACCGTTGGACGTCACCCGAGAGGGCTTCATCGTGATTCCCGATGTGGGACAGATTTTCGTAAACGGTCTGACTCTCGGAGATCTGACGGATCGGCTTTATGCGAGATTGGGGGCCGTGTATTCGGGCGTTCGCCGGGGGGGCGATGCGACGACGACTTTTCACGTTGCGTTGGGCCGCCTGAGGAGTAACCAAGTGTTCCTCATGGGTGATGTGTCGCTCCCCGGGGCGTATCAGGTGAGCTCCGTGGCCAGCGTGTTCAACGCTCTCTACAACGCGGGTGGTCCGGGAGAGCAGGGATCGATGCGCTCGATTGAGGTCCGTCGTGGCGGGCGCCTCGCGGGCGAAGTGGATCTCTACGACTACCTCATTGAGGGAGACGCCTCGGAAGATATTCGTCTCGAGCAGGGCGACCGGCTATTCGTGCCCATCGTAGGCTCCCAAATCTCGATCGACGGGTTCATTCGCAGACCTGCTATCTACGAGCTCAAGCCGGGAGAGCAACTGCGGGACTTGATCAGATTCGCCGGGGGACCGCAGCCGGCGGCGTATCTGCGGCGAATCCAGATCGATCGCATTCTGCCCCCGGCGGAACGGACGCCGGGGCGCGAGCGTATGCTCCTCGATGTCGATCTTGAGACGATGCCCAGTGACGAGGACTTTGCACTGATCGACGGGGACCGCGTCACGGTCTTGGGTATCGGAGACCGACGAGACAATCAAGTGGTGGTTGAAGGGCATGTCGAGAAGCCTGGGCTTTACGAGTTGGCTCCGAACATGACGCTCGGCGACGTTATTACACGTGCGGGCGGGCTCCTGCCTGATGCTTTCGATGTAGTGGCACACTTGATTCGCCTGGAAGAAGCCGACAGCACGTACGTACTCGAGAGGGTCTCTTTGGAAGCGGGTGGACAGCCGGAGCCCGACGTGGTGCTCCGCGAGATGGACCGGGTGGTTATCTACGGACGGTCCGAGTTGAGGACCGCGACGTTCGTTTCCATCGGTGGTGAGGTCAAGGATCCGGGCGTGTTTCCACTCAACGTTGGCATGACGGCGGAGGATCTGCTTCTCGCCGCCGGAGGCTTTACGGAAGGGGCGGACCCTTTAACGGCTGAACTGGTCCGCCGTCAGAATGGCTCGCTGCTCGGGGACAGGGTGGCGGTCAGTTTAGACATCGTATTCGATCCGTCGATCCCGTCGGCTCTCGACCTGATCTTCGACGGCCCGGGCCCCGAGACCGGAGTCGAGCGGGGTGAGCCGGCGAGGGCGATTGAGCTCCAAGCTGGAGATCGGGTGTTCGTCCGCCGTCTTCAGGGGCTACGGGATGAAGGCGATGTCGTGCTTTTGGGCGAGATGCTTTATCCTGGGCCCTATGCACTCGAGTACCGCGGTGAGACTGTTTCCAGCCTCCTCCAACGCTCGGGAGGATTGACCCCGGACGCGTACCGTGCCGGCGGTCGGTTGGTTCGTAGCGGCTTGCCCTTGGGGCTCGACCTTGAAAATGCTTTGGCCTCGCCGGGGAGTGCAGCAGACCTCCTCTTGCTGCCCGGGGACTCGCTCGAGGTACCCCAATTCGACGGGACGGTTCAGATCCTCGGCGCCGTGGAGTTCCAGTCTCGGACTCGTTGGCAGGAGGGGATGAGCTTGGGCGATTACCTCGATCAGGCGGGGGGAGTCGTCGAGAATGGGGACCGAAATCGCGCCGTCGTGACGTACGCCAACCAGGAGAGGCAGCGTTCCAGGAAGTTCCTCATCTTTAGGAGTGACCCCAGCGTCGAGCCCGGAAGTACGATCTCGGTGCCATTTAAGGAACCGGGGGAAGGAAGTAGCTTCAACGCGGACCAACTTCTTGCTCGTATCACCGGCTTCGTTACGCTGGTCGTCTTGTTCGACCAGCTCAAGACCAGATGATCTTGCTCCCGCAGTGCCGGGCCGAGAACACGGTTGGGAGAGGAAGCAATTCTGAACTTATGGGCGGGTCGAATAAAGGGAGGCTTCCTCTGGAGCCTGTAGCCGAGAGGAGCCAGGATTCGGTTGGGCAGCCCAGCGAAACGGTTGGTCACGTCAGTAACTCCGTAGGCATCTAATTTCAAAAAATCCTATCCCCGAATACGCAGAGCACTCGAGTACCCGGCTCTGTGTCTGCCGACGATACCCCAGAACCCTGCGAATGTCGATTCAACCAGCAAGCTTCCTGGTCGTGCTAACCCTCTGGTTTCTCCCGTACTCTGCTCTTGGTCAGACCACTCAGTGGATCTCCCTTGGTAGCTCCACTGAGGACCGGCTCCGCACCCGTCAGGTGATGGGACAGGAAACGACCGAGGGATACCTGCTTCGCACGGCAAGCGTCCTCTCCACCCCTCTTGATTCCATGCAAGCACCTATTGACCAAGGTGTCCGCTGGCGCTTTGACGTGCTACCCGTCGAAACGCATGTGGTCTGGAATTCTGATATCCCTTTCTCAAAGAATGATGGAGCTCTCTGGGCCGGACGCGGCGTCAATACGCTCCACCGTGTTGGATTCCGGACAACATACAAAGCGCTCCAAATCATTTTCGCTCCAGAATTGACTCACAGCCAGAACCGGCCCTTCCCGATTTTCGAGGGTGCGGACCCGGATCGAAGTAGATTCTCTTCACCCTGGTATGTGGGGAGAAACTCGGCTGACCTTCCACTGCGCTTTGGAGACCAGCGTCTGACCGCGTTCAATTTCGGTCAGAGTTCAGTGACCGTTGCCTACCGCGGCCTGAGTGGTGGCTTATCCAACGAGAGCATGTGGTGGGGCCCAGG
This sequence comes from Gemmatimonadales bacterium UBA6960, assembly GCA_963579625.1. Taxonomy (GTDB): domain Bacteria; phylum Gemmatimonadota; class Gemmatimonadetes; order Longimicrobiales; family Gaopeijiaceae; genus JAAXGI01. The sequence continues at coordinate 6,374 of CAUZHN010000050.1, forward strand.
TGTTCGGAACGCCTTGGTGCTCAGCAACCATGCCCAGGGAATCCCCCACGTGTTTGTCAGGACGAATCGTCCTATCGATACATCCTTGGGTACACTGGAGGGGAGGATCATCGTTGGGACACTCACGGAATCTCTCCTTTTCGACAAAGTCCTCAACAACGATAAACGATCAGTGAGTGGAGGTGTGGTCACCCTCACCATGCCCTTCGACCCTAATCTGACGTTCGGGATCGAACGCTTAGTCGTTCGTCCTGTGGAAGCACTCACTAGCCTCCCGGGGCGTGCCACGGACTTGTTGACACAGTGGGATGAGCTTGTATGTGTCAGGCCTCCGCACGTGGTGGGAGAGGGCTGCGATCCTCGATCCGACCACCTGACGGCGGTCTTCGGTCGATGGATTTTCCCCGAAAGCGGCTTTGAGATGTACGCTGAATGGTCCCGGACCGAGATGCCTGGCTCTGTGCGGGAATGGCTGACCACCCCCCATCACACCCAAGGCTATACGATCGGCCTCCAGTGGGTGGGTGGCAATGATTCGGACGACTCATACCTTCGCACCCAACTGGAGCTTACGGGGCTCGACCAGAACCGCGTTCGCTTCGACCGGCCCGAACCCCCTGATTATTATTCAGGCCGAGCAACCCCGCAGGGCCTGACTCAACGAGGCCAGGTGCTTGGGGCAGCCATCGGCCCTGGTGGTTCCAGCGAGTGGCTGGCTATCGATTACTTCCGAAAAGGGAGGAGCGCAGGTGGATTCCTCTCACGTACACGCTGGGATAACGACGCCCTATTTCGCCAGAAGCACGTGAATTTCTTCAGGCATGACTTTTCTCTCATGGCCGGTGTCCGAGGCTCTTTCACTCTTGGAACCCTGGAGATTCACGGAGAATGGACGGTCGCGAGGCGCTTCAATTATCTGTTCCAGCAGGGGCGCGCTAACCCTGGAGGCTTTCGGACCATCAACATTTGGAACAAGACCCTGGACCTCTATGTCAGCAAGCACTGGCCGAGAGGTGAAGCGTGAAACCATTAGGCACACAAACCGTCGCTGGGTTCGTGGTGTGGGCAGCCACTCAAGTGATTTCGGCACCCCACTTGACCGCACAGGAACGTGACCCGATCGACGCTCGGTCGGAAGTTTTTGTTAATAGTGAGTCAGACAGCTATCTGCGTCTCATGCAACTGACGGGACAAAGTAGTTGGTATCCATGGTCAATCAGGTCATTTTCTCGTAAGCAGGTCGAGGGATTGGCTCCACCAAATGGCTCTCACCCATGGGCAGGGCGTTTTCGATTCGAAGCAGTAGACGATCAGAAGATGGGATGGGCAGCAATTCGCCCGACACGTTCGGTAGTCTTCAATTCGACATTTCCGTACGGCACGAACGACGGAGTAATCTGGGCCGGGAAAGGTCTAACTAACGTGTTTCAGGCTGGCGTGGCCGCATGGTGGGGGCCCGTCTCGTTGACCGTGTCGCCGATCGCGTTTCATTCTCAGAACGATTCGTTCGATCTGAGGGACACGGGCCTGAGTGGACCCTTGGAGTTCGCGGATCCTCGCAACCCTAAGCATATCGACAATCCGCAACGGTTCGGTGATGGAGATTACGAGAGAGTCGATTTGGGTGAATCGACACTGCAGATCGAAATGTCTGGAGTGACTCTTGGAGCATCCACGGCTACCCAGCAATGGGGACCCGCCGTTCAGTTCCCTTTGTTGATGGGTGCAAACGCTCCCGGCTTCTACCACGTCTTTCTAGGATCCGCAAACCCTCTCTCAATCGGGGTCGGTCGCCTCCACGCACGTGCGATTTGGGGACGGCTGGAGGAATCAGACTACACACTGAGAAGTGGGGCAGCCAAAAGTCGATACGGTACAGGGTTCGTATTGTCGTTCAGGCCGCGGGGTGCCACCGGATTGGAATTAGGAGTGTCCAGGTTCTTCCATACCTTATGGAGAGAGGGCGGCCCCAACTCAGAGGACCTGATGCGTATCTTCGAGCCCCCTGGATCCTCAAGGAACACTTTCGGGGACAGGGGCCCACCCGAGGGCGCCGAGAACCAACTGGCCTCCATTTTTGGTCGCTGGACCCTTCAAGCCAGCAAGCTCGAGATCTATTTCGAATACGTTCGAGACGATTTTGCGGACAACCTTGTGGACCTGATGGGTGAACCCGAACACGCTGCCGGCTATGTGCTGGGTTTCCAGAAGGCGTGGCGGCCTGTTGACGGTCGCGTCATGCGGCTCACCGCTGAAATTCTCAATGCACGAAGAGGTCAGATCCGTGAGTTACGGCACCAGAACGACCTTTATTGGCATAGCACGAGTACGGTCGGTCAGGGCCACACCAACCGAGGTCAGATGCTCGGGTCCCCTGCCGCCTACGCGGGATCAGGATTATTTCTGGCTCTCGATTCGTATAGCTCGTGGGGGAGATGGAGAGCCTCCCTGCTTCGCGAGGCCAGGGACGAGGGTTTATCCCCATGTACGACCGGAGCTTGCGGTGTATCTACGCCCGATGGCCCGAGCCAAGACATGATGTACAGCCTCGGAGGTGAAGCTCTATGGTTCAGAGGACGTTGGGAGTGGACAGCCGGTCTTACGGTGACCTGGAACCTGAATCGGAATTTCGAGTCAGACCAGTGGAACCTCCGCCCCACCTTCCTTGTTAGAATGCAGCTGTGATCGTACAGCTCACGCCGCCGTCTCAACTATTTTGAGCAATTTATCAGCGGTCTGATCCCAAGAAAATCCCGATGCCCAAAGGCGGCCAGCTGTAGGATTCTTCACTCGCGCGCGAGCGACGACCTCGCTTACCACCCGCACCCACCCTTCTTTGTCCCCGGGATCCACGAGCCAGCCCGCGTCACCCACCGATTCGGGTATGGCGGTCCGGCTCGAAGCGACCACCGGACAACCGCACGCGAGCGCCTCGATCGGCGGAATACCAAACCCCTCGTACTTGGAGGGAAACAGCAGCGCGTCGGCGGTCCCGTACAGCTCGCGGAGATACTCGTCCCTCAGGAACCCGAGGCCGACCACTGCGTCCTCCACACCCAGGGCTGCTGCCCTCCGGTGAAGATCTCGGAGTCCCCGTCCCACCGCCCCGACCATGAGGAGCCTCAGGTCAGGCTGGGTCCGCCTTGCTTCGGCCAGCACTTCAACGGCCAACTCCAAGTTCTTGTGCGCTTTTGCCGGTCCGACGGTGAGCAGGAAGGGTTGCAGCGCCCCCCATCGGTGGCGAGCGTCCTCTCGCTCTGACTCCTCCAGTGGGCGGAAAACGTCACAAACTCCGGGCATGATAACCGAGAGCTTATCCGCCATACTTGGATTCCAGCGGATGATGTCGTTGCGGCTATACTGCGAGACCGTGACAAGTCGACTGGCCTTGTGAAGCGCTGAGTTCATCAGGACACGTCCGGGCACTCTCACGCCCATGGGGAACCCGGATGGGAAGCGGAAGTGGATTAGATCGTGCACCATGACCACCGAGCGGGCGGGGTGACCGACCATCGGAACGTCATAATGGGGGAAGACGCACGCGTCTACCCTCTTGCTCAGCTTGTGGAAGACACGGGGCCAAGCGATCTGCCGGGCGACGGAATAGACCGAGCCGGGCCACCGAACGACCTTCCCGATCCCCCGAGTGTCGAACTTGGGTAGCCACCCCGAGATCTCAGAACGAGATCCCAAAAAGTGGATTTCGCTGACGCGCGAATCCTTGAGCCAGCGCTTACTGACCTCACGGATGAAGCGACCGATACCCCCCGAGTTCAGCATCCGCACGTCTAATAGAATTTTCATGTGGGAAGCTCACCCGGCTCCGAATCGCGATTTAGAACAAACACGATTCCCCAAAGAATCCATGTCGAATGTAGTATCGGCGGATAAAGTATGCTGTTTACGAACAAGCTATGGATGAGGAGCGCCACAGTTGCAGCGGCAACCCCAAGCCCGATCGCGCCATCGACTACAGATGAACGCTCACTACTCCATAGTCGCCCGCAAGCCCGTAGCACCGATAACAGCAAGATACCATACAGCGTAACGCCAACAAAGCCTGTCATTACAGCGATGAATAGCAGGCCCCCGTCCAGGCCGAAAGCACTCTGGGACAGATCGGCAAATCCGTAGCGAAGCTGAACGAAGCCGTATGTGTTGAAACCCACACCGACGATGGGGTGGTCGACGAGTACGGTTAGCGCCCGGCTCCAGGCCACGAAACGCGCGAGGAGCGAAGGATCGTCCAACGAAAGCTTGTTGAACGAGTCTGCCGCGCGCCACACCCAAGGAGCCGCCAGGAGACACGCCGCAGTTGCCAGAAGAGCCCCTATGATAGCCTTCCACGTGACTCGGCGAACCAAAAAGACCAAAACGGCCAACCCCACCACAAAGGCCAGCAAGGAGCTTCTGGACACGGTCATCACCAGCGCCGTTACGAGCACGCCAGGTCTCCAAAGTGACACGGAATCACCCGCCGCGAGTCGGGCGCAGGCGAGCAAGAGCGCAACCACGATCAGTCCGCCGGCCAGATTCGGGTCGAGAAACGTCGACACCAGGCGCCTTCCCTGTGGGTCCCACTGCGTGTATAGCGCGGCGTCGGGGAATACGATCTGAGCGAACCCCGGCAGGAAGATCGACTGAAGGATGCCGAAGCAGGCGAACGCCAGAACGGCCCCCTCGAATACCTTGAGCAGCTGTCGGCCTTCCCGTGGGGTGAGCGCGTCGATCACCACGACGTAGATCCCCATATAGAGGACCCAGCGCAGCAGGTACGCGAGCGAGAACATCAACTCGAATCCCGAGAGGCCAAAGCGCGGGACGGACATCAACGCCGAAAGCCCTCCTACCCCCGCGAACCCCAACGCAAGAAGAGCGACCGCGTCGAGGCGAAGGGCTCGATTCCTCAACCCCAGCCACAGTCCGGCCCCGACAGCCACAGCCACAGCTACATCGTTGGCAAGAAGAGGAGCCTGCTTCGCACCGGCACTCAGGAGCGGGATGCGCCCGAGTTGACCCACCACCATCGCGACCAGCGAGAAGGAGAGCAGGCTCACGATTCGGACCCCTCCGCTCGCCCCCTGATGTGTACGAAGATCGAAAGCTTGAATGGCCACCATCAAGGACGAGTCAAGACGATTCCCGCAACTGTAACGCCAAGGCTCTCCAGGCGTCTGGTAGTGTCCGCAACATCAGAAAGGGTGGAAGTACCGCTCTCCAAGCTGAGGATAACCGGACGATCACGATCGAGTAGCGCATGAGCCATGGGAGCAGCGATCCCTGAGACCGCAATCACAAGCGGGCTCTCCCGCTCTTCGAGGTCCCTGACAGAATGGGTCCAGCTGTGGGGAACGACACTCGTGCCATCCGTCTCGCCGGCCTCTAGGACGAGCTCGTGATAAGCGTTCTCTGGCCCGGCTTCGACGACCTTGAGGTGCTCGAGAGAAGGAACCGTCGGTATCCCAATACCGTTGGCCAGATCGAGCAGAGATGCTCGCCCCGAACGCACCGCGATGGCTTCTGCCAACCAGCGAGCCGCTTTTTCGGCACCGACCCCCTCACCAAGTGGTAGGACCAGAACGCTTCTCACCTGCCCCAACCCCATGAGTAGAAGTGAGCTGGAGGCGTCTGTCGTAGCCACAGGGAGGTCTGTGACAGCGCGAAGCTGATCCCTCTCAAAGACCCGGTCCGTGACCGCCCCTTTAAGGAGAGCCCCCAGTACTCCCAAGAAGGTTCCAGCAAGAATCCCGATCAGGAGGTTCACCGGGACGTTCGGAAACTCTGGTCTTCTTGGAGGCATGGCGACATCGATCTGACGCAAGTCACGCCCTTGGCCTATCGCGGATAGGCGAGCCTGCACTACCTGTGCCTGCACACTCACGAAGGTGGCTGTCAGTCTCTCCATTTCACCCGAGAGAGCGAAATTCGCAGCTTCGTCAGCGGGTCGTGTTGAAAGAGCATCGCGATATTCCTGCATTTCCAACTGCAGCTCTGCCAGCCGGTCACGTAAAGACATCTGATGAGCTTTCACTGTTTGCTCTAACTCAGCCATCAGGAACTCGATACTCCGGTCGAATGCACGAACTTCTGAGTCGCGCTCTGTCCTCAGCTCCAGTAAGCTGGAGCGCTCAGCCTGTGCTTCGTAAAGGCGATCGAGTAGACTCCGCAGCGCTTCTTTCTGGGTAAGGGTTGGAGTTCCAAGGATGATGCCGGTTGCGAGAGAATCGTTGTCGCCTTGTAGTAACCGGTCGACGATGCCCAACTCCATACTGACGGCGTCAGCTTGTATCCCCAAGAGGGCTGCTCGCTCTACGTCTCCCAAGCGGTCGGGGTCGAATACCTCCTGAGCTTCCCGATACTGACGATACGAAGTCACGGCTCGCGCCGACTCTTCCGCCAGGCTGTCTGCGAGGAGTGCGAGGAGAGCCTCGCGCTCCTCCTGAAGGAGCGCGCGCCGCTCTTCACGGTCCGAGAGGTAAAGTTGAACGAGTGTGTTGGCTGCGGTTGCTGCTGTCCACCGGTCCCGGGCACTGAAGCGGACCTCGGCAATGTCACTAGCGGCCAGAGATACCTCGGCCGCACTCCCTCGAAACATTCTATCGAGAACACTTTGACGGGCAATGCGCTCGACGGTCTCCTCCAGATCCTCGACCGCAATCTTGAACGAGGACGGAAGCGGCGTCTGGCGAAGTGTCAAAACGGCGCCAGGGACCTCCAATGCAGCCCCCGGTGCAAGCGTCTGGTCGACACCATAGCTTCCCTTCACATGAAAGCCGGAACCTTGCCTAGTGAACCGATAGGTGCCGCGCTTTCCGAGAGACCCCGAGATGTCGATCGATGCAAAGAGAGAATCAGCAGGAATCCCTTTCGGTTTAAGGAGTGTCACTGGAAGGCCGACTTCACGTGCCATACGGCGGATCAGATCTCGACTGGTCATGATTTCGAGTTCGGTCGAAACACCACCACCTAATACAGTGGGTAAAGAAAGAAAGCTCTGTAATCCCTGGGATACACCTCTTGACGAGGATCCTCCACCGCCACTCGAGCCAACACCCAGAGCTCCTGCTCCTAACGGGCCAGAGCTCCCCGATTCAAGTCTGTCGCGGAGCACAACCGTGGACACAGCCTCGTAACGCGGCGGCAGAATTCGTGAAAGCGATAACGCGAGAACTACACCTAACGTCGGTCCCAACAGGACTAGCATTCGTCCTCGCCACAAGGCAGCCACTATTTCCCGTAGGCTGACCGTTTGGGGAGCGAAGTCCTTCATCGGGCGAGAAGTATCCCAGCGAGCACCGCCATCATGCTCGCACCCGTCGACACCACAAGGGGCGTATTACGAGAGAGCCAGCTTTTGAGCGGAACCATAATCTGGTCACCGGATAAGAGCGCCGTTGGCTCATTACTAACCTCAGACTCCAGATCCACGGCGATGCGCTCGGTGGACCTGAGTAGCAGTACCCGCTTTGGATTCCCTAAGGGAGACACTCCCCCCGCCATTGCTATGGCATCACGGAGGGAGATCGTGGAATCGATCCAGTAGAGAGAGGGCAAGTTTACTTCACCCCCGACGCCTACACGGCGAAGTACGCGAACTTCGACGGTAGTTCCGCGAAGAAACTCATCGTACGACGTCTGCAAGTGGTGTCGGACTTGGGAAGAAGTCAGTCCGCCCACAGTTACCCGCCCGAGTCGGGGAAGGATTACGTCCCCAAGCTCATCGACGTCATATTGCCCGTCCATCTCTTCCGCTGTCCATGTGCGGATGCCGATCCGATCTCCCGGAAGCACGAATCCAGTAGACACACCTGCGTCTTGAGCCACAGCCAAGAGAGGACTGGCTACGACAAAAGCCAGACTCAAGGCAAGCAAATGGGCCGTTCTTGTCCTCGCACGGTGTTGCATATCATCCATACACCTAGCTACACAACTAGCTACGATCACCTAGGATTATCTTCGAACACGGAAACAAGTGTAGTTTAACTAGAACCTTATACCCACCATTCATTCCGCGACACCACACAGGCCTATAAACATGGGATTCTATTGTGGAACGGCACACAAGGTAGATATAAAACCTCCGTTAAATCGATGGGAGTGTCTACATGGCGAGTTGAAATAGTGCGCCTGACCGTTTCCGGACCGTATCCATGAAGTTTGAATATCAGGTCAAAAATCACGTCACCGACGCCCAGCGGGGCGGGATTGAAGAAGAAACGCCCGTACGGATCAAGGTAAGTCAAGATGGAGTCCGGAACGACATCGACCCCACCTCGCCGCACGAATTCCACTGACCCACACGGTGGCGTTGCGCACTCCATGCGCGCAGCCTCTCGGGGGTCGAGCATGTGCACTTCGCCGACGAACGCGAAATGGGGGTTCGCCAACCAGCGACCGAGCGGTTGTCCTTCACCTTTGACGGCTGACGTGGCGATCGTGATATCCTGTACGGTATAGTCCGGAAACGGCGCCGGCGGTCTCACCGTGACCGAAAATGTGACCGAACCGGGTTCCTGGGCTCTCGCGCGGTAGTCATACATACCATTGGCTCCGGTCGTCACGCTCTCTACCGGATCAATAAGCTGAACACCTCCTGTACGACGGAAGATGAGCTCCACCCCGGTAAGCCCTTCCCCGGAACGAAATTCAATGACTTGACCGGTAGCGCTCACATCTAGCGAATCACCACAGGCCGCCGTTCCGAAGCATGGGTCACAAGCGGCGGCCAACAGGCCACAGAACAGGACCAAGATTCGGCGGAGTGATCGTCCTGCCTCCCTGCTACCGCTCACGGCTCTATCATTCCCTGGACAATCGCAACGGCACGAGGCCAGTCGAGGCGGACCGAGTAGCGCACTAACAAGATGATGCGAGTCACAAAAAAACGTGCCAAAAAGGGGATCCGAACCGAGAGACCAAAATGGCGCCTGATGACACGCCGCCGGTTCCTGTCGCGTAAGCGAATCTTGTACGGAGCGGGATCGTCTTCGATGCGAGGGGTTCGATGAAGAGCCTTGGCGCGCGGCTCGAAGAGGATCCGATAGCCAGCACGGTTCAGCCTCACACAGAGTTCGGCATCCTCCACGTAGGCGACAAAATCTTCAGCGAAGGTGCCCACGTCTTGTATCGCCTGCGCCGAGAAGAGAAAAACACAACCCGTGGCGAAGGAGATCTCCTGGGGTGTTGTCAGGCCTTCGGGTGGCTGGGTATGGACACCGAGTCCACGAAGTCGGCTGAATCGGCCCCCCGCGTACCACCCCGTCTCAGGATCGTCGTGGTAACCGATGAACGGCGCCACGATCGCCACGTCTCCCTGGGACTCCGCCGTCTCCACGAGGCGGCCTATGGCGCCCGGTAACACCACCGCATCATTGTTGACCACGAGAACGTAGTCCCCGCCGTGAGCCAGCGCCCATTCAATGCCTCGGTTGTTTGCGACGCCGTACCCCAGATTCTGTCCCATCTGGAGGTAGGGAATGGTGGGAAAGCGAGCGTGCAAGCGGTCACCGGAACCGTCCGGAGAGCCGTTGTCGATGAGTAGTGTTCTCAGCTGCGAATACTGCGAGCGCTCGAGGGACTCGATACACTCAGCAGTGAGTTCTTCTCCACACCAGTTCAGGACGATCGCTACCACGCTGGCAGGGCCGGCGGAAACAAGGGGTTGGGTGGGCAATTGCGCCTCGTTCATGAGCAACTAGTTTGGGCATCCCTTCTTGTTCTCGTCCTTGCCCAGAGCGCGTCGGTGAAAAATATACGGTCGGGGCCGGAGATCCGAAACAATACCCTTTTCTGCAGTAATGCGGACGGCTCGGAGCGCGTCCATGAGTTCTAACCTCGATCGGCTTCACTCGGGGTCGGTCCTCGCGCGGAACTCGGTGCTCAACGTGGGCGTCAGTGTTGTACCTATGGTAGTGGCTCTCGTCGCCATCCCCGTGCTGCTATCGCAGCTCGGTCCGGCCCGCTTTGGAATCCTGAGCCTGGCCTGGACGGTCGTGGGCTACTTCGGCCTCTTCGACATCGGCTTGGGCAGATCGCTCACGCACATGGTCTCGGTACGCCTCGGTGACGGCCGCTCTTACGAGGTCCCGGGTCTCGTTTGGACCGGCCTGTCACTCCTGCTCGCTTTTGGGCTGATCGGAAGTCTCGGGACGTGGCTGATCTCACCGATTCTTGTGCAGGACGTCCTTCGCATTCCAGTGGGCCTGCAAGCAGAAAGTGTGGCCGCGTTTCAGATACTTAGCGTCTCGATCCCCTTG
>CAUZHN010000051.1:0-16443 GCA_963579625.1 Gemmatimonadales bacterium UBA6960
GTGCTGATGTCCGTTTGCTACGTGAAAGGTATCCGGGGGTGCCGGTCGTCACGTACGTGAACACTTCTGCCGAGGTAAAGGCTGAGTCTGATATCTGCTGTACTTCAGGCAACGCAGTCCAGGTCGTCGAATCCTTGGGCGCTGACCGCGTGATCTTTCTACCTGACCGATTCCTCGGCCAATGGGTCGCCAGCCAAACCGACATAGACATCATACTCTGGGAAGGTTCGTGTATGGTGCACGAGCGATTCTCGGGGGAAGAACTACATGTCTACCGTGACATGCATCCAGGCATTCAAATCATCGCACATCCAGAGTGTCCCCCAGATGTCCTTGAAGAAGCAGATTTCGTTGGATCCACATCAGGGATGATCCAGTGGGTGAAGACCGAGCAACCGAGACAGGTGGTCATGGTTACCGAATGCTCGATGAGCGATAACGTCGCTGCTGAATTTCCAGAGATTGAATTTACCCAGCCCTGTAACCTGTGTCCGCATATGAAACGCATCACGCTCACAGGCATCAGAGATAGCCTGCGCGACATGCAGCATGAGGTCATCGTAGATCCGACCGTAGCTGACCGCGCACGCGCTTCGGTCGAGCGGATGTTGGAGGTCCGCGCCTGACCGACGGCACGAACGCGGATCGCTTTCTTCGCCTGGCTCTCGAGGAAGATTTAGGAGACGCTGGAGATATCACCTCAAGAGCGGTTGTCCCCGAAGAGACGACCGCTCAAGCACATATCGTCGCTCGTGCACCCGGAACCATCGCCGGACTTGAAGTGATGCTTCGAACATTTACCATCGTCGATCCTGAAGTTCATACGGAATCCCTCGTTCACGATGGGATACTCGTTGAGGCAGGCTCGCTACTCGCGATCGTAACTGGCTCGGCGCACTCATTGCTCGCCGCAGAGCGTGTGGCATTGAACTTGTTAGGGCAACTCAGTGGGGTCGCGACAGCTACACGAGAACTTGTCGATCAAATCGCAGGTACGAATGCCAGCCTAGTCGATACAAGAAAGACAGTCCCAGGCCTTAGGGCACTGCAGAAAGCAGCAGTTCGGGCTGGCGGTGGACAAAACCACCGAATGGGCCTGTATGACGCCGTATTGATCAAAGACAATCACATCGCTGTAGCTGGATCAGTTGAAGTGGCAGTCGAACAAACTCGCGCCGCGGTTGGACCCGGCACCAGTATTGAAATCGAAGTTGAATCAACAGGACAACTCGAGGCTGCAATCGCTGCGGGAGCAGATATCGTCATGCTCGATAATATGAGTGTGGACGAGATACGAGAGGCGGTACTCATAACTGATGGTCGGTGTCGTACTGAAGCTTCAGGCGGAATTACGATTGGGACCGTCCGCGAGATCGCCAAGACCGGCGTAGACATGATTTCCGTCGGCTGGATTACTCACTCCGCTCCAGCGCTCGATGTCGCCTTGGACCTCGAGTATCTCGAGGGCTGAGCCTATTTAGTAGAGAAACCGCCCTGGGGGCCTCTTCAGCGAAAGTATTTGCAGTCCACCAAGTCAGTCCGATGTTAGCCGTATGCAATGCCCCCACTGCACCGCCACTCTGGTGATCCGACGATCCTTACTTGTCGCCCTGCTGTCACTCACAGCATGCGACTTATTCATGGCCCCGTCCGTGGCCACCACGATCAGGCTGTCGCCCACTGAAGTCACATTCGATGCTCTGGGCGATAACCTCCGCGTGACTGCTACAGTCGAGGATCAAAGCGGGAACGTGATGAGCAACGACACGGTCACATGGACTGCGTCGGATCGGGGTATCGCGATAGTTTCATTTTCAGGCCTCGTGACCGCGGTCGGGCCTGGGGGACATCGACAGTCACAGCTTCGGCCGGCTCAGCGAGCGGAACAGCCACGGTCACGGTCATTCAGACACCGACCAGCCTCGAGCTCTCGGATACAGTCGTAGGCTTTTACAGCCTTGGTGACACGACCCGCGTCAGAGCAACAGTTCGTGATAAGAACCAAAACCTGATGAGTGACAACTCTGTCATATGGACAACTTCCGATTCCAGTGTCGCTGGGATTTCTTCTGGCGGCCTCATCAGGGCATACGAAGTTGGATCTGTGACGATCACAGCGACCCTAGAATCCCTGAAGCCTGAGGCGAGGGTCACGATTACGCTCTGGGAATCGATCACATCAGGTCAAATTCACTCCTGTGGACTCATGGTGACCGGAGCAGCCTACTGTTGGGGAAGCAACCGTTGGGGACAACTCGGTGACGGTACGGGTAGCAATGAATCAATCCCTGTGCTAGTCGGTGGTGGACATACCTGGGAGTCGGTCACTGGCGGCGGCTATCACACCTGTGGTGTGACCACATCGGGCGTGGCTTACTGCTGGGCGAGGAATAACAATGGCGAGATCGGTGACGGCACTACCACGAATCGCACGACACCAACCAAAGTCACCAACCCGTGGTAGCCTGACACCGACGTGTGTCGTGACACAGTAGGACGAACTGATGTCTGCTATATCCTGGCCAAACCTGATCGAGCGCCGTACGGTTTCTTGATTGTGGCACCTGTAATAGGTGGCACCTGTAATAGAAGGAGATCCAAATGAGAGATACTCATACGCCCCGAGTACTCGGCATTCTGCTTGTCGGTATGATGGCATTCACACTGGCGAGCGCTGAACAAGCCAGTGCACAGACAGCTGACGTCGCAGGTGACTGGACGCTCACGGTATCTACGGATAATGGAATAACCAACCCATCACTCACCTTGGTCCAGGACGGTGAGACCCTGACGGGCCACTACTCGTCCGAAGCCTTGGGTGAAAACGATATCAGAGGGGCGGTAAGCGGATCGAGCGTCACGATCAGATTTATGGCAGACTTGCAGGGCCAAGGCGTGCCGGTCGTTTATAGTGGTACGATTGATGCCGAAGGTAAGATGAGCGGCACCTTGGATATCGCTGACGGTATGCTCGGAGGCACCTTCACAGGTACTCGTTAGGACACAGAGAACTCTTCAGCCAATTCTGAGTGCACCTCACCCGTCAAATGATACCGGACTGATTTGTGTACTCTGAATCCAGACAGGAGTGGGCATGAGTTCATCTACCCAACCCGAAGCATCAGGCGTCCAAGGTACTGACTCCGGGATGCAAAATTTCTTAGTGAGCTTCGGTCCAGGTCTCCTCTGGGCCGGTAGTGCTATTGGGGTATCGCATCTCGTCCAGTCTACGCGAGCAGGTGCCACTGCGGGGTTTGCTCTGACAGGTGTGATCATCTTCGCACTCATTCTGAAGTATCCATTCTTTGAGTTCGGGCCCCGATACGCCGCAGCTACCGGAGAGAGTCTTGTAGAAGGCTACAGGAGGATCGGCCGCTGGGCCGTGTGGCTTTATCTGCTCATTATGCTGAGTACGGTAGTCTTCACGAACGCAGCGATTCTGCTCTTAACTGAAGCCCTATTTCAGTACGCACTTGGGACCAGCTTCTCCCCTTCCCTAGCTTCCGCCGTCATATACGCCGGCTGCCTTCTCCTGCTCTGGGTTGGGCATTACAAAGCCCTAGATCTCGCGATCAAAGTCGTCGTACTCATGCTTGCGTTGTCCACACTTGTCGCGGCGTCGCTAATTCTTCCGCAGGCGGATTTTTCAGATATGAATCTGCTTCCGCTCACGCCCTCAGGGGGCACGGTGACATTGGCGTTCATGATCGCGTTAGCGGGATGGATGCCCGTGGGTATAGAAGCTGCAACACTTAGCTCGCTCTGGACGCTCGCAAAAGACAAGTCAACGAACGTACGCACGAGTGTTTCTACGGCCCGTCTTGATTTCAACATCGCCTACGTGGGCACGGGAATCCTCGCATTCGCTTTTCTGATCCTCGGTGCGGTCGTGATGTACGGATCGGGTGAAGAATTCAGCGCTTCCCCAGCCGGTTTTTCTACGCAGTTGGTCGCATTATATGAAAGCACGCTCGGCGGATGGGCTGGACCGATCGTGGTCACGGCTGCGGTCACCGCGATGTTTTCGACTACGCTCACTGTGATGGACGGCTATCCGCGAGCTATTGATCGAGCAATCAAGGTCATCAAGACAGATGATCCTGATCAAACCGCCAACGCTGATATCTCACAGCCGTACTGGATTGCACTCATCGGGATCGGCGTGTTGATGACACTGTTCCTGCACCTGTTCGTGAGCAGCTTGACTCAGATGATCGATTTCATCACGATCGTCTCATTCATGACCGGTCCAATTCTGGGCTACCTGAACCTGAAAGCGGTGACGTCTCCAAACGTTCCCAAGGAACACCAACCAGGTAAGGCTATGATCGCCTTTTCCTATTTTGGCCTGGTGTCGATGGCTGTTGTAGCCGTCATCTTCCTCATGAACTGACTTAGCACCCGATTAAGACAAGAGAACTCCAATGCGAAACCCCCGACAAATAGGCCTGTCAGTCCTAGTGGGCTTTAGCTTATTGACCAGTACATCAGTCGCTGATCTCACGGCGCAAATCTCCACAACGAACCCGTACCGTGCGAGCACCGGCTGGGAGAATCTCCCTGAGGGAAGAAGCCTCGGAATCATTAGCGGTGTCATTCCTGATCCTGATGGCGAGCACCTCTGGATCCTCGATCGGTGTGGAGCGAATCAGTGCGCGGGAACTGATCTCGACCCGATCCTGAAGTTTGATTTAGATGGGAATCTGGTGGAGAGCTTCGGACGAGGGATGTTCGCGTTCCCGCATGGATTCGATCTCGATGACGATGGCTTCTTGTGGGTGACCGAGGGCGGATCACATGGAGACGCCCGGGCTACGCTCGGTGAGAGCATGGGCATCGGGCATCAGATCCTGAAGCTCACAAAAGAGGGCGAGGTCGTGATGCGGTTAGGTGAGGCAGGTGTCTGGGGAAATGATGAGACGCATTTCAATGGACCGTCCGGTGTAGCGGTTGCACCCAATGGCGATATCTGGATCGCAGACGGACACAGAGGTGGCAACAACCGGATCGTCAGGCTCGCAAGTGATGGCACGTTCCTCATGGACGTAGGTGGTGGTATCGGCTCAGAAAGCAAAGAAGCTGGAAGCTTCAGTGATCCTCACGATATCAAGATCGATTCCCAGGGCCGTGTGTTTGTCGCCGATCGAGGAAACAGCCGGATCCAGGTTTTTGATCCCAATGGTGAGCTTCTCTACATCTGGACCCATTACGGTAAGCCGAGCGGCCTGTTCATCGATCGCAACGATATCCTTTATGCAGGGGATGGACTGTCAGGCATTCTACGCACTGGTCCCCCAGATCCATGGCGCAGCAACTTCGGCTGGGAAAAAGGCATCCGCATCGGAGATCTCAAGACCGAACAAGCATGGGTCACCCACTTCATTCCGCAGTACGATGAAGACAACGGACCCGGAATCGAGTTTCTCGGTGTCGACTTCGACGGGAATATCTACGCAGGAGAAGTGAACCGTATGCGTATGGTAAGATACGTTCCGTTCAGGCCCCCAGAGATCGGAGGAAGGCGTCCGGGCAACTAACGCGTGTCAGGGGGCAGCAACCGGAGCGCTACCAAAGATCCCGCTAGACCGGAACCTGCGATCTGCACGACGACGTACTGCTGACCTTCGTGCATGAATCCCATCATGCCGTACTGCCCAGGTGCCGGAAGCTCAACTGTACCCAAACGTTCGCCGGTCATCTTATCTATACCATGCAGTACAGCTGCGCCGCCTGCGCCTTCCGCTGTAAGGAGCAGAGTCGGCGTGACCATGGTGATCGGATAAGAAAGCCGCCCAGTATTTGGAAGGTCGACACCCTGCAGGGAACGATGGTTACGTATGTAGTCGGGTGTGTCCCCATTCGGTACAGCCCACAGGTGTTCGCCCGTGTTCATATCGATCGCCACGATTTGGCTGTAAGGCGGCTTGAACACCGGAAGACCTTGCGGACCACCGAAATCTCCACGATTCGCGACAGCCCACTCAGCGATCGTCGTGCCGGTGGTCATGATGTCATCAGGTAAGTCCAGCTCTTCACCGGGCACGATATTTTCCGACCTGCACCCTCTGCGAGTAGACACAAACAGGATGCCCAGCTCCGGATCCGCCGAAGTCGGACCATTGATGTTGGTCGCACCACTCGGGCAACTCACGAACGAACGTAGACCCGACGGATGCCCGGTCTGGATCGGTGGATTAAAGATCGGGCCGATCCTGTAGTTGCTCACAATCTCGAGCGCTTCAGCCCGAAGTTCTGGAGTAAAGTCTATGAGATCATCTTCAGTGAGCCCCTGCATTTCATACGCGGCTGGCTTCGTCGGAACCGGCTGTGTTGGAGATAGGTTTTCACCCGGAATCTCCGACTGCGGAACCGGACGTTCCTCGATCGGCCAAATCGGCTCGCCCGTTTCGCGATTGAACGTGTAGGCCCATCCCTGCTTCGTGGTCTGGACAACGATCGGGGTCGGCACACCATCGATCATCACATCGAGTGAAATCGGAGCCGTCGGGTTATCGAAGTTCCAGATGTCGTGATGCACGGTTTGGAAGTGCCAGGCACGATTACCGGTCTCCACGTCGAGCGCGATGACACTCGTGCCGAACAAACCATCACCTTCGCGGAACCCTCCGAAAAAATCGATCGTCGGTGGGTTCGTAGGGATGTACACCAAACCGCGTTCCGGGTCAGACGACATCGGCGCCCAAGACGAGACGTCACCGGTCCACTTCCAGGCATCGTTCTCCCAGGTATCGTGACCAAATTCACCCGGCCTGGGGATCACATGAAATTTCCACTTATGCTCACCCGTGCGGCTGTCATAGGCGAGGATATCACCCGGCACCATTTCGATGCGCGTCTGGTTGTAACCCTGCTCTGCTGAGTTGCCGACAACCACAACACCGTTGACCACGATCGGTGGTGAGGAGTTTGTGATGTGTCCCAACTCACGAGGGATCCCGAAGTCCGGATCATACGGGCCACCGTCCCAGGTCTCCCACGGCTCCCAATCCCTGATAAGGTCAGGAAGTAGATCCACTACCCCGGTTTGGGGGAAACCGGCGAGAGGTACAGGAGTGCCCCAATCCTCAATAGGTACACCGGTTTTCGCGTCTAACGCATAAAGGAAGAAGGCCGGACTGGTGATATAGATGACACCACGTCCGTCGATCTCACCGTAGGCGACACCCTTGCCGTATCCGTTACGCATACCGCGATCAAACCGTGTGGTGTGTGGCTCACGGAAGATCCAGATGGTCTCACCTGTTTCTGGATCAATCGCGACCACAGCTCTTCGTTCGCCTGCAACCGTGTAGAGCATCCCATCTACGTATAGCGGAGTCGAACGGGATACCGCGAGCGGACGTGGGCCATAGTTATCACCGCGCCAGACCCAAACCACTTCCAGATCTTCGAAGTTGTCGGCGTTGATCTGATCGAGAGGCGAGTAACGAGTGTGTGCAGCATCGGCTCCGATGTAACGCCACTCACCTGAGTGATCCGCTTTGGCCTGAAACCCTCGGACGACCCCCATCGATACGTCTCGCAGATACGCCGCATCCGCCTCATCCAGTGTGACTACAGTACGACTACCGGTCTGACGGGACTGTTCTACGCTCGTAGAGGGTGCCCCTGAAAGATCTCCTCCCGTAAGTGCAGCATACATCACACTCGCGACCAGATAACTTCCGATAGGACTGGGGTGGGATCCATCAGCAGTGAACAACTCTAGGTCCGGTCGCTCCCTCGCTACCTGCTCCCAAGCGAGACCCGCGGGCATGACAGGGCCACCCAGCTCTTCACCGATCGAAGTATAGGCATCGGATAACGCTCCGATCTGATCCGGGTAGGCTTTCTTGGCCCACGTCATGTAAAACCATGGCTCAGCACCAATTTCTCGGACCTGCGCGACTACTTCACGGGCTGACGAATGAAAGGGTTCAGGGTCACCGAGGATTCCGAGCGTAGTATCCGCATAGGTTGTGCCCAACGTGCTTTGTTCCTGAAGGATGACCACATCCCACGATTCTCGAGCCCAGACCCCAGGTAAATGACCGTCCTCGAGATGACCCCTGAGAGAAAAACCACCGTGCGTATGCTGAACAGAGCGAAGGAGGGGACCATTCGGTATTGCTGTGGAGAATGCCTCCAACTGGCTTGGGAGATCATTGTAGTAGATGTAGCTGTTACCAACGAACAGGACATCGATCGTATCGCGTTGGGCCTGAGCTCCCGCCAAGCTGGGCCCGAATACAAGAGTGATCGAGCAAAAAACAGCTACGAAGACCGCTCGCTGAAAACGATATATATAATTCTTTATCTGATTGTTATATAACATTTTATAACCTTATAGTTCATGTGCTTTCTTACATCTATATTGAATCCTATCAGCTAATCGGACGCCTGCGTCCCGGCGGAGCGATGATCGCTCCGAAACCGTGCTCTTCAAGCAGATCATTAAACGCATCGAGTCTCGGACCAACTAAGTCCTGAACTGTGCCACGATGCTGTGTCCAGCGTACACGTAGGTCTCCGAGTACGTCTCGTGAGCCTCTCGTTACACCTGTTTCGGCTCCATCGGCGTTTCCGTGCAGCCAGACGTACTGGAATTTCAGACGCGACGGGAAGTTGATCACCGTTTGTCCATCCACAACCCGTGCCTGATAGAGCGAATCTGCAACGGTCTCTAGATCAGTAGTCAGTCCGTCAGCAGCAGCTTCAACGATGTCGGCTCCTTCCCTGCCCTCGATTCGTTCCAGCAGCGTGCCGATCTGCTCATTCACGTCGTTTACGTCCATTGCTGCGCGATGAATCTCGGTCAATTCAGCGGCAACTTCTGCTACGAACGCATCCTGTTCGATGTATTCAGCGAGTGTAAGGTCCGCACGCGGATCCATACGCACCTCGAGTGGCTGGGTCATCGTGGTCTCCCCGGCGGTGAGCCGAACCTGATAATCACCCGGCACGACCCTTCGGCCTTCCAGTGAACCAAAGACGAACGCATCCGTGATATTGGGGATCTGCTCATGACGTAGATCCCAAACACCCCGGTTGTGGCCGGCACCCAGCGGTACCGGCTCCGCTTCAGGGCTCAAGTCTTCATCAGGATGTGTCGAGTATGTTCGGATCACGTCCCCTGCACTGCTGAGCACTTCGACGGTCACGGTGTCGGTCTCTGTGGGTTCTTCCGCGAGATAGATGTCGAACACTGCACCGTCCGGTGGATTTTGTCCGCCGTCATTTCCGCCAGGGCCTCCTCCACCCGAGAGCGCCAAGCGATACGCATGACGTGGAGGAAGTAGATACGCCTCACCCTCAACCTCCACTGCGTTTTGCAGAGGCGTCAGATCGTCCAGAATCCAGAAGCTCCGGCCTGACGTTGCGGCCACGAGATCGTTTTCGCGACGCTGAATGATGAGATCATTGATCGGTGTATTCGGCAGATCGAGCTGCAACGATTGCCAGTGCCCGCCCTGGTCCCACGATACATACATCCCGGTCTCGGTCCCGAGATACAACAAGTTCGGGCGCACGTGATCTTCACGCACGACCTTGGTCCAAGCTTCCTCTGGGATCCCGTTCGTGCGGTCGTCCCAGCTCTCACCGTAGTCTGTCGTAATCAGGACATGAGGTGTGAAATCATTGAACTTATAGCGTGTATAGGCGACGTATGCGGTCGCCGGATCATGCGGAGAAACCTCGATTGCGTTGATCTGGCCGTCCTCGATGTCGTCCGGAGTAACGTCCGTCCACGTCTGGCCATCATCACGCGTAAGATAGATCAATCCATCGTCGCTACCGGTCCAGATCGTGCCCTGTTCGTGTTCTGATTCGATGACGTAATAGATCGTGCCATAGATCTCTCCACCTGCACCTTCGTTCGTGATCGGTGCACCACCGTATCCTTGCTTGTCGTCTTCGTCACGCGTCAGGTCCGGGCTGATCTCCTCCCAGGACATGCCACGGTCTTCAGTGCGTACGAGATGGTTCGAAGCGTGATAGATCGCCTCGTAGTTGTGCGGGGAGGCAACGATGGGCGCGTTCCAGTTATACCGATACTTCATCTCCCTGCCCTGCAAGGCAGCGGGTAGGACCGGGTACACACCAATGTCTCTCGATGCAGCTGTCTGATGATCGTATTCGCTGATGATGCCCATATAGCAGCCGGCGTAGACGAAGCGTGGATCATCTGGATCGAACGCCGTATACGCGCTCTCGCATCCACCCACCTGATACCAGTCCTTCCAGGTGACGCCGCCCTCGCCCCTGCTCGCGATCGCAACAGAGCTGTTGTCCTGCTGACCACCGTAGACGTAGTAGGGGAATCGGTTGTCCACGTTCACCCGGTAAAACTGTGCAGTCGGCTGATTCTGCTGTGTGGACCAGGACGCACCACCGTTGAATGACACGTTCGCGCCACCGTCGTTGGCGTTGATCATCACATCACTGTCGTTCGGGTTCATCCAGAGATCGTGTGTATCACCGTGGGGCACACGCACGGTCGTGAAGTTTCGACCACCGTCGATCGATTTCATCATCGGCGCGTTCAGAACATAGACCGTCTCCTGGTCGACCGGATCAGTGTAGATCTCGATGTAGTACCAGGCCCGAGCTCGTGCAGACCAGTTGTCGCTGACCAGTTCCCATGAATCGCCTTTGTCATCGGAGCGATAGATACCACCGTCTGGGTCAGCCTCGATGATCGCGAACACCCGATCCGGGTTTGCACGTGACACGTCAATCGAAGTTTTTCCCATCAGTTCAGGCAGTCCGTTTTCGATGGGGTGCCAGTTGTCCCCGGCGTCATTTGATTTCCAGAGACCGCTACCGGGTCCTCCGCTCTGTACCTGCCATGGTAGGCGCCGGTGGTCCCAGAACGCGGCGTACATGATGCGTGGATTCGTCATATCCATCGAAAGATCGGATGCGCCTGAATTCTCATCTACATAAAGGATATGCTCCCAGTTCTCTCCACCGTCCGTCGAGCGGTAAAGGCCCCGTTCTTCATTCGCACCATACGGGGCACCCTGCACCGCGACGTACACTAAATCGGGGTCCGAAGGGTGTACCCTGATACGTGAGATCGCGCGCGAACGATCGAGTCCCACATGGGTCCAGGTTCGGCCTGCGTCGGTCGAGCGGTAGACCCCATTACCGTGAGACGTCATCACACCACGAATCGCGTGTTCGCCCATGCCCACGTACACGACATTGGGGTCCGATTCAGCAACAGCGATCGCACCAACTGACGAGGTCGCGAGCTGGCCATCAGAAACGTTGTCCCAGGTGATACCAGCGTCGGTCGTCTTCCAGATCCCGCCACCCACGGTGCCCATGTAGTACGTCCTCGGTTCCGTAGGTACACCGGTCGATGCCACAGACCGACCACCACGGTAGGGTCCAATCGATCGCCATTCCATCGCACTAAAAACGGAAGAGTCCACCTCAGGCTCTATTTCCTGCGCAGTCACGCCTTGGGACATGCAAAGCATTGCTGCCGGGAGAGCAACTAGAGCGAATGATCTCATGAGTTCATTTCCGTCTCAGGGGGTGAATGGACAGCCTAATCTCTAGGGTAGTCCAATGGTCTTATGGGTTTGAATACTGAGCTTCCACTGGGGGAAACGAAGACAATAAGCGATAGCTTTCGCAGTATTCTTCTCTATATCGGGTCCGTCCATCGGCTGCAGAAAATAATGATCGAATTCCAGGTTTTCGAACTCGGTCGGCATGGCGTCGAGTTGAGGGAAAACGAGCTTCAATTCGTGACCATGAGTCAACTCTAATGGAGCCGAGGCTTTTGGGCTCACACAAATCCAATCGAGACCCTTCGGCGGAGTCTGTGTCCCATTCGTTTCCACTGCCACCTCAAAGTCCTTAGCGTGCAGTGCATCAACTGCAGCTTCGTCTAGTTGCAGCAGGGGTTCGCCACCTGTGCACACGACGTAGCGATTATCGTTCGTCTCGGCCCCACTCATCCATATCTGTTCGACTGCTGTAGCTAGCGATTTCGGATTAGGAAATTTCCCTCCGTCTGGCCCATCTGTACCAACAAAGTCGGTATCACAGAACTGACAGACCGCTGTCTCACGGTCCTCTTCTTTACCTGTCCAGAGGTTACAGCCGGAGAACCTGAGGAAAACCGCAGGCCAACCGGTGTGTGCTCCCTCACCCTGGAGTGTGTAGTAGATCTCCTTAACCGAATACATCTAGAGAATTTCGACCTGCGATAGTCGAGCAACCAGGTTCATCAGTTCGTATCCGTCACGAAGGCTTAGTGGATGAGTCGGGATAAATAAACGTCCGCACGGTATTCAGACCACTACGATGCATCATCTTGAATAGTTGTTACTATCGAACACCCCTTTCAGTTTGTAGGCCATGTTTCCACTTGGTGACGAAAATCCTACCACGCTACCACCGCTGATCACCTTCGCTGTGATCGCGGCATGCACAGCGGTCTGGGTGTTCCTGCAAGGGGCCGGGATGTCAGAGGAGACATACTACAATTCGATTTGCAATCTTGGAGCGATTCCGGCTGAGTTGACTGGAAGTTTCAACATGAGTGAACAGCAGGGTCCATGCCCGACAGGCGGCCTCGGTTGGCCAGCCCTCTTCACATCCATGTTCTCGCACGGAAGTTGGATGCATCTGATCGGAAACTGTTGGATGCTCTGGATCTTTGGTGACAACATTGAAGACTCCATGGGACATCTACGTTTCTTAGTGTTCTTCATCCTGACCGGTCTGATTGCCGCTGGCGCTCACACCTTTATGTCGCCTGACTCGAGCATCCCGATGGTTGGTGCATCAGGCGCGATTAGTGGAATCATGGGCGCGTATTTCATTCTGTACCCGAAGGCGCGTATCAAAACGCTCATTGTGTTCTTCTATTTCATCCGCATCATGCCCATCCCGGCATGGGTATTTCTCGGGATATGGATCGGTATGCAGTTCCTAGGCCTGGGAGCTGCAGCAGCAGGGGACGGCGGAGGTATAGCCTACGCGGCACACCTTGGTGGACTCTTCGCTGGACTCGTCCTGGTTTTCTTGTTCCGTAAGACGAAACCAGCAACCGCCTGGATGTGAGGTAAACAAGGGGCTACAGGCGCAGGACCTCAAAACAACCCCGAGAAAGTGTCTGATTGCCCTCCCATTACAACAAATTGATGGCGAATGGTCACTCACTCAGTGGGCGGCCATTTTCTCCGCGCTCACTTCATCCTGAACAGATAACTCAGCTTCACGAAGAAGCCGTCGTTGCGGCGCTCTAGCCCGCGGAACCGGAAGGACTTCTGCTCGGTGAGCGTGCTTCCGTATCCCGCGAAGACCAGGGTTCCCGGACTCGGCTCGTAGGAGAACAGTGCGTCGAATCCGAAGTTGTTGCGGGTTTGAGCGAGTACCCGTTCGTAGCCCCCGTTTCCGTCTGACCTCACAAGGGGATCATTGGTCCGGCCGTCATCTCGGAGGGCGTCGACGTTCACCGCGTCGTACTCCCCAACGAACCGGAGGAAAATGTCCCGAGTGAGTTGGTACTCCAGCTTGATGCGGGGCAAGGACCTTAGTCGAGCTGAGGTCCGGTCCGTCTTACGCAGGTACTGCTGACGCGTATAACTCCACTCGGCTCGAAGCTTTTCGGTGGGTCGAAAGACGAGGTTGCTGGACCACAGCACCACATAGGAACTCGACCATTCGTCGAAGTTCTCGTCCTGACCGAAGATAAAGAAGCCGTTCGCGCTGAAGCGCGGGGAATTCGGTGTTCGGAAGCTCAGGACTAGGTCGTAGTTGTCCAGATTCGGTTCACCGACGAACGGAATGAACTCCGTGCCGGTCGGCGTCTGATGCTCGATGAACAGACCTTGATACAGGTCAGGCGGATAGTAGAAGCGCTCGATAAACGCTGAAATCCCGATGTTCCATCCACCGCGAAGCGTGAAGTCGTGCCCGAACGTCGACTTTAACCAGTTGTCCGGTGTCCCCCCGTCCATGAATGTCTGATGGAGCCAGTTGGACTCTAGGACCAGACTCGCCTGGTACTGCTCCACGAACGACCCGGCGTTCCCGTAACGGGTGAGGCTCGGCCCACCCCTGAGTGCGACGGTCCCCACACGACTGAGGAAGCCACTCCTTGCGATCAGGTCATCGGACATGCCCTTGAAGGAGACGTTGAAGCCGAACTTGCGACCCTGACGCCGGAGATTCGCGTCCCACAGGTGCCCGTTTTGTGTGACTCCCGAGTTCCTGTCAAAGCTGAATGCGCCCTGCATCTGCAGGTCGTAGATGCCGCGGAACACGAGGCGCGTGTCTGCGCTCACGAGCCTGTTGTAGTTCGCGCCATCAACTCGGTCCGTATAAGCGACGCCGAGTGTCGACTCTTCTCCGAGGTCCCGTTTGACCCGAAGGATGTTGAAGATCGGAGAGCTCCCGTCTCCCGCGAAGTCCGAATCCTTCGCGGACAGGAAGGCCACCTCGGTGCCCGATACCTTTCCGGTGATCTTTGCCGCCACGTCCGGACTGGCGATCCGTCGTGTGTAGATCAATCGGTTTGGCGTCTGGAAGTTCTCGCTGCCTTCTAGGAAGAAGGGTCTCTTCTCAGGAAAAAATACTGCGTTCCTCGGATCGAATTGGGTCTGGCCCGCATCGGCTTCGACCTGTGAGAAGTCCGGATTCACCGAGCCGTTGAGCGTCAGGTTTCTTGTGATGCCCCACCGTACGTTGCCGCCCAATTCCGGAGTGGAGGCATCGTAGCTCCACTGGAATGTACCCGGGCTTCCATCGATGGATGACGTCACGACCGGATTGAGGTCCAACACCAAGCCCCGGTCGAAGTCTTGGAGGTCTTGGAGCGTGCCTCCCTGGGCCAGGAACGAGGCTCGCCCCAGCTGAGCCGGCGTCCAGGTTTGTTCACGGCCCGAGTGTTGAACGCGGCGGATCACGTTAATGCCCCAACTCTGGATATCCGCAGGCTGGAAGGAGACGCTCTTGAAGGGGATCCGCATCTCGATCTGATATCCGAAGGGGGTGAGCTGTCCCTGCGTCTCGTAGATGAAGTCCGGGCTCAGGTCGACCGGGTCCCGCTCGCCACGTCCCCCGAAGCCACGTGACTGTGCGCCCCGTTCGACCCGCGACCCATCGGACTGGATCCCGAGCGGATTGACGCCAAAGACCGTCGCGGTCCGCCCGTCATTGAAAGTGTCCAAGAGGATCTGGATGTGGTCGTCATTCACGATCCGGTCGCGATCGGCCAGAGTGGAACGCACCGTTCCGTGGGGCTCATACGCCTTGATAGCAAAATGGATGGCCGTCGACGAGTACCAGACCAAAACCTCCGTGTTGTCCTCGGCTGCCACGCCGTCTACAGGGCGGTACTGTGAGAAGTCCGTCAGAACTGCGGCTTCGGCCCACGCCGCCTCGTCGAGCACCCCGTCGATGACCACGTCTTGGTCCATGCGGGGAACCATGACGTCCAGCTCTCCTCGACGGCCGCTGTATTCGATTGTCGACGCAGGGACGCCTGCCTGAGGGGTGAGTTGGAGCAGGGCAATCAGAGGGACAAGCATGAACGACGTCTTCCGGGCTCGGTCAGGGCGAGAATCGAAGGACCAATATCACAGCGTTCAATCAGGACATCGGTTCGTGGAATGTCAGCAGCGTCACGAACATGGGCGGCATGTTCAACCATGCCAAGCCGCTCAATCAGGATTTGAGCGGCTGGTGTGTGTCTAACATCACTGTCGCGCCCGTTGCCTTCGATTCAGGGGCAACCTCTTGAGTTCTGGCTCGCCCGGTATGGGGGACGTGTCCTTAGTAGCAGCAGTGCAAGACGCTAGGAACCTCACTTCGGCGTTAGCTAATGTGACCATATTCTCGAAGCACCCTTCGATCACAGCCTCAGAGGGTGAGTCCTTCACCTTGATGCCGTCCATGAAGTACCTGATAAAGACATAGCCACACGGCGGCGGCGGTATCGCCTACGCGGCACACCTCGGTGGGCTCTGCGCTGGGCTCGGTCTGATTTTCCTGTTCCGTAAGACGAAACCAGCAACCGCCTGGATGTGAACTAGACAAGGGGCGCTAGCCTCAGAGTCCAGTGATGAGCCCTGCCCCATCCCAATCACTTCTTGGCCGAGTACGACCTCATATCGGCCATCTTCGTACCCAACGATGGTGATCTGCCCATCAAGGTCAGTACGAAGCACGGTCTCGGCTGCCGAGGTATACGCCTCTAGAGCTTCGGCGTGCGGATGCCCGTAGGTGTTCGATCCTACTGAGATCGCAACAACCTCAGGCTCTGCGTCTTCGAGAAATTCCGATGTGAATCCGTTATAGCTTCCGTGATGTGAGGCCTTGAGCACGGTTACATTGGGCACAACATCCTGTTCGGTCCAAAAGCTCAGCTCTTCGACTTCTGAGTCTCCACTCAAGAAGGCTGAAAAATCCCCATAC
>CAUZHN010000052.1:0-16293 GCA_963579625.1 Gemmatimonadales bacterium UBA6960
GATCCAGCACCTTACGCAGCGTTACATTCAGGGACCGGATACCACCACCTACGGGAGTGGTCAGTGGCCCTTTGATTCCCACCTTGAAGTCTTGAAGGGCCTGGAAGGTTTCCTTTGGAAGCCACTCGCCAGTGATACCATTCGCTTTTTCACCCGCAAATACCTCCATCCAGTGGATTGCCCGTTGATCGCCATATGCCTTTTGGATTGAGGCATCAGCCACATCACGCGTCGCCCTCCAGATGTCTGGCCCGATCCCATCACCTTCAATGAACGGAATGATCGGCCAGTTGGGTACCTTCAGGCTTCCTTCTTCTACTGTGATGGGATCCCCACTATCAGGAATCCGCGTATGTTTATATAGACTCATCACGACCATTCACTTGAGAATCAACTGGAGCAGGTCCACCCACGGATGTCCCTCGATAAAGCCTTCAAACCTAGCCGACGCCTGAGCAGTAGGGCAAGCCGATGCACCTACGGTGAAGGGGATTTCGAGTACATGGCTTTTCCGATTGGGTGGGAATCCCTCGAGGCCACAGTCACAAGACTTAGAGTGCGCTTCCAGCATCCCCTCCTGTAACTGTTCTCCCCTTTTCCCGAAGGTGTAGAAAAGCGATGCCAGACTGGGACATCTCAACCTGGATCCCACCATCGAGCATCGCCGATGTGGCGGCCTCGTATCCGAGCAGGCGGGAATTGTCACTGGAGCAGGACTGCCGCTGACCCTGGGGTGACTTGCGCGCCCTCAGAAGGGCCGGATACACTTTAGTTGCAACTGGTTCTCAATCTCATTAACCTGTTCGTGAGTGCAGATCTTGGACTAATTAGCTCTTGGCGGCCCCTGCGCGAAACTCGTCAAGAACGATCGCTCACTATGTGGACTATCATGAAGAGCCCCGAGAAGATCAGCCCACCACCCCTACTCTCTAGGATTCCCTTCAAGTTTGAGGTTCTACCTCTTCTGATTGCACTCCCCATGCTTGCTACAGGATGCCAGGAAGGACCGGAGGAAGTGGTGAACGTATACAGTCACCGTCACTACGATGCAGACCAGCTTCTGTTCGACCGGTTCTCCGAACTCACGGGAATCGAAGTTCGGGTGGTGACAGCTTCGGCAGACGAGTTGATCACCCGGCTGGAGCGAGAAGGAGATGTGTCACCTGCGGACGTCCTGATCACCGTCGATGCCGGACGGCTTCACCGAGCTAAAGAACTCGAACTCCTTCGACCGGTAAGGTCCCCCGTGCTCTCAGAAGCGATTCCCGATCATCTCCGTGATCCAGAAGGATACTGGTTCGGTCTAACTCAACGGGCCAGGGTCCTTGCGTATGCCCGGGACCATGTAACTCCGATGGAGTTGTCGACCTACGAGGATCTTGCTAGCCCGCAATGGAAGGGACGAGTGCTAGTGCGCAGCTCCGAGAACATCTACAACCTTTCGCTTCTCGCGTCGATGATTGCCGTAAATGGCTCCAACCACGCTGAGGGGTGGGCTGAGGGAATCGTCGCGAACCTCGCCAGACCCCCTCAAGGAAACGACACCGACCAGATCATGGATGTGGCAGCGGGCGTTGGTGATGTCGCACTAGTCAACACCTACTACGTGGGTCGACTCCTGAACGACCAAGACGCGGCAGCGCGGGATCTTGCCTCTCGGGTAGGAGTCTTCTTCCCGAATCAAGACGACCGGGGAACACACGTGAACGTCAGTGGGGCTGGTGTCACTGCTCACGCGCCAAACCCTGATAACGCGGTTCGATTGATCGAGTTCCTGGTCGGTACGGAAGCGCAGCGCGTGTTCGCAGAGACCATCTTCGAGTACCCGGTGCGTGTCGACGTACCATGGGCTACGACCCTACGCGAATGGGGCGAGTTTCGGGCGGACACGTTGAACCTCCGACGCCTCGGCGAACTCAACACCGAAGCTGTGATGATCTTCGACCGGGCCGGATGGCGGTAGGCACTGCGACTGACTCAGTCGCCGATCGGATCCGGGCGATCCTGGGGTCTTCGGGGCCCAGGGCCATCTCTCTCACACCCTGGACAGCCTCAACCCTTGCGGTAGTTGCTCTCCTACTATTCCCCCTGATGTCGATCTTCGTTGGGGTGTTCGGACCACCAAGCGAAACCTGGCAACACCTCGCATCGACAGTGCTCCTGGACTACGTCTGGCACTCTTTGCTCCTTGTAGTGGGAATCGGTTCCCTGACTCTAGTCATTGGGATTTCGACAGCTTGGTTCGTCACAACCTGTGAGTTCCCGGGACGCCGTCTCTTCGAGTGGGGCCTCATTCTGCCCCTCTCTATCCCCACCTACATCATGGCTTACACGTACGCGGCGCTTTTCGGACACACGGGCCCGATTCAGACCGTTTTGCAGGTCACTCTCGATCCGGCTACGACTGCGGGACTCCGCACTGGTCTGATGTCGCTTCCTGGAGCTGGAGTGATTTTGGCACTGGCCCTCTATCCTTACGTGTATTTGATCACGAGGACCTCCTTCATGAGACAGTCCGGGAGCATTTTGGAGACCTCTAAGATTCTTGGTAAATCGTCCTGGCATACCTTCTGGAGAGTCGCTCTCCCGATGGCCCGGCCGGCTTTGATCGCAGGCGTCACCTTGGTCCTCATGGAGGTTCTGAACGAGTATGGCGCCGTCCGCTACTTCGGTGTCACGACCTTCACTACGGGAATCTTCAGGGCATGGTTCTCTCTCGGAGATCCGGCGGCGGCGATCAGACTCTCTGGCTGCCTCCTTCTCTTTGTCTTCTTTCTGATCCTCCTAGAAAGAGTACAGCGGGGGCGCGCTCGTTTCGACGGCGGAACCGCTCGACACCGCCCTATCGTTCGCTTTGATCTACGGGGATGGTGGCGCTGGGCAGCGGCGATCGCCTGTGGGCTCCCGGTCGTCTTCGGGTTCATCCTGCCTGTGGCACAGCTTCTCATGTGGGGAATCCAGGTGGCCCCGGAAGCGGTGAACCGCCAGTTCCTACTTCTGACACTAAATTCCTTCGTCTTGGCACTCGTGGCGGCCATCATCACCGTTGCGGCAGGCCTTCTCATCGTATACTCGGTCCGGCTGTCGCCGACGACGACACTCAAATTGGCAGCAAGAGCCTCTTCGCTCGGGTATTCGATCCCCGGAGCGGTGATCGCCGTTGGGATTCTCATCCCCTTCATCTGGGTAGACCGGCGGCTCCTAGCTATCTTTCGAGAGGCCTCAGGGGCTTCCGTGGGACTGATCCTCACCGGCACGGTAGCTGCACTCCTCTTCGCTTACGTTGTTCGGTTCCTCGCCGTGGCGCTAAACCCACTCGATTCCGGATTCGAGAGAACCTGTGGGAATCTGGACGAAACCTCTCGGTCTCTCGGAGTGCCACCGCTAAAGACCCTCCTGAAGGTCGATGTCCCGCTCCTCCGGGGCACACTGCTGTCGGCAGGACTTCTCGTCTTTGTCGACATTTTGAAGGAGCTTCCTCTGGCGCTGATCCTCCGTCCGTTCAACTTCAACACCCTCGCCACCCGCGCCTTCCAGCTCGCGATGGATGAACAGGTGGCCCGCTCGGCGCTCCCTGCCCTACTGATCATTGTGACCGGGATGATCCCAGTCATCCTCCTCTCGCGACTCATTGGACAGCACTCCGAGTACGGATCCGATGCGCACCCCTCCCGGATGGCGGAGATCCACACCACCACGACTGCACAGGGCTAACCTCAGTGGATGAGACTACTACCCCCTGCGAAAGGGGATCCTCCAGAATTTTGTTCGAGCGGTCGGACGAGGGAACTCGCTCGGCTGGGAACTCCACAAGACTACGGAGTTTGCTCGTTCGCAAACCAAGGAACCAGCGGGGATCGCCGACGTATCGTTGATCGGCCAACCAACGGAACTCTTGACCAGGAGCATGACCCGGATCATGCTGTCTATATGAGCCAGCCGTCGACCCTCAATCTTTATGAACTCCTCTTCCAGGCTGCAGTCTCACAGTTCAGGGAACGGGGGTACCGAGGTACTTCAATATCTAAGATTACACAGGAGGTGGGAGTAGCTAAGGGAACTTTTTTCAACTACTTCCCAACGAAATACCACGTCCTTGCAGAAGCGTTTCACCGAATAGTGGAAGAGGCGATCAGCCTGGTCGGAGACCGTGGCCTCACCGGCACGGATGCGATTCTCAGCTTCTGCCAGGCTCTCGCCGACGACCTGTCAAAGGATCGGGTTCTTGCCGAGACGCTGATGATGCAACTCTCGGCGCTTCCCACTCCTCCGAGCGTCCCACAGGGTCTGATCAGGGACGAGGAGCGAGTTCGTAGCTGGGTGGAGGCACGACTCACTGAGACGCTCCCCGTATCGGTCCCCCTCGTTGAGGCCGATTTTGGGCTCCTTGCCTTTCTGGTGACCTGGGCGTTTCGAGGGACTGTGGATGAGTGGATCCGAGGTGAGGCCGCGGAGGAAGCCCTACAAGCTTTGGTTCGAGAGAGGATCGGCTTTCTCCTTGAATCCGCCGGGTTGCGGGCACAACACCCCCTGCACGGAGCGGTGTGATGATCCGGCGTACAACCGTCCTCTTGGTAGCAACTTTGATGGGATGCTCGAGGTCAGAGCCTGAACATCCCTGGCTCGATCTCGGAGAGGACTCTCCCCATCAGATCGTGGAGTTCTCTGGGACCGACGCTGGTCAAATCGTGATCGCCATGGATCCCGCAATCACTCGGGAGGAAGCGATGGAATTGGGACGGATCATCCAATCCCAGGCTCCCTCAGGGGCCACCGTGAACGCGCGGCTATACAATGAAGAGACGACAGCTCGGGGCTGGAGAACGGCCGCCGCCGAAATGCGAGTGGAGCATCTTTTAGTCCTTGTAAGTATTAGTCCAACGACCGAGTTGGAAGAAGTTCGCTGGGTGCCGCCTGAAGAGGCAGGCGGTTCACCGTAGCCTGACCCCTTCCCCATGTGGGATCACCGGAGCATTACGAGATCCAACCTCTCATCCTCTCCTTGACCACCGTGATTGGAATGCCATCCCGGGCAAGGATCGGAAACCAGCCTTTCTGCGGTAAGGAGTACTCATGCTGATGCATGTCACTGCAGCAGTCGTCATCATTGAGTTCCTGACCTTGAGAGGGCAATGACCCGCCGACCCCGTCCATGTCGCTCCTGTGGATACCCTCGGGTCCAAAGCCGAGAGGTCCAGCACAACCTTATGGCACCGCCTCCGCAATGCCTAAACCCATTGCACCCCAAACGGCCATTATGCCCCAACTGTGGGAGCACGCGCATCCACAGGCTGCTCAGCGGGGGTCACATGCTATGTGAGGAAAAAGGGTGTATAACCAACTTCGACCCCATGAAATAACTCAAGACACCAGCACCTCCGCTCTTGTTTTATTTGGGATATTCGTCTTATCTTCAATCTTCGGTATTTATTCGGTTATTTGAAGAATAGCCCGTACCCATCGTCTCTTCGATCCTGACCGGTCGTGTCCACCCTTTCCTCCCGCACGTCTCTTTGTCTTTGGCTCCCAACTTTCGAGCTTCGGCTCGAACTGGTCCGGACTCCAGAGTTGGATACGACCTCAGTTGCACTCTTGACTCCGGGCGACCTGAGAGAACGCAGAGAGATCTGGCAGGTTTCAGAGCGGGCAGCCCAGGCGGGTGTTCGTCCAGGTATGCAAGTGCCACGGGCTGTCTCCCTCTGCCCTTCCCTGACTCTACTGGAACCCGATCCCACGCATTACGGAGTTGCCACACAGGAGGTCCTGGGTATCCTCGAAACTGTGAGCCCGGTCGTACAGACTGTGGAGCAGCAAGGGGTTTTCCATGTGGGTATGGATGGGCTAGGACGCCTCTACGGATCCCCTCAAACCCAGGTGGATCGGGTTCTTCACACTATTCTGGAGGTCCTTCCACGCTCCCTCGTAGCAGCCATTCGGGTAGGGAGGGCCCCAGGACTCTTCGGAGCATGGGTCGCTGCCACCTCAGCTCGCCCGGGAAGTCCTGTGCTGGTGGAAGAGAGTGAATTGAATCGTTTTCTGGCTCCTCACCCGATCTCAGTCCTTCCGATCCCAGAGGAGATGCCCAAGGAAATGCTGGAACGGTTAGAACGGCTGGACATATGCACGCTGGGAGCTCTGGGGAAGCTTCCAGCCTCGGATCTCATACGTCACTTCGGCTCTGCTGGCCGAGAAGCTCGGGCTCTGGCTCTCGGAGAGCGCATCGATCCGGTGCGTCCCCTACACCACCCTCGGCCTATCCGAGTTTCTTTGGACTTCCCCTCACCGATGGGTGAGCGTGAAGCACTTCACAGAGGCCTGGATCGGCTTCTGGAGAGAGGGCTGAATCGGCCAGAGCGGCAGGACCGAAATATCCGAGGAATCCGAGCCGGGGGGTATCTAGAAGAAGGGGGTTCCTGGGAAGTAGAGATCATCCTTCGAAAACCTTCGGCACGGCACGAGAGCCTGGCCTTCCCCCTGCGCAGCAGAGTGGCTCTCTCCCCTCCCCTTCGATCGGTTAAATCCCTGTTCATCGAATTCTTCGACTTCGGAGCCCCTGCAGTTCAGAACGACCTCTTCCAACGAACCGAAGCGGGGGGCCGAGCTACAGAAGACGGTTCCCTGGCTACAGGCCGGATCTCCAGGCCTCTAAAGGAAGCAGTACAGGAACTCACTCTGAAGCTGGGCTACTCTCCTCTGTGTCGGGTTGTGGAAGTGGAACCCTGGTCCCGGATTCCGGAGCGGCGTCATGCTCTACTAGCACTGGAACCCTGAGGTTCGAGGAAATCTATACACAAGTCTGGTGGGCATCGATGAAGTCCGAACCGAACCCCAACATCCGCCTGAAAACTTTGGGTTTCCCTTTCCCTGTCCATGTCCGGATGGATCGGGAGAGATATCCTGTAGAGGTTCGTCACTCAGGCCGGTTTGGAAGCGGACAGCAGCGTAGCGGCGGAAAAGTGATCTCCATCCACGAAATCTGGAGAATAGACGACGAGTGGTGGCGGCAGCCTATCTCACGCCTTTATTACCAAGTCATTTTGGAAAACGGGAAGATGATGACGCTTTACCAAGACCTCACTAGCGGAAGCTGGTACGCACAATGATGGTCCGACTGACCGTCCGATACCCACCCTCATGCGCGCACGATATCCATGAACTCGCACCGAGAGTTCACCTCAAGCTTCCCGCAGATGTTCGTGAGATGCATCGTCACAGTTCGCAGCGAGACCCCGAGTCCCTTCGCGATCACCTTGCTCGAATGGCGGGCAGCCACAAGCCGTGAAATCTCACTACTCTGCACTTCCGGACCCCGTTTCAGGCTTGTGGGTAACCCCGAAAGCGAATCCCCGACCGCTTGAGACTCCCAGGCCGCCACAAGCCCGGCTCACTTAACCGTGGCAGCTCTGACTCGGGACCCACAATGCCGACCGATCTGCTCTCCCGACACTGCCAGCCACTTCCGGGGGGCATCACTCCGAAATCACCCTCACTTGGGGTAGCGCAACCGTGAGGGTCTGGACCCACTCGATCAAAGGACTTTTCGAGAACAACTTCATCCTAGCATCTTGCCTCGACTCCCACGCCTGATTCATCCTGGTCGGACTTGAATCTGATGGAGAGACCTCTCCGGATCGCGTTTCTCAACTCTTGGAAACCGAGCGCCTTTGATGGCTCAGGAACAGCCGTGGGAATCTCTAGCCTGACGCTCGCGCTTCGGCACCTCGGACACGAAGTAGATCTCATACAACCTTCGCGTGGCGCCGGGGCCCTCCCCTGGCGACTCACCTTCAACCTAAAGCTTCCAGGTCTCCTGCGATCCAGAGCCTCGTATGACCTCGTGGCGGGATTCGATTTGGACGGATTCCGCTGGGCATCTGCCGCTGATCGAAGGTCTCCCTACATTGTCTGTCTCAAGGGAATAGCGGCGGACGAGGCGCGTTTCTCTCGGTCTGCCTACGAGCACCTGCGGCTTTCTCTGTTGGGCTGGTTGGAACGTGGAAACGCACTCGGCGCCGACCTCGTGCTCGTTCCGAGTCAGTACTCGGCGGACGTGGCACGCGAACGCTACCACGTTTCCGACGATCTTCTCCGGGTGGTTCCCGAGGCGGTTGACCTCCGTCCATGGAAAGAGATGCAAGCCGCGAAAAGGGCAGTGCTATCCACCGCGAATACAGTCGGACGCCCCACCATACTCTCCGTGGCCCAGCAGTACCCTCGCAAGGATACCGAAACGCTCCTGCGCTCAATGCAGGCAGTCCTCAAAGAGCATTCAGATGCACTCCTCATTATCATTGGGGGAGGCCCAGAGCTACCACGACTGAGGAAGCTTTCCAGGAGACTCGACCTAGACCGAGCGGTCATCTTCCGTGGTTCGATCAGCACGGATGACGAAGTCCGGGAAGCGTTCTTTGATGCCCACGTCTTCTGCCTTCCCTCTCGACAGGAGGGATTTGGGATCGTTTTCCTGGAGGCCATGGCCACAGGACTCCCAATCGTCGCGGTCCGAGCTGGGGGCCGTCCCCGAGATCGTGGATCACGAACAGACGGGACTCCTCGTTCCTCCCAGCAATGCTCGAGCCCTGGCAGGTGCGCTGACCAATCTGCTTGCAGACCAAGAGGCTCGAATACGCATGGGGTCGGCCGCGGTCCGCAAATCGAGGGCGTATGGCCTCGATGTCGTGGGCCGTCGATTCCTGACCGCCACTCGGCCAATCCTGTCGAGTGAGTGACCGGATTGAGGAACTTGACCATTGATAGATAGGACCTCGAAGCTGATCGTCCTCGCCGAACTCGAAGCCGAAGTCACCCTGTGCCGCAGATGCCCAAGACTGGTACTGTGGCGCGAGAAGATCGCGCGCGAAAAGCGAGCGGCATACAAAGACGAGAAGTACTGGGGCCGTCCTGTGCCTGGTTTTGGAGATCCACAGGCGCGTCTGTTAATCGTCGGCCTCGCTCCTGCGGCGCACGGTGCCAACCGAACGGGCCGGATGTTCACCGGAGATCGCTCCGGAGAGTGGCTCTATGGAGCGCTTCATCGGTTCGGATTCGCCTCGCAGTTTGAGGCGACATCGCGCGACGATGGCCTCCAGCTCCACGACGCCTTCGTCACCGCAGCGCTTCGTTGCGCCCCCCCGCACAACCGGCCCCTGCCCGAGGAACGCTTTGCCTGCCGGCCTTTCCTCGAACGGGAGCTCGACCACTTCCTCCCTCAACTACGGTGTATCGTGTCACTTGGTCGGTACTCATTCGATCACATTCTGCGATTGCTCCGAGATCGGGGACTCGCCGTGCCTTCCCCGAAACCTCCCTTCGCACATGGCACACAGGTGACCCTGGGGCCAAGACTTCGGATGGTAGCCTCCTACCATCCAAGTCAGCAGAACACCTTCACGGGAAAGTTGACCCGGAGTGCCTTCGATGACATTTGGCAGCAAGCTAGAGTGTGCCTCGACGAGAGCCAGAGACCACAGTAGACTCCAAGGCCCATGGCGCCTCCCAATCCGGACTCAAAGGCTGAACCGATCATGTCGGCCGAACCGCTCCACACGACCTTATGGCAGGACAACCAGACACTAGCCGAAGAATGTTTAGCTCATCCGTTTGTCCGCAGCTTGGGAGAGGGCAACTTGGATCCCGGGGCATTCAAGAACTATGTAGCTCAGGACGCCTTCTTCCTGCAGGCCTTTTTCAGCGCCTACGCTCTCGCCGCCGTTCGAGCAGTAGAGAGACGAGAGGTCGTACAGAGGCTTCACGGGCTCATGCGCGGCGTACTGGATGAGCTGAAGCTCCACGACGACTACGCTAAGAGTCTGGCAATCGATTTGGGGAACGTCCAACCCCATCCGGCCACCCGTGCTTATACCGATTTCTTGCTTCGAACCGCATGGACGACGGAAGTCGGCGAGATCATGGCGGCAATGACTCCGTGCATGAGACTCTACGCATACTTAGGACAGGAGTTGGCTCTGCGGGACCACTCCCACAATCCTTATCGAGAGTGGATTGAGACCTACTCGAGCGCGGAGTTCGAGGCGCTGGCCACCGAACTCGAGTCGCTGCTGGACCAGCTGGCCGAGGGCACAGACAGAGTCTCTCTGGCCTACCGTTACGCGATGCACTGTGAGCGCGACTTCTTCTCCGCCTCACTTGACGAGTGGATCTGAACGCCAACTTCATCGGACAGGTAAAATATCTACGCTGGCACGTCAGACGGCGTTCTCACCGCGTAGGGCATTCGCACGAAGGAGTGAGACGACGCCCTGTCAAAGGTACGTTTTGAATTTTGTTGGAGGGACCAGTTCAATCTGGCTCTGGATCTTGAAACGGCGCTCGCCTTCCACGACGATACCCTGCCGGCAGAAGGAGCGAAGATCGCGCACTTCTGCTCTATGTGTGGACCCAAGTTCTGCAGCATGAAAATCACCCAAAACGCATGAGACTACGTGGCCCAGCATGGTATTGCGGAGGGAGAGGCGCTGGAAATATGGATGAAGGAGAAGTCGGAAAAGTTCCGAGAAAAGAGGAGTGAGGCCTACGTCCGTCACGATAAGGAGGCTGCACTCCCCTGACCCGAGAATCGAGAGCTTCTTCCCAGATGGGAGTCTTGGGGGACTCAGTGGTGTTTCCCCATACAGGAGACTCCCGAGCGTATCTGCCGCTCAGACTTCGAACCCGTGTGACACCTACGAACAGCTGGTCGGAGAGGCAAACGAGACCGGAAGGCCCGGACAACATCACAGCCTCTCTCATGGGGCCGCGATCACGCTGCCCCCTCCCTCCATCGGACTACCCGAAAAGGTATGGGACAGCCCAAAATCCAGCGTGAAGTCGACGGAAGGGCCAGTGGCCAGAAGATCCTCGGTAAGGCTCACCTGCCATCCCCAGCCGCCTCCGGTGCTACCGCTAGCGCCGAAGGTCAGATTGAGGGGAATTCCACCCAGTTCTCCCCCGTCAAACCGCTTGAAGTAGCTGGTACTGCCGCCAAGCTGCCCCATCAGCGAGAGTCCCGGACGCAGACCGTGCTCGATCGTCCCTGAGAAGAACAGCGCCTGGTCATTGGTGATCGAATTCAGCTCCGATGGGGAATTCGCTACCGTCAAGCCAGTCGATCCGTGGAAATCTAAGGACTCAGTGGACAGCCTCCCGTGCACCGACACCGCGCCGTCTAGCCGCCCCTCATCCAGAGGGCCACCAGCCCTTCGCAGGGCCCCACGAAGACTCACACCTACTCGGTCCTCGTTACCTCCGAGGAACCTCCACTTGGCATGGAAGCGGACGTCCTCCAACGAAAAGATCCGCCGGTCGGAGTCAAGGTCGACTGAACCCCCCTCTAGGTCTACATGCTCCAGATCAAGTCGGTACTGATTTTCTGGCTGGCTCTCTCGGCCCCCATTGGGAAGACCGAGGAAGTCGTGGAATCCCGAGATCATTGGATCCATAAAGCCTTCCCACCCGGTGTAGAGCCCAACTCGGGCCCCCAACTCGAGCGAAGTACCCAACCCCCACCGCAGGCTGAGGGAATTCGTCATCTGTTCGAGGTCGAAGAGATACGCGTGACGTCTGCGTTCACTCGCTTCGAACACGTTGGAGTACGAAGTAGAGAAGTCGACACGCAGTGTACCTTCCCTCACTGGGTCAGCGGGATCGCTGTCTGGAATGTACAGCAGGCGATACAGAGGGTTTTGCTCAGAAGTGTGGAGTGGACCGAGCGAGGTTTGGGCGCACGCAAGGGCTGGAATCAACCCTGATACGACGATAATGGAGATTGACGGGAGAAGATAAAAGCCAAGCTCTGATCGCGTCCTACCCATCATTGTGGCGGGTACCGAGGAATGTTATTCGTGTAACAACAAAGCGGGATTCTAACCTCTACGAGGTTGAGATCCAAGAAGGAGGAGTCCTCTCGAACGAGGTGGTCTACGGCAAGTAATATCCAATCCGTGAGCCAGTTCTCGGACTTTTCCCCGGGGATATCAAGCGGCCATGTCGGCTTGGTACCCCTGGTCCTTCTCAGAGGCAGGAAACGTGCACTACATACTCATATACGAGTTGGCGGACGACTATATGGAGCGCCGGGCCCCTCTCCGGAATGCACACCTTTCCCTCGCCTGGCTAACCCAGGAAGCCGGGGATCTTGTTCTTGCCGGCGCACTCGATGAACCAGCGGATGGTGCCCTGTTCGTATTCGAGGGGTCGGGGCCGGAAACCGCTGAGCGCTTCGCGCAGTCCGATCCATACGTCACGAATGGCCTGGTGACCTCATGGCGTGTCCGCCCGTGGACTACTGTAGTCGGTGAGCGGGCTACTAATCCGATGCGACCCGATCACCCGGAATAATCACCGGAACGGTCCCCTGGGCAGCTTTCTAGCGTTGGAGTATATTGGCGCCGATTGTTTCCGGTCATGGCGTATATCACCTCTTCCCCACGGACATCCTCAAGAAGCCAGGTAAGAACCACGCTGAATTCAGCGTACAGGATCATTGGTCACTCGCTCGCCCATTCCGCATCGAAGAACTCGCTGAGGCTGCCCTCCGGAGGAACACGGGTGCGGGTGCAGAGAACTTTGAGTCGTAGGACGCGCCAGAAACGGCACAGCGTCGCCGGGCTAACTCCACGAGTCCGGGCTCGGCCGAATCAATTCCTGAAGGCTGGGTCGTGAGTCCCAGGAAACAGAGCTCCGCCACTACGCTACCTCGACCAGTCACAAACATAAATTTACCCGCCTCCACTCGCACACGTAGTGGGACAGCTTGTTTCTAAAGTCACGGATACCGACTGCTCGCATAAGTATCAGGGTGATGAAATCCACGCTGGTGTCATTGCACTACCTCCGACTTTCGGGTTATATTCGGTATCCTATGCAGACGCCCCCCTACATCGAACTTCATACCCACTCGGGTTACTCCTTCCTCAATGGTACCTCTCACCCGGAAGAACTCGTCATACGGGCTCGTGAGCTAGGCTATTCAGCCCTCGCGCTAACAGACCACAATGGAGTGTACGGAAGCATGGAATTCGCGCGGGCCGCACGGGAAATGGGGATCCAGCCCATTACCGGAGCAGAGATCACCGTGCGGGGATGTCGTCTTCCGCAAGCAGACGACACACACTCCTCTCGCTCCAACGAACCCGTGGATCGGTGGCACCTCACCCTCCTGGTTGAGACACCGCAGGGATATGCAAACCTCTCACGCCTTCTCACTGAGGCACATCGAACCAGCCCTCGCGGCGTCCCTTCCCTTCACCTGGACATGCTCTTCGAACGAACCGAGGGGCTTATCCTACTCACCGGATGCCGTAGAAGCCCCCTCCTCGAGGCCCTCGAAGATTCCACGACTACGGGCGAAGCCTTTGCCAAACGTCTCATTTATGCGTTCGGGCCAAAAAACATCTTTGTAGAACTCCAGGACAACCGGGTTCGTGGAGATCAGAATCGGATGCGACGCCTGGCCCGACTCGCCGACCAATTAGGACTTCCGGTCATCGTCACGGGAAACGTCCACTATCACCATCCAGAACGGCATCCTCTCCAGGATGTTCTCACCGCGATCCGCCATCGCTCCACGCTGGACAGCTCCCACAAACGACGACGTCCGAATGCGGAGTTCTATTTGGCCTCTCCGAGTGAGATGGCCAATCGTTTCGCTTCACGTCCAGACGCGCTCATCAATACCCTCCGAGTCACTGAGCGCTGTGCCGCCTTCGATTTGACCGAAGACCTGGGCTACGTCTTTCCCGATTTCGAGGGAAATGAGCACGGAACCGCCATGGAGGTCCTGGCTACGGTCACCCGAGCGGCATTGGAGGAGCGCTATCCGGAGGACCTCCACGCAGCCTTTTCCGAACGGAAACGAAGAGCCGAGGCGGAGCACCGCTTGGAAGAGGAGCTACGTCTGGTGGAACACCATGGCTTGGGAGGTTTTTTCCTGGTCTATCGGGACAT
This sequence comes from Gemmatimonadales bacterium UBA6960, assembly GCA_963579625.1. GTDB lineage: Bacteria > Gemmatimonadota > Gemmatimonadetes > Longimicrobiales > Gaopeijiaceae > JAAXGI01. The sequence goes on from CAUZHN010000052.1 coordinate 13,945, forward strand.
CATGGAGCTGACACGGGATGTCGCGGCTCGAGTTCGGGGAGCTGCGCCCAGGGCGAAATCCGGGCTTCCTCCCGGCCGAGGCCGGGGCTCATCCGTTTCGTCCATCATCTGCTACCTCATCGGCCTTTCCCATGTGGACCCGGTCGAGGCCGATCTCTTTCTGGGACGGTTCCTGAATGACGCCGTCGGATCCGTCCCCGACATCGACCTAGACTTTCCTCGGGAAATCCGCAAAGAACTCATCCTGGCGGTCTATGAAAAGTATGGGCACAACCACGCAGGTCTCGTGGCGACCTTCCCTACGTATCGCCTCCGCTCCGCCGTCCGAGAGGTGGGAAAGGCCCTCGATCTTCCTCCTGGTGATCTGGAGAAGGTGTCGAAGCTGGCCGAACACCGCTCCGCCGCCGGACTTCAGGAGGACCTAACTCGATTTCCCGAGTTCCGGGAAAAGCTGAACAGCCGCCAGTGGACCCTCTTCCTCAAGCGAGTGGAGGAGATTAACGGCCTTCCTCGTCACATCTCCCAGCATGTAGGAGGCATGATCATCTCCAGTCGTCCTCTCGTGGAATTGGTTCCCCTGGAGCCGGCAGCCATGGAGGGACGCTTTCTCTGTCAGTGGGACAAGGATTCATGCGACGACGCCGGGTTCATCAAGATTGACTTCCTGGCTTTGGGCATGCTCTCCCTGGTGGAAGAAGCGGTGGATTTGATCGCGGAACGGAGCGGGAAACTAGACCTGTCTCGCATCGACATGAAAGACCCAGAGGTCTACAGGCGTATTCAGGAAGGAGACACTGTCGGAATCTTCCAGGTCGAGAGCCGTGCCCAGATCCAGATGCTCCGTCGTACGCTTCCCTCCAACATCGCGGAGCTATCGGTCCAGGTAGCCATCGTACGCCCCGGCCCTATCGTAGGTGGTGCAGTAAACCCGTACATACGAAGAAGGGAAGCCCAGAGAGAAGACCCCGACTACCAGATCCCCTATGACCACCCTCTTCTTGAGAATGCGCTCGAGGAAACGCTGGGCATCATCATCTACCAGGACCAGGTGCTCCAGGTTTGCCGAGACTTGGCTGGATTCACCGACGGCCAGGCGGAATCATTGCGTCGTGCGATGAGCCGGAAGCGATCGAAGGACGCGATGCGGTCACATTGGGAGGCGTTCCTCAAGGGGACCCTGGCCCAGGGTGTGGACGAAGAGACGGCGAAAGAGGTGTTCCGGCAGGTAGTGGGGTTCTCCGAATTTGGCTTCCCTAAGTCCCACGCCGTAGCGTTTGCACTTCTGGCCTATCAATCAGCCTGGCTTCGCCACTATTTCCCCGCTGAGTACTACGTGGCGCTGTTCAACAATCAACCCATGGGGTTCTACTCCCTCGACGCCCTGGGACGGGATGCGCGCCGAAACGGAATCAGGACCCTGCTTCCCGATGTGAACCTAAGCCAGGTCATCTGCACGGCCGAGGGAAATGATCTGAGGATAGGGCTCGGGTTTGTTCGGGGGTGGGGTACCGATATCGCTACCCAGGTGGTAGAGGAACGAGAGCGAAACGACCCCTATAGTTCCCTAGTGGATTTTCTCAGGCGGACCCCGGCCGCCCTCAAACGGCCCGCCGTGGAAAACCTCATCTGGGTGGGAGGTCTGGACAAGCTTGGGCTCACGCGTCCGGAACTCATCTGGCAAACGGGGCTCTGGCTGGGGCCGGACACAGAACGTACCCAGGCCCAGGGAAGATCGGACGACCCGCAGTTCTCCATTGTACTCAGTGACACCGATACGGATCGGTCTTTCCATGACCTAGATGAACGTGACCGGATCATAGCCGAATACCGGATGCTCCGGTTCTCCACCAAGCTACACCCCCTGAGTCTGGTTCGCGATCGGTTTCCTCCCTCGACTCTCTCGTCAGATCGACTGCCTGAGCTCTCCGAGGGATCGACGGTGACTCTGGCAGGCATCGTAATCGCCCGACAGAGACCACAGACTGCAAAGGGATATGTATTTATTTTAATTGAAGATGAATACGGTCATATAAATGTGATTGTTAAGCCGAAAATATATGACAGATGTCGGGCCGCCATACGCATAGAGCCCTTCCTACTCGTCCGAGGAAATCTCCGGAAGGACGGAGCAACCCTGAACATCATTGCGCAGGATATACGGGCGCTGCAATACCGGCCAGAGTGCGGGCAAAGCCCCTCCCCTTCGGAGACGCCTTCCGAGGACACCAGCTCCTTCGCATATCTGAACTCCCTGAGAAAGCATCCCCCAGGGACGAAGAGCTTCGGATGAGGGATCCGAGCGATGGGACGACAAGCACCCCACTGCTCCGAAGATGCCTTCTACTCCTG
>CAUZHN010000053.1:0-15393 GCA_963579625.1 Gemmatimonadales bacterium UBA6960
TATGGGACGGGTGGCTGAGCGCGTCAGGAGTCAACCCCTTTCGGTTCATACCCTCGGCACCCGAACTGGGGAGTTTCCAGGATTCGGATTTGTTCAGCGAGATCAATTCCCCCGACTACCACTCCATCTATCCTCCCCTTTCGCAAATCGTGTTCCTCACAGGGGGAGTGATCTACGAGTGGGCTGGCTGGCCGGCGGCGGCGTTTGCTGTGAAGGCCGTGTTCATGCTCTTGGAGATGACCGGACTCGCCTTTCTCTTCGGAGCGGTGCGAGCCATGGGGATCCGGCCCGGAATGCTGGCCCTGTATGCGCTGAATCCCTTGGTCCTTATCACCCTGACGGCCGGAGGGCACTCTGAGAGTGGGCTAATCTTTGGACTCGGGATGATGGCATACGGCATCTCCAAACAGAAGCAAAAGCTGTCGTGGGTGGGCCTTGTTCTTGCGGGAGCTGCCAAGGGCATTCCCTTTCTTATTGGGCCACTCCTCTTACGGAGACAATGGGAGGAGACCGGTCCGCGGAAGACTCTGGATGCCGCTGCACCTGCCTTCGTTTTGGGTCTCGCCCTCCTCGCCCCCTTTTACTTCCCTGGTGTGATGCGGGCCGTGGGGTCCTCCTTAGACCTGTATGTTCGCCTCTTCGAGTTCAATGCGGGCCTGTACTTCGCGTTGAAAGAAGCGGGGCTGTGGCTGACGGGAGCCGATTGGGGAAAGACAATAGGCCCAATTCTCAGAGGGATCTTCCTAGTAGGAGCTGCTTGGGGGTGGCTTCGATGGCCAATCCGCAGGAAGGAGGGATTCTTTCGAGCAAGCCTGGCTGTCCTGGGCCTCTACCTTCTGACCTCGACAACCGTCCATCCTTGGTATCTCACCTGGGGTCTGGCCCTCGTCCCCTTTACGCCGTTTCTAAGGGGAGCGTGGGTCTGGGCGTCTTGGGCGGCCTTTCTCACTTACTTCGTATACATCGGAGTACCCCAGGTGCTTCCGGTGACCGTGTTCTGGAGTGGAATCGGGATCTTCCTTGTCGTCGAGGGAGAAGGAGCAATTCGTGACCGATGTCTCCAGATGGCCGGACATCGCAAAGCTCGGCAAATCGCCCCACATCTGAAGGGAAGCCTCATCTTGGACCTAGGTGCCGGTGAGGGGTATGTCGCTCGGGCTCTAGAAAGAAGTAACCGGCGTTTCTTGTTGATGGACGTCGGGCCGTTCTTCCGAGTAACGATCCCGGGAGCGGTCTATAACGGCCTGGACCTCCCCCTAGCAAACCACTCAGTGGACACGGTGCTGGTCTCCCTCGCCCTCCACCACGCCGAAGACCCCAACCGCGTGATCGCTGAAGCTCTACGCGTGGCCCGCGAAAGGGTCGTGGTGACGGAATCGACCTATCAATGGGACTGGGAGCGCAGGCTCCTAGAGATCGCTGATCATGTGGCCAACCGAACCCGCGCGATGACCCGGAGCAAGTCGGGAGCCGAGACCCCCCATTTCCGCACAGTCTTCGATTGGGAAGTGTCCTTCCGGGATGAAGGTGCCGTTGTATTGCGTTCTAAACGGTTGAACATCGTCGGCCACCGACACCATCTGTTCGTGGTTGAACGACCTGCCCCGCACCAGACGGATTCAGAACGGGGCAAAACCCCCGAACAGCTTGGCTTGGATCCCAGATAGAGAAGGTGCTTCTGCCAGTATCCGAAGGCTATGGAGCGACCGGAAGAGCGCTTGACAGCTTGGCGGGATCCGAACGATTATCGTTCTCAACAGGTGAATCCTGTCCCTGTTAACATTTGCAGGATGCCGCATTGACGACTCGTCTTCCCTTCCGGAAGGTCCACGCCATGAGGGATCACTCATTCACGCACAGGCCGCGCTGGAGCATTTTGAGTTTACTGCCTGTGTTCGCAGTTGCCGCCCTGGTTGCTTTCCCGGAACCGGCGTTAACCCACCAGCAAATAGACGATGTCACCGAAGTGACCTTTACCGGGGACATCGTGGAAATCCTACAGGAGAATTGCCAGATCTGCCATCAGCCAGGCGCCATCGGTCCGATGTCTCTGATGACGTTTGAAGACGTCCGTCCCTGGGCACCGTTGATTCGGGAGAGGGTCATCAAGCGTGCAATGCCCCCGTATCACTATGACACCGACATCGGTATTCAGCGACTGAAGGAGGACAAGCGTCTCTCCGAACAGGAGATCCAGACCATCGTCGCTTGGGTGGACTCCGGTGCGCCTCTGGGTGACCCCGCCGACATGCCTGCACCCGTGAAATGGCCCGATGCTAGCGAGTGGCGCCTAGCTGCTGAATTCGGGCAACCGGACCTCGTAATCCCCTCTGCACCGTATACCGTTCCCTTGGGCGGTCAAGACATATTTTGGCAGCCGGTCGTGCCTACCGGGCTCGAGGAGGACCGCTGCATGAAAGCGATTGAAACAAAGCCTTCCGTCCCGGGACGAGTTGTGACACACCACGCGAACTCGACCTTCCGCACTGAGACCCGGAGCGGGAACATACGACAGAACGGTCGCCTTTCCGAGTATGCGCTCGGAAAGCTGGGGGAGATCGTACCGACGGATGCATGTAGGACGGCTCCGGCAAACTCTTACGTGGCCTGGGACATTCACTACTTTCCCGCGGGCGAGCAGATCCCCGACGATCAGGTCGAGGTCGGGATCTGGTTCCACGATGAGGACTTTGTGGAGGAGACAGCGTACCGTCAGAACCTGACGTTGTATTTCCTGCAGGGTGGCGACTACGACATCCCACCCCACGGGACCTTAATGACCCAAGGATTCCACTCGTTCGATCACCCGGTACGGATCGACAGCTTTCAGCCGCATGGGCACCTGCGGATGGTAGCAATGTCGCTGGAGATCTTCTATCCGGAAACGGGGCGCCGTGAGATGGTCAGCATGATCTCGAACTGGAACCCGCTCTGGCACCTCAGCCACATATACGAAGACGATGTTGCGCCGCTCATCCCGGCAGGCGCCGTGATGACCCTCACGGCCTGGTATGACAATACCGATAACAATCCCTACAACCCGGACCCCGATCAATGGGTCGGTACGGGTCAGCGCACAGCAGATGAAATGTCCCATGCCTGGATAGCTGTGACTCATCTCGATGAGAAAGGCTACGAGCAGATGGTTTCCGAGCGGAGACGAGCGACCGAGAATGACGCCCCGTAGACTCCTGCATGGCCTCCTTGCTCGGACCGTGGCCCGTTTGAAGTGAGAGTCGACCGAAGGAGCCTCCAGGAAGATCTGTGGGCTCTTTTCAACGTAGACCAGGTACATACGATTACAGGGCAAGCCAACGTCATCCCCTGGGGTTGATAAGAGTTCAATGACGCAACGCAGCGTAGCAATTGCGGGGTTTGCGGTCGCCGTGGTCGGACTGACCACGCTCCCCATACAAGCGCAACGGCCTTCATTCCCGCTTTCACCCCTGAAGCCCACGGGCGACCTCGTTGCCCCATACTTCGATGGGTGGTACCCGAATGCCGACGGCAGCTTTACGCTCTCCTTCGGCTTTATGAACCGAAACACTGAAGAGACCGTAGACATTCCCCTGGGCCCAAACAACTTCATCGAGCCGGTAGAGTTCGACGGGGTACAGCCGTCGCACTTCCCCCCCGTATATCGGGGCGGCTTCATCGGCCGTCGTGAGCGGGGCGCCTTCGCAATCCGTCTGCCAGCACATTTATCTGATAGAGACGTGGTCTGGACGCTGAGCCACGCAGGCCATACGTACTCGATTCCCGGGCGCGTCACCTCCCCAGCGTACGAGCTTGGTTACCTCCCAGCTTCAGCAGGCTCATTGCCTCCCATCCTCCGATTCGCGGAGGCCGGTCCGGAGGCGACCAGCAGGGAAGGAGTGTACGCGGATCGTCAGACGATAAGGGCCGCCGCCGGGCTACCCCTGACGGTGTTCGTACGGGATCTAGGTGAGCGTGAGAACAACCAACGGATTCCCGTGAACGTCACCTGGCAAAAGCACCAGGGGCCGGGCCGGGTGGAATTCGACTATGGGACTGAACGCGTAGATATGGAGGGGTGGGGAAGGGCTGACAACATGGCCACCTTCCGTGAACCAGGTAAGTACGTGCTCCGGGTTCGTGTGGACAACTTCAGGGCGTCAGACAGCAGCTTCGACAACCAATGCTGCTGGTCCAACGGATACGTGCCGGTGACAGTCACGCCCTAAGGACAAGAGTTCTTTGATATTTGATCGGTCGCACCCGGAGTATTCTACACCTTTTGACCCCCATGTTTTTTCAACAAACACGTTGAGCCCTTCGACCGATTAACAAGAGAGAGCTGTGCTCGTCCTTTTGAGCAGCAAATCATGCTATGAGGGGAATTTTGGACCGCGCGACTCGTGTTTCCTGATCCTTGAGCGTATTCCTTGACATTTGCTCGGCGAGCCGGATATTTTTAACCCAAATTAGAATGGTGGGTTGTCTCGTTTTCGAGAATCGGTTCTGCCAGGAGAATGACACCATGAAATTCACGAGATACCAAGGTTGGATGTGGCGGAGTGTGGCTCCTGCGCTGGCCTTGGGCGTGTTACTCGCCCTTTCAGGCCCCGCGGCCGCGCAGAATGCTGATCAGGACGAAGTGACCTTCGCCCCGGACATCGCCCTCATTCTCCAGGAGAATTGCCAGGTCTGTCATCAGCCCGGAGCGATCGGACCGATGTCATTCCTGACCTATGACGAGGTGCGTCCCTGGGCACCGATAATCAAAGAGAAGGTGATCACACAGGAGATGCCCCCGTATCACTACGATACGAACGCCGGTATCCAAGAGCTAAAATCAGACGCACGGCTCTCGGTGGAAGAGATCACGATGATTGCAGAGTGGGTCGACGCCGGAGCACCTTCCGGCGACCTGGCCGATATGCCGCCACCAGTGGTGTGGCCTGATGCTGCTGAGTGGCGCCTTGCCGACAGGTTCGGCCAACCCGACATGGTGGTTGGGTCAAGTCCTTACACCGTGCCGGCGGAGGGCGGGGATCGCTGGTGGCGTCCTCAAGTGCCATCGGGGATAGAGGCCGATCGCTGCATCATGGCGATTGAGACGAAGCCGTCAGTTACGGGACGTACAGCGGTACACCACGGGAATTCGCGCTTCCAGATACAGGACGAGGACGGTGAGTGGGAGGCATTCGGTCGTCTGTCCGAATACGCGCTCGGGAAGCTAGGCGAGATCATCCCACAGGGAGCATGCCGGAAGGCGCCTGAAAACTCCCAGGTAGCCTTCGATATCCACTACTATCCCAACGGGACCGAGGTCGTGGACGATGTCCTTGAGGTTGGGATCTGGCTTTATCCTGAGAACTACGCAGCTGACTACGACCAAAACCTCCGTTCCTACTCCCTCCAGGGGGACATCGACCTAGCGCCTCATGGAACGGCGATGACGCAGGGATTCCATTCCTTTGACCACCCGGTCCGTATCGACAGTTGGCAGCCGCACGGACACTTCCGCTTAGTCGCAGGCTCACTCGAGATCTTCCATCCCGATACGGGCGAGAGAGACTTGGTCTCGATGGTCAGCAACTGGACCGCGTACTGGCACCTCAGCCATGTGTACGAGGATCATGTAGCTCCCCTCGTGCCAGAAGGTTCAGTGATAGTACTGACGCAGTGGTACGACAACTCAGCCAACAACAAGAGCAACCCCGATCCGACTGTCTACGTCGGTCGGGGCAGCCGTACCACGGACGAGATGTCGCACGCGTGGATCGCGATTACGCACCTGGATCAGGATCATTTCGATCAACTGCTGGCGCAGAGGGAGGCTCTAGAGGAACTTCGCAACATGGCAGGAGGCTGAACTAAGCGGCTAGCGGCTTCAAGCCCGTACTTGATGGGCAATGCAAAATGGGGGGTCTGGGGGATAGCGAGTTAGCCCCCAGACCCCCATTTTTGTAGGTGGATGCAATGTGGCCCTCGCTTGGGGTTGGCGGAGGCGAGAGGTACTAAACATCATAGCTTTTCTTAAGGACTGTGGAGAGAATTAAATGCAAATCCGCTTGGCCGTGTGTGGTCTTACGACCCTGGCTGTCCTCACCAGTTGGACGCCGATCGAGGCTCAGCGATACCCTCTCGCGCCCAGAGTTACCGCTGGCGAAACCATACATCCGTTCTTTGAGGGGTTCTACCTCAATCCCGACGGATCAAGGACACTCTCCTTCGGATATTTCAACCGGAATCTGGGTGACAACCCGACCTATATTCCACTGGGAGAGGACAACTTCATTGAGCCAGCAGAGTTCGACGGCCTGCAACCCGAATGGTTTCCCATCCGGCGACAGCGGGGAGTGTTTGTGGTAACGGTGCCACCCGACTGGCCCATCGACCGAGCGGTTACCTGGACCTTCCAGAGCGGTGGGGAGATGTTCTCCGGGCCTTCGTCTTCCCACGAGGCGTACGAGTTGAAGTTCCCGATGGCGATGGGTAGCAGTCCCCCGTTCTTGAGGATGGAGCCAGAGGGAGAGGAGAGGTTCGGGATTGGGGATCCCCTTCGGTCTGAACCGAGGACCGCAAGCGTTGGAGAACCGATCGAGTTCACGTTCTGGGCCAGGGATCAACTGGAGCCCAATGCACCGAGAGAAGAGGTCGCGGTGCGAGTTACCATGTGGACGCATCGGGGCCCCGAACTCGCAACCATCATCGCGGAGCAACCCCCGGAAGATGAACCCCCAATGCTCAACAGCACTCAAATCCCACTCGACTCAGACGATGGAGCCGCGAACTTCAGGGTGACCTTCGATGAACCGGGCGAGTATCTCCTGCGCGTTATGGTCGACAACCACGACGCAGTCGACAGCGGTCAAGGCGACCAGTGCTGCTGGACGAATGGATTCGTGGAGGTGGTCGTCTCGCCGTAGAGTTTACCACCCACCTCCCGGGTACGGCTGGGACTCCCACCAGGCGATATCCGGGCGATGAGACCAGAGAATCCCGCGAATCAGGGACTCGGGCTCGTCGTTGACCCTCTCGAGCAATCTGAACGCCGCCGTCCTAGTCAGCGGCCCCGGATCCTGACTGGCCCAAGCTTCACGGGCTCCCTCCCGAGCGCCCTGACGCTCACCGGTATTATCGGCCATCCTGGCATCCTCTGGCTCGAGACCAGACCTGGCGTCAGCAGTCTCCGAACGGGCGAGCGATTGATCATCGATAGCGACCTCATCATCACTCTCACTCGAACTACTTTCTCTGTTGACTTGCTCTCCTGGAGGAACCAATGCATCTAGCCTGCGCTGTGCTAAGGCTAGGTTCCAACGAGCTCTCTCATCGGTGGGATCCAAGTGGAGGGCTGCCCGATTATTTTCGACTGCTCCAAACAGTGCCTCCATCGCTAAATCAGGTTCCGATGGACCCTGAACAGCCGTAAGAAAACGGTACCCCAGATTGTAGAATCCGCGTTGAGCAGCAGTGGGATCCTGGCTTTCCGACGCTCCGCGCAGGTAGACCTCCGCCGAATCAGGATCAATCTGTAGGAGAGCCGTACCTAGGTTATAGCGAGCGACAGGGATCCTATCGCCCTCTCCCTCGGAACCGCGATAGATTTCCGCAGCGGCTGGGGAATCTCCAGCCCGGTAGAGCCGATTCCCACGTTCGAGGCTGAGGTGGTCCTGCCGGAGGAAAACTGGTACAAGAAGCGCGGTGGCCACCATCGCTATCAAGGCCCAACGGCGACTGTTCCCCCAGACCTCCTTCCTTCCCTCATCCGTTGTCATCCCAACCTCAGCCTACGGGTGGACCGGTCCCACGGTAAGGTCACATCAAGCATGCCCTCGGCTAGAATCAAGAGGAGCGCTCCCAGGCCTAGTAAGAAGGAGAGATCGTAGCGCGCCCAGATCGGCACACCGTCACCAGGACTCAGATCGGGGATTAGGGACGGGTCCTCAAGATCCACGCGGAGAGCCCGAAGTTCGGTCTCACTTGAAGCATTAACATACTGACCACCTCCCGCTGCAGCCACCTCGCGAAGCAGCGGCTCTCGAAGCTGTGACATGCCCCTAGTTCCAGTCGCGTCCAGAACCGGGCCTCCCAGCTGGTAGGTGCCAGAGGGCATGATCATCCCTGCTCCTGACGTCGTGCCTACTCCAACCGTGTGAATCCCAATCCCTGCTTCCCGGGCCACTTCGATCGCCCTGGACACTCCGTCGTCGTTCTCACCGGTCTCGCCATCGCCGATCAGAACGATGAGCTTTTCCCCTACTAGCTCCTGACCCGACAGGTCGGCACCGATAGCCCGCCCCTCTGTCCTAACAGCCACCGCGGTGGGCCGCTCAAGGAGCTCGACTCCTTCTTCAATTCCGACGGACAGGAGCGTCCCCGGATCGAGAGAGCTTGCGATCGTCGGCGTTATCCCTCCCAGGAGAAAACGAAGAGCCTCATGATCGTGAGTCGGCGGTGCGAGCGGATATCCGGTTCCTGCGAAGAGCAACAGGCCAACTCGGTGATCCTCAAGCGCATCGACCAGTTCGCCAGCAACCCCCACAGACCGTGCAAGTCTTGTCGGGGATACATCGGCCGCCTGCATGGACGCTGAAACATCGATCGCCAGGATCACCTGTTTCACCGGCAGCCCTGGTTCTGGAAACTCCAACCAGCGTGGCTCCGCCGCCGCGATGGCAAGTGCCAGCCCACCGAGTCCCAAGAAGAGAGCTCGCTCAATCCTGAGTCGGTACAAGTTAGACCGGGAAAGCCGGTCTACCGCCCGCTGTCCGCCAAGAAACTCTGCTAGGCGACGTCGTCGTCCAGCGTGACTCCAGAGACCCACCATGATCAGTGCGGTCAGCCCCACTCCGAGATGAAGAAACGAAGGGTCCTGAAACGTCATGGAACAAGCCCCCATCGAGATCCGCGAAGCAGCATCTCAACCCCCAGGAGAGACAGGCCTAGGAGGAAGAACAATGCCCGGTAAGAGTGACGAATTTCCCGCTCAACAAGCTGCCGTACCGGGCTTTCGATCCGATCGATTGCCCGGTAAATAGAGTCGAGCGCGAACGGACTGGAAGCGCGGAAATACTGCCCACCAGTGAGTCCAGATAGGCCCTCGAGCACGGTCTCGCGCTCCTGGGCCAGCCGCTGTCGTCCGATTGTACGCTGGCCAAAAGATGACTCTTCGGGAGAGAGAAAACTGATTGCATGGATCCGGACATCAAGCGCAGCGGCGGCCCGAGCCGTAGCAAGCGGAGGCAGCTCGACACCGTTATGAGCGCCGTCCGTCAACAGGATCACGACCCTCGGTTCACGCTCAGACTCCAGGAGCCGTGCAATGGCCGTCAATACCGCACCCGAGATGTCGGTGCCGTCGCGAACGAGTTGTATCTCCAGCGTCTCGACACCCTGGGCTATCAACTCGGGATCTGTGGTCGGCGGAACTCTGGTCACGGCTTCGCCCCCAAATCCCACGAGACTCAACTCATCATAGGGACGCCTTAGTGCGAAACGAGCAGCTGCCTCACGGGCCACCGAGATCCGACTGATTCGGTCACCCATGTCCTCTGCCAACATTGAGCTCGAGAGGTCGACGACCAATCCAAGACCCTTTCCTTCGGTGGTTATCTCTTCGATGGTTTCGACTCGCTCGGGTCCAGCAAGCGCCACCACGAGACACGCCAAGGACGCCGCTCTCAAGAGCCGGGGAGCCGTGAGAATCAGAGCCGCTCGCACACTGGACCACCACAGCCGCTTCTCCCTCGGATCTCCCCTGGTGTACAAAACACCTCGACCTACTCTCGGCCAAACGAGGAGGCCCCAAAACGGCAGGAGGGCAAGAAGATAGAGAAGGTCAGGTCGGGCGAATTCGATCTGCATCATCCTTCGGGCATGCCCACGATCCAGTCGCGAATCATCATCCAGTGTCCCTCCGCAGCCTCGATTTCCGGGCGATACCGCCCGAATTTCACCCACTCGGCTACCGATACCGCGGACGCGAGGACCTCAACCGAACTGGGACCCCAGCGGTCGCGGAGCCTCTCGAGCAACTCACTGCTTGTCAGGGCGATACCCCACTCCTGCTCGTACTGCGCCGAGAAGCCCCGGAGGACCGCAGTCGAACCTTCGTAAAACTCGACAAATCGGCCCTCGGCATGCCACCCGAGTTCCCGGATTCGGTCGAGCTCACGAAGAGCCTCATCCCGTGGTGATCTACCCTGGTCGTGTCCCTCGGTGGCACTATTCGCCAGCTTCCAGCGCGAGATCAAAAACCAGGCCAAGACCGTGCTGGCAATGATCGTGACGCCGATCGCAGAGAGGAGCCAGATGCTCCATTGGCCGCCGAGCACATCTGCAGGTGGCCTCGGAAAGAGAGCGTCGCCTGCCTCGGCCATCTCCCTGAGCGGAGCGATCTGGATGGCCCCAACAGGAATCAGGGTTCTCCGGGCTCCGTCCACGGGGTCCAGTAGCGCGTCACCCAGGTCGCTCGCCGGCCTCACACCACTCATCTCTGGATCCGTCACCTGCCGGATCCAGAGTTCCAACGATGGCAGGTCTACCCGACCATTCAAGAACCCCATCACTGGATAGTTTGCTCGAACATCTACTGAATCACCTGGGCCGGCGATCTCACTCCAATCTCCCGGCCCGGCACTCACTGAGGCCGTTGCTGAAACGAGGGTATCCGGAAGGAACGCTATGACCCCGGGCGCGATCCTGATTGTGAGCTGAAGGTCGAACACCTCCCCGAACTCCGGGGACTGTGGGTCCACCGTAAACGCCACCAGACGGGCCTCAATTGGGGGACCCTGGGACTGCCCCAGAAGCTCACGATCCGCTATAGCCCCGAGCACTGCGGCAAGGAGAATCACCACATTTGCCAGCCTCGAACTCATCGGGGTGTACTCCGCCGCATGCGGAAAAAGGAGTCGAGGGCAGCGACTGGATCTCCAGCGGTATTGATGTCGACCAACTCGGCCCCGACCTGGCCGAGGAGGGCAGCGGTGTCAGCCTGATCTCGGAGTACGCTGTGACGGTAGTGCTCGCGCACCTTCCTCCGTCCGGTATTGAGAGTCACCCTGCGACCAGTCTCCGGATCGGTCAGCTCAACCCATCCCACGTCCGGTAGCTCTAGCGTCGCCTCCGCAACAAGTCGGATCGCGACCAGGTCATGAGCCCCCGCTAGCTTTATCAGTGTCTTGCGGAATGGCGACCCTGGATTACTCTGAATAAAGTCACTGATCAGGAAGATTGTGCCCCGGCCGGAGAGGGTACGGCTGAGCCAATCCAGCCCGATGCTCAGGTCAGTACCCCGTCCTCGTGGCTTGTGCGAAATCAGATCAGAGAGCAGACCAACTACATGTTTTCTCCCCGACCCGGGTGGAATAAAGTGTTCAACCCGGTCACTCACGAGCAGGAGGGAGACTCTGTCCTGATTCCGGACGGCAGCAAATGCGAGTGCGGCCGAGATCTCTGCCGCCACCTCTGCCGCGCTCCTCTCGCCAGGACCGAATCGGCCCGACCCCGAAACATCAACGAGAAGCACTAGGAGCAGATCTCGTTCCTCCACAAACTGTCTGACGAACGGTGTGCCGCGGCGGGCCGTGACCTTCCAGTCGATCGCCCGGACGTCATCGCCGACCTGATAGCCTCTGACGTGGGAGAACTCTAGGCCCCGACCGTGAAAGACGGACAAGTACTCACCAGGGAAGAGTGAGTCCACGAGCCCACGAGTGCGAAGCTCAAGCCGTCGAACCTGCCGAAGGATGTCGACAGACGGCAGGTCTCCCTCAGGTCGTCGTACCAGGAGCCGAAGAGCACGCCTCCCCAGGCTTCTCAGCATGTGCGGCGCCGTTCCCTAAGGGGAGGGCACCGTGTCGAGGAGCCGGTCGATCAGATCATCGGGTTCTATCCCCTGTGCATCGGCCTCGTAGGTGGTACGTAACCGGTGCCGAAGCACCGGGTAGGCCATGGACTTGACGTCATCAGGAAGAACGAAGTCCCGGCCCTCGATATATGCGTGAGCGCGCGCCGCTCGGGTCAGAAAGATGCTCGCTCGCGGTGAGGTGCCGAACTCGATAAGGTCCTCGAACTCCGGCAGACCCGCGTCCGCAGGCTCCCGAGTCGCCAACACTAGGTCGACGACGTAGTCCCGGATCTTCCGATCTACATTCACGCCGTTAAGCTCGGCTCGGGCTTCAAGGACTTCCGGAATAGTGGCCACTCCTCCTTTCTCTGACACAAGGTCCTCATCCAGTGAGGGGTCGACCCCCTCCGCACTAATATGACTCAAGGCAATACGCTCGATGATCTCCCCCTCTTCATCACGGCTGGGGTAGCCGATTTGCAACTTCATCATGAATCGATCGAGCTGAGCTTCAGCGAGCGGATAGGTACCTTGCTGCTCGATCGGGTTCTGGGTTGCGAGGGCGAGGAAAGGGGACGGGAGGGGATACGTAGTGCCGTCGATCGTAACCTGCTCTTCCTCCATCGCCTCCAGGAGTGCGGATTGCACCTTGGGCGGCGCCCGGTTGATCTCGTCTGCAAGCAACATATTCGCGAACACCGGTCCCTTGTAGACCCGGAACTCTCCCGTTCCTTGATCATAGACCGGGGTCCCTATGACATCTCCGGGGAGTAGATCTGGCGTGAATTGAATTCGGCGAAAGGAGATACGAAGAGCACCAGCAAGAGACCGGACAAGCAGGGTCTTCGCCAATCCAGGAAGCCCTTCCAGAAGGACGTGACCGCCAGTCAGAAGTGCGATGAGGAGCCCCTGGATAGTCTCATCCTGCCCGACGACTTCTCGGTGTACGGACTCTTCGACCCCTCTAAGAAGCTGAATTCCCGCTGTCTGTACTGTCTCTGTCGGTATTGACACGTGAATATCAGAGCTCAAGTTGGACCTGCGTGGATGGAAAGGCTTTTCCGAGCCTTTTGAGAAGAGCCGAACCTTTGTGTAATTTAAACGATATAATATTCGGAGGGAGGGTACGGAAGGGGTTCAGGTCAGGCAAGGGTCGAAGAGCATTTGACCTTGTGCCCCCTCCAGATACCTCCGTATATAGAGGAGAGTCTGACAAGTGAGGTAACTTTCGTGCGCCTTGTTCTTTCTATCGACCGGTGAGGCCCGCCTTGGTACCCGCGCGAGTGCTAGGAGGAGGAACCACCCTGGCGGTGATGCTGGCCGTCGGCGCCTTTGTCTTTGCCTCCCCTGGAGATTCCCATACTGCGGCACTGGACAGGAGCCTTCCGCCGTCACACCCCAGCGAGGCACCGAGCCCCGGATTCAGTCTGCAACAGGAGTGTCCCCGCGGGTACATAAACCGGCCGGAGCCCAATCCTCACCAGAATTTCTACTTTACAAGAGGCGCGTACTCAAGCTCCCGACGGGGTTACGGCAGAGGAGGCTGGTCCACGGACTTCCCGAAGGCGGACCGGCAGTTCATCTATGTCCTGCAGCGAACCCTTGGGTGGGACACCTTCTCCTGCGAAAATCCTATCACCCTAGACAATCCGCAACTCCGCCGCTTCCCCTTCCTGTACATGCTCGAAGTTGGTCGCATGGCCCTTACGCCACCTGAGGTAGAGGGTCTGAGGAGCTATCTGCTCGCCGGCGGCTTTCTCTTCATCGACGACTTCTGGGACAGAAATGAGTGGGCCAATTTCGAACGTGAAATCAGACAGGTCCTCCCCAATCACCAGATTGAGGACATCCCCATGGATCACCTGATCTTTCGGATTATCTACCCGATTGAGGAGATCCTCCAAGTGCCCAACCAGGGTGCTGGATCCACCGGAAATCCAGATTACTACGGGGAATGCTATTACGGCAGTTCCTGTACACCTACCATACGCGGAATCTTCGATGACGATGGTCGCCTCATGGTCGTCATGGCTCACAACAGCGACCTTGGCGACGCGTGGGAATGGGCTGAACAACCGAGTTACCCTTACGACCGGTCTAATTTCGCATTCAGTTTGGCCTTTAATCTCATTGCGTATGCGATGGCGTATTGAGAACTGCTCCCGTGGACCGGTCCAGTTCTGCTTTCGCCCGTTTTCATATCTTTCGAAATACGCCGAGACCGGCGTTGTGACAGTAGCCCCCCAAACACGTTGATAGGGATCGCATCCAGCTTCTCGAAGCAAACGCACTACTTTCTCATATCGAGCTTTCTTTTGGTCCGCTCAAAATCCTCCCGGAGTTACTTGTCCTGGGCGAAAGCCAATCTCAGACCCCAGAGCTA
Source organism: Gemmatimonadales bacterium UBA6960 (assembly GCA_963579625.1). GTDB lineage: Bacteria > Gemmatimonadota > Gemmatimonadetes > Longimicrobiales > Gaopeijiaceae > JAAXGI01. The sequence goes on from CAUZHN010000053.1 coordinate 14,208, forward strand.
AGGGTCACAGATTCGAACCCTGTTAGACGCATTTATAAGGAAGCCCAGGGAAACTCCGTAAGGCTCCCTCAGCCTCTTATGGTGTCGTGGCGTAAGCACTCACTAACAACTATTTGCAACCGGCACAATTACTATTCGTATCCCCGTGTCGACTGCTCTTGAACCACTGCTGGTACAGCGATAGTATTATCGCTAGCCATTGCGCCCCAGTATTTCACCTTCAAAGGAAGTATTTCAATGAGATACCCTGTCCGATTTCCCCTTCTGGTCGCTGGGCTAGCGATAGCCGTGCCAGGCACCTCCGCCGATTTCAGACTTCCGAGTGCCTCAGCCCACTTCAAGCTTTTAGACCCCGCCCCTTCGCTCGTCACAAATGACCGAGGGGACCCGCAGAAAGCAGGACCCTGTGGTGGTACTAATGCTGATTGGGGCACCCCGAGTTGGGCCATTACCCAAGCCGTAGGGGGCCAGAATCTGCCTCTAAGAATTCAGGAAACCGTGTACCATCCCGGACATTACCGTGTAGCGTTGGCCGTGAACCATCCCGGAGAGTTGCCGCTTGACCCGGTTACTACCACGAGAGATAGCGATAGAGGACCTTGGTCTGTGTCGGCTGAAATTGAGGACTCGCCACAGATTCCCGTGCTAGCCGATGGCCTGTTCGTACATTCGAGTTTTGATGCTGACGGCCAACCCACGCGGCCGGAGGGTCGGTTGGATCCCTGGGAGACGGAGATAGAGCTCCCGAACATCAACTGCGAAAAGTGCATCCTGCAAATCGTGCAGCATATGGACGAGCACGCGTTCAACAATCCAGGTGGATACTCGTATCACCAATGCGCGCATCTGCAGATCACCGCGGATCCGGCAAAGCCGCTCTCTACTGGATGGCCAGCAGAGCGTTGAGCAGCTAGACCTCACGATTCTCCGCTATCTGGCGAATTGAAGGAGCTACGGGGTCTTTTAGGATCGGGGGTTGCGCGCAAATTGACGTTATAATCCTGCGACGTCGCCACACGTCCTTTGAAAGGGGGACCCAGCCCTCTCCCTGGGGGGTCTGGTCTCCCTTTCGTACAAGAATCTCCCGCTTTTCGACACTCCTGGTGGGGAGGGCGCGTCCTCCCGGCACCCAACTCTCTGATCAAACCTGGAGCTACATCCGTGCTCACACCCTGTTCCATATTCG
>CAUZHN010000054.1:0-14894 GCA_963579625.1 Gemmatimonadales bacterium UBA6960
CCCCTTGAGCTTTAGGGGTATCACAAAGGTTCCCTGATCTCAGCCACCCGAGCAGACTTCCCTCCATGAATCTGCCGACCGAAACCGCTTCCCCGGAGAGAGGTACGATTCTTGGGATCCCGCGAGACCTCGCGCGGGTGCTGGAGCCGTATGCTGACCGGTTGGACACGGGAACGATCCGTGGGGCCTATGAGGTAGCGAAGGAAGCCCACCGAGGGCAGAAGCGAGCGTCGGGTGAGACCTTCGTTAGTCACTCGGTGGAGGTGGCCAAGATCCTGGGCCAACTTCAACTGGACAGCGCCTCGATCGTGGCAGGGCTCATTCATGACATCGTAGAGGATACCCTCTATTCGGTCGCCGACGTCCGAGAGCGGTTTGGCTCTGAAGTGGCCTCGATCGTGGATGGGGTCACAAAGATTGGGAAGGTACGATTCCGCTCCCACACCGAACGGCAAGCAGAAAACTACCGGAAGCTACTTCTCTCTATGGCCGACGACGCTCGGGTCATCCTTATTAAGTTGGCCGACCGACTCCATAACATGCGGACGCTTGAGTATCTGCCTGGCGACAAGCGTTTGAGGATTGCCCTCGAAACGCGTGAGATCTACGCGCCGTTGGCACACCGTCTCGGGATTGCTCAAGTCAAGTGGGAGCTAGAAGATCTCTCTTTCAAATTCCTCGAGCCCGACAAATACAAGGAGTTACGTGGGCATGTACAGGCCCGACGGAAGGAGCGCGAGCAGCATATTGCTGAATTCCAACAGCCCCTTGAGGAGCTTCTGCGAGAAGCGGGCATTCCCGCTGAGGTCATGGGGCGTCCGAAGCACCTCTGGTCCATCCACCATAAGATCGAGCTCAGGGGCAAGCCGTACGAAGAGATCTACGACCTCATGGCGATGAGGGTCATCACGGACACGGTCCAGAACTGCTATGCGACTCTTGGTCTCATCCACTCTGCCTGGACCCCGATCCAGGAGCGGTTCCACGACTATCTGGCTACTCCCAAGTCGAATATGTATCGGTCGATCCATACGACGGTCTTTGGCCCTGGGGGACGCAGATATGAAGTGCAGATCCGTACCCAGGAAATGCACCGTACGGCCGAATATGGGATCGCTGCACACTGGCGCTATAAGGAGGAAGAGACAGAGGCCGATGAGGTTGACGAGGCGCTCTCATGGTTCCGACAGGTCCTGGAGTGGCAGCAGCACGCTTCTGAACCAGAAGAATTCATGGAGTTCCTCAAGATGGACCTGTTTCTAGGCGAGATCTTCGTGTTCACGCCCAAGGGGGAGGTAAAGCAGTTACCGATCGGAGCGACACCCCTCGACTTCGCCTTTGCCGTCCATACCGACGTCGGCCTGAGATGTGGAGGGGTGAAAGTGAACGGCCGAATCGCAGCTCTCTCCAGGGAGCTGAGGAACGGGGATACGGTGGAGATCATCACCTCTCCTAGTCGGACCCCATCCCGGGATTGGTTGGCGTTCGTAAAGACGGCCCGGGCACGACAGCGCATCCGCCACTGGATTCGCCAGGAAGAGAGCGAACAGTCCGTGAAGCTGGGTCAGGAGTTTCTTGAGCGGGAACTCAAGAAGCGCCACCTCACGCTCCCTCCGGACAGGAAGCTCCAGCGCACTGCTCAGCAGCTCGACCTGGGGGAGTGGGAGAATGTGCTGGTCGCGCTCGGTTGTGGCGACATTGGCCCTTCTGCAGTGATGAGGGAGCTTTACCCAGACGGCACGCCGCTGGAATTCGATCCGCCTCCTTCGTCCCCTTTCCGCCGTCTCGCTGCTCGCCTGATAAGATCTCAACCGGGGGTGAAGATCCAGGGCCTAGACAGCCTCATGGTCCATTATTCTAAGTGCTGTCAGCCGGTTCCGGGTGACGATGTGATCGGCCATATCACGATCGGACGCGGCGTGTCCATCCACCGGAAAGACTGTCCGAACGTCCTGAACCTTTCGCAGGATCCAGAGCGAAGAATTGAGATCGAATGGACTGCCCAGGAGAGCGAGCGGTTCGTGGTGAAGCTCTACACGCGGGGCACGGATCGACGGGGACTCCTCTCAGATATTGCTAGGGCGATCGCAGATACGGACACCAATATCCAGCATGCCGATATCCGCGGGGTCGAAGCTGGTATGCTGGGCGAGTTCGTAGTGGAGGTCCGCCACCTAGGCCATCTCAAGAAGGTCATGAAGGGGGTGAGCCAGGTGAAGGGAGTGCTCACGGTCGAGCGCCGAGAGTCGTTAGGGGATTCAGAGCTGGTGAACTTCGAGGCCCGCTGATGTGGGCCTTCTGACCCGATGCCTGAATTCAGGATCGAAGCCCCGTACGATCCCAAAGGGGACCAGCCGAATGCGATCAAGGAACTCTCGCAAGGCCTGTCTCGGGGGGATCGATTTCAGACTCTGCTAGGCGCGACGGGTACGGGGAAGACGTTTACGATCGCAAATGTCGTTGCGAACTATGGGCGTCCGGCCCTTGTGATGTCTCATAACAAAACCCTCGCCGCACAGCTCTACGGTGAACTCAAGCAGCTGTTGCCACGTAATGCAGTCGAGTACTTCGTCTCCTATTACGACTACTATCAACCGGAGGCGTACGTACCGGCAACCGACACTTATATCGAGAAGGACTCCTCGATCAACGAGGATATCGATCGACTCCGGCTAAGAGCGACCTCATCGCTATTCGAGCGAGAGGACGTCGTCGTCGTAGCTTCCGTCTCGTGTATCTACGGGCTGGGAAACCCCATCGATTACCGGTCCCTGATGTTAGAGGCCAAGATCGGGGATGAGGTTGGTCGAAATGAGTTCCTTAGGTCACTCGTCGATATCCAATACCGGCGGAATGACACAGCGTTCGAACGGGGTACGTTCCGTGTCAGAGGGGACACGGTGGAGGTCCTGCCAGCGTATGACGAACAGGCTATCCGGATAGAGTTCTGGGGGGATGAGGTGGAGCGGATTACCCGTTTCGATCCCTTGACTGGTGAGGTCGTAACGTCGCTGAGGCGAACCGCGATCTACCCTGCGTCTCACTACGTGACCGACCGGTGTACCATAGAGGCGGCAGTACCGCTGATCCGTCAGGAACTTTCCCAGCAAGTCCAGCACTTCCAAAGCAATAGCCTGCTCTTGGAGGCCCAAAGGATCGAATCCAGAACGCAATTCGACCTTGAGATGATGTTGGAGATCGGCACCTGTCCTGGGATCGAGAACTACTCTCGATTCATGGGCGGGCGGGAGGTAGGAGAGCGCCCATCCTGCCTGCTCGACTACTTTCCTGAAAAGTTCGTTGTCATCGTGGATGAGTCCCATCAGACACTCCCTCAGATCCAGGGGATGTGCCGGGGGGACCAATCCCGGAAGGAGACCCTTGTCGAGCATGGATTTCGACTGCCTTCGGCCCTCGATAATCGTCCTCTCACCTACGAAGAGTGGGAGAATGTGATTCCCCAGGCGCTGTTTGTGTCGGCTACTCCCGGAGATCGAGAATTGAAACTGTCGAGTGGCGTGGTGGTTGAGCAGATCATTCGCCCGACTGGCCTTGTCGACCCGGAAGTGGTGGTTCGTCCTGTAAAGGGGCAGGTGGACGACCTCTTGTTCGAGATTCGGGAGCGTGGGAGGCGCAGTGAGCGCGTACTCGTAACGACGCTGACGAAGCGGATGGCAGAGGATTTGTCCGAATACCTAGAGGGTGTTGGGGTCCGCGTGAGGTATTTGCACTCGGATATTGCCACTATCGAAAGAATGGAGATTCTCCGCGGGTTGCGACTAGGGCGGTTCGATGTGTTGGTGGGGATTAACTTGCTACGGGAGGGGCTAGACCTTCCTGAAGTGTCGCTCGTCGCGATTCTAGATGCTGACAAAGAGGGTTTCCTCCGTGACTACCGCTCGCTAATCCAGACGATCGGTCGGGCTGCCCGGAACGTGAAGGGCCGGGCGATTCTCTACGCTGATCGGCTGACCGATTCCATGCGCAGATGCTTAGAGGAGACCGAACGAAGACGGGAACTCCAGGTCCAGTTCAACCGGGAACACGGAATCACGCCAGAAACGATACGCAAGAGCGTTCAGCAAATTGAGTTCTCGACTCGCGTTGCGGATGCTCGTGCGATTCCAACTCCCCGAGTGGCGGATACAGTTCGATCATACCAGGATGAAGTGAATGTAGAGGAGTTGCTCCGAGCACTTGAGACGGAGATGGATACGGCCGCGAAGGAGCTCGACTTTGAGCGAGCGGCTCTCCTGCGGGACGAGCTGTTCGACCTGCGGGCTAGTCTCTTATGAGTGGATTGACCAGATGATCTTGTCTGAGCGGGAGTTGGTGCGGTGGGGGACCCGTATAGGGCAAGAGGTCGGAGTCCCGATCTTCCTTGGGCTACGAGGTCAGCTAGGAGCTGGCAAATCGGTCTTGGCGCGCGCGATTGCTCGTGGTGCCGGAGTGGAAGTTGCGATTCCCTCTCCCACTTTTAACCTGCTCTTTAGGTATCCGGCCCGCGATGAGGTCGAGGTAGTCCACCTGGACCTTTTTCGCCTTCGGAACTCTGATGAACTCTGGGAGTTGGGATGGGAGGAGCTGGGACAGGGACCCGAGATCGTTTTGGTGGAATGGCCGGATCGTGCTGGAGAGAACCTTCCTCAGGACCGGTGGGATATTCACCTCTCAGCTTCAGAGTCTGGCTCGCTCGTGCGCACGGTCCAAGTTCATCGGGTAGGAGTTCCGCCACACTTGCCCGGGTTCCCTGTGTCACTGGATAGCGCGCCTTGAGTGATAAGCCGGTGCTTTTGGCTCTTGAAACCTCCACCGCGGTGGGATCGGTGGCTGTGGCGTGTGGTCGGGATGTTCTGGGACGTGGATGGCTCCTCCGGAGGGGAGAGCATGCGTCCGCACTTATCCCTCAGATCTCGACGATGCTGGAAGAGGCCGGTGTGAAACGGAAGGATGTCGAGGGTCTGCTTGTGGGTCGCGGCCCCGGATCCTTCACAGGCCTCCGTATTGCAGCGGCCACCGCGAGGGGCCTCGCGAAGGCCTTGGGCGTCCCGCTTTGGCATTTCTCCTCGTTGGTAACCGGGGCAGCTTCTCTGGGCGTCAAGATGCCCGAATCACTCTCGAATCATCAGGGCATTATCTCTTCCGAGCTTTCCGGTGCGGCGGCTGTCTGGCCTCGCTACGTTCTTCTTGACGCAGGGTCCGACCGGGTATACGCAGCCTGCTATGGGATCCTCTCAGACCGGATTGAGACGCTCATTGGGCCCACTGCCTGCACGCTCTCGGATGTCCTTGGAGCCTGGATTCCCGAAAGCTCCTTGTTCTGTGGGAGCGCCGCCCTCCGTCACGCTGCAGTCATCACCGATGCCGGTCATGTCGTACTCCCATTTCCCGCGGGGCTCCCTACTGCTGAGGGACTGCTCCGCATTCACCGTTTGAATGTGGGCGAGGAGCCCGTGAGTGAACGCAGTCAGTGGGAGCCTGAGTACCTCAGGGCTTCGTCAGCGGTGAGGCCCGCCGTGTCCCGTGGCATGCATGCATGAAACCTCTTGGGAGTTCTGGGTCGGGTGCCTCTACAGCCCGCCAAAGCAAGTTGTTAACCCGGAGATCAGGTGGCAGGGTGAGGATCCGACCGGCAAGGATCGAGGATCTTGATCGGATTGCGCAGATTGAAGCCACCTGGTTTTCCGCTCCCTGGAATCCGGGGGCGTTCCGATCCCTCATCGGTCGGCCCGGGGTGTATCTCCTCGTTGCTGAATTGGGCTGGATTAGCGAGGAAGTGGTTGGGTCGACCGGATCGACTAAATTTTTCCGTATTGTCGGGCATGGGATACTCTGGCGCGCTTCTTGATCGACTGATTGACGAGGCCTCGGGCACGGGGATCACCCTCAGTGTTCTTGGAGGTTCGTGCTTCCAATGAGGCCGCGTTGGTTCTGTATGTGGGAAGGGGGTTTCATCAGGTGGGGGTGTGGAGGCACTATTACGATCAACCGAGGGAGGATGCCAGGGTCCTCCAGCTGACGCTGGCGACTGGTGGTGGTGGCGGGATGCCGGAGATAGACGATAGCGATGGGGGTCAACACATGCGGCGGCAACGCTGAATCGGAGGGGAGGGGAGATGCGCTATCCAGTATACCGAGGTCGCCGCCTGCGGGGCAACGCCGCTGTTCGCAGGTTGGTGCGGGAGACGCGACTGTCCTCGCAGCGTCTCATTTTGCCCCTGTTTGTCGAGCCCGGTGAGGGGGTGCGCCACGCGGTTCATTCCATGCCAGGGGTCTTTCGGACATCAGTTGACGAGGCCGTCCACGATGCTAGAGATACCTACGAACTCGGGCTGGGCGGGGTCATGCTCTTCGGAATCCCCGAGGCTAAGGACGAGCAGGGAAGCTGGGCCTGGTCAGCGGATGGCATCGTGCAACGCACCATCCGCGCACTCAAGTCGGAAGCTCCGGATCTGCTTGTAGTCACCGATGTCTGTCTCTGTGAGTACACCTCTCACGGACACTGCGGTGTGGTCGAGGATGGCAAGATCCTGAACGATCCTACACTTGAGCTCCTAGCCAGAACTGCCGTCAGCCACGCGGAGGCTGGTGCTGATATGGTGGCGCCGTCCGACATGATGGATGGTCGAGTCGGTGCCATCAGGGAAGCTCTGGATGGCTCCGGGTTCCATGAGACCCCGATCATGAGCTATTCGGTCAAGTATGCCTCGGAGTTTTACGGGCCGTTCCGTGATGCGGTTGACTCAACCCCATCTTTCGGGGATCGGTCGGCGTACCAGATGGATCCCGCGAATGGCGACGAAGCGCTTCGAGAAGTCCTTGCCGATCTCGAAGAAGGTGCGGATATCCTCATAGTGAAGCCCGCCTTGGCGTACCTCGACGTGATCCGTCGGGTGAAAGAGGAGACTGGTGCTCCCGTAGCGGCCTATCACGTGTCGGGCGAATACGCCGCGATTATGGCGGCGATCGAGCGTGGGTGGCTCCAAGAGGGGGCAATGCGAGAGGCACTGACCTCAATCCGTAGGGCTGGCGCCGATGTGATCATCTCGTACTGGGCACGAGAATTTGCTAGGAGCGTATGACGGCGATGAGTGGTAAACATATGCCGTCAATGCGTGGCCCTCTTTGCGGCCGCCGGTTATCTTCTTACGGGTATAATAGGGACAGATTCGACGCTGAGTCCGTGAGGTAGCGCCTAACCAGTCCATTGCCCGCCATTTCTGAGATCAGCCGGTCGCACGCGAAGCTGAGGGGGCTATCATGATTCGCAAGGAGGGCATGATTCTCGCGTTCGGACTTCTCCCCATGCTGTCTGAGGTTCAGATACCAACGGATGCAGATTGTACGCATACGGTCTGGTTTGGGGAGAGCCTGAGCGGAATCACGAGAGAGTATTGCGGTACGGCCTCCAAGATGATGTTGGAGCCATGCGACGAGCTTCCGCGGAGTTTTCACGCACCGTGCGTACGGGTCTTCGGGTGATGGTCGACCGAAAGATGCCTTGATTAAGCACCGCCGGATTCGCCCTTCCCTGATGGGTGCAGTCCACTGCAAACAACGGTCCGCGTGATCCACCTCGCCGCGTTCGTCTTCTACATCGGCGCATTTGTCCCCTGGGTCTACCTCCTTCTTCGGGGTTCCCTGGGGCATGCCGTTTTTGTTGCCTCGGGCTTCACTGCGGTCGCGGTTGCACTGCATGCGATGGCACTCGTGGATTTTTGGGTTACCTACGGTGAACTCCCACTGGGGGGGCTTGGGGCCGCTCTCTCCTCTCTGGCGTTTGTTGGCGGATTGGCGCTTGTGGCCGTGCTACCTTTGAAGGAGGTGGCGCGGATCGCTCTTGGTCTCCTCCCCTTCGTTCTGCTGCTTCAGGGCGCGGCTCTGGTCCTAGGGATCGAACCTTCTCCGCTCGACTTCGATTTTCGGGGCGCGGGCTTTGTCCTTCATGTCGCGCTCGCCTTCTTCGGTTTGCAGGGTCTAGCGATCGGGTTTGCGGCTGGCCTTCTCTACCTCCTGCAGTACCACGAACTAAAGGTGAAACGGCTCGGAAGGCTCTTCCGTTTTATACCCGCCTTGGCCACGCTGGAGAAAGTCGGGCGGATCGGGCTCTCTGTGGGTTTTGTTGCCCTGAGCCTCGCGCTCGGGGTTGGGTGGGCATGGACGGTCCAAAACCGGGGCTCGCTGGAAATCGATGATCCGAAGGTGATTTGGGCGGTGCTGAGCTGGGTGGTATTTCTCGGCATCTTTGCTGCTCGTCGTGGCAGGGGCCGGAACGAATATCGAAGTGCGCTCGCTGCCGTTATCGGGTTCGGTATAGTGATCGGAACCTATCTTGCCCTGCGGATCACCGCCGGGGGAACAGGCCTTTTCCTGTGAGTGCCGGATGGGTAGGGGAGCGGTGAGTATGCCTTTGGTGGTTGTGGGCGTGAGCCACGAGACAGCTCCCGTTGAGGTCCGGGAGCAACTTGCATACGGATCTGATGAGGCTTCGCGTGCCCTTCTTTACCTTCGTGAAGAAGAGGGAGTCGAAGAAGCCGTTCTTCTTTCGACCTGTAACCGGACTGAGGTCTACCTTTTCCCTGCAACTGACGAGAGGGCTCTGCGGGCAGTGCAGCGGCTCTTTGTGAAGAAGGCCCACAGGATCGAGGGTGGTCTCGAAGGCTATATGTTTGAGAAGTGGGGGGAGGGTGCGGTCCGTCACCTGTTCCAGGTGACGGCTGGCCTCGATGCTATGGTTACGGGGGAGGCTGAGATTCAAGGACAGGTGAAGGACGCCTACCAGCAAGCGGCGGGCTCATCTGCGGCGCCACCCCTGGTGGGGCCAGTCCTCAACCGGCTGTTTCAGGAAGCGCTGTCAGTTGGGGGGCAGGTACGGTCCGAAACGTCTATCGGTGAAGGCTCGGCCTCAGTGGCTTCTGTAGCGGTCGAACTGGCGGGGAAGATTTTCGGCTCCCTTCGGGGGAAGCGAGTGCTAATCGTCGGGGCGGGGCTCACTGGTGAACTGATCGTTGAGGCGCTTGCACGAGAAGGTGTGCAGAGTGTGGCAGTCGCGAACCGGACGTACGATCGAGCAGTGACTCTGGCACGAAAGTACCACGGCCATGCTGTCCCGTTTGAGCGGATTGCCGATACCCTGTCGACGGTGGACATCATCCTTAGCTCGACGGCCGCTCCACATCCTGTGTTAACCCGGACGATTCTGAGAGAATCCTTCGTGGAGCCTCGCCGGCGACCCCTCCTCATCATCGACATTGCAATACCCCGTGACGTGGACCCATCGGTGGGTGACGAATCGGAGGTATTTCTCTACAATGTGGACGACCTCCGCACCATTGTCGAAGAGCACGTCCAGTTAAGGGAAGGAGCGGTGCCGGAAGCCGAGAGGATCCTCCGGACCCACTGCGAGGAGTTTGGCGCTTGGTACGCTTCGTTAGAAGTGGTTCCTGTGATCCAGACCATGAGGAAGAAGGCAGAGGCCTCTCGGGAGGCTGAGCTGGAGCGGCTGTTCCGTGGATTGAATCATATGACGGAGGAAGACCGCGCTCGCGTGGAAGAGTTCTCCCGCCGTCTGCAGAACAAGCTTTTGCACGATCCGACTGTTCGCCTTCGCAAGGGGATGGCCGAGGGATCTGGCCCGAAGTTGGTGGAAGCTGTTCGCTTCCTCTATGGGATTGAGGACCGGGGCGATCTAGGGCCGGAGGTTTCCGGGGAGCACAACGTGACGGGTGAGGGAGAGGATCCCAAGGAGGGGACGAGCGCCCAATGATCGGTACCCAAGAGGAATCACGCACCCACCGGGGGCATGATTCGGCGAAGAAGGTCTTGGTGACAGGTGGTGCGGGGTTCATCGGAAGCCATGTTGCAGATGGCTATCTTGCTCGTGGAGACCGAGTTTGGATCGTGGATGACCTCTCTTCAGGGAAGAGGGACAACCTTCCCGTAGAGGCCACGTTCATCGAAATGTCGATCGAGGATCCTGGGTTGGGCGATCTGTTCTCCGAGGTTGGCTTCGACTTGGTGAACCACCATGCAGCACAGAGCGATGTGAGGATATCCGTCGCGGACCCCCAGAGAGATGCGAAAACCAACGTCTCCGGGCTCCTCAACGTTCTTGAGGGGGCCCGAAGGTGCGGCACATGCCGTGTCATCTATATCTCGTCGGGTGGGGTCGTCTATGGGGAGCCGAAGGTGATTCCGACTCCCGAGACAGTGCCCAAGCTCCCCTTGTCGCCCTACGGGGTCAGCAAGTTGTCCGGCGAGCTGTATCTTCACTATTACAGGGAGGTCCATGGATTACAGTACATTGCGCTGAGGTACTCCAACGTCTACGGCCCCCGGCAAGACTCCGAGGGTGAGGCTGGCGTGGTAGCGATCTTTTCCAGCTGCCTGCTCACCGGGGAAACACTTCATGTCTTTGGTGATGGGGAGCAAACCCGTGACTACGTCTATGTCGGTGACGTTGTGAAGGCGAACTTGTTCGCGTCCGATCTTTCGCTTGAGGGAGGGGGTGACCTGGACGATTTTGCTTTCAACATCGGGACCGGGGTGGCAACGAGTGTGAATTGTCTGGCCGATGCTCTCGAGAAGGTGTCTGGTGTCCACTCCGGGCGAAGTTTTCAGCCCCCTCGCCCCGGTGAGCTTCAGCACAGCACGCTGGACATCTCTCGGATCCGAGATCGTGGGTGGAACCAGGAAGTAGGTCTTGAGGAGGGGTTGGCCAGAACTTTCGGTTGGATCGCAGATCAAGATCGGGCATCTAGTGGGGTGCTAACATGAGCGCGGTGCTGATGCAGGCAGGGAGAGCGGTGCCACAGAATGCTTGGGATCTGGTCTGGGGCGCGACGCTCCCGACCAAGGCCGTGCTCCTCCTACTCGCCTTGTTCTCGATCGCCTCGTGGATCCTCATTTTCTGGAAGTGGCGGCAGTTCATAACAGTCAGGAGACAGGGAGATCAATTTCTCGAGGCGGTAGAGCACTCGCAGAGGATGGAGGACGCCTATCGTGCTATCCTGACCCTTCCCGACTCTCCGTACGGAAGGGTGTTCCGACAGGGGATGAACTTCTTCAGCGAACTGCAGCCTGGCGCGTTGAAAGAAGGGTCGGAAGTGGGGGACGGACTCTCTCTCACCCAACTTGAGGTCCTTCGCCTCGTGATGGAGAAAGAGGAAGCCGAGGAACGGGATGAACTCGCGGTAGGTCTCACCTGGCTGGCGATCTTTGGCTCGGTTTCACCCCTTCTCGGGCTCATGGGCACCGTGTGGGGGATCATGAACGCGTTTCTGGGGATCGTGAACACTGGTTCCAGCGACATCAGCGCGGTTGCTCCCGGCGTGGCAGAGGCGTTGATTACGACTGTCGCTGGCTTGGCCGTCGCGATCCCGGCGGTAATCTTCTACAACTTTTTTGTCGCGCGGCTGAATCTCATCTTGGGAGAGCTGGAAGGGTTCTCGTCTGAGTTCATTGGGACACTGGCGAGGGAGGGGCGGGTTTGAGCATCCGAGGAAATCGGGGATCGACAGGCCGAAGGGATCTGGAGATGAATGCGGAGATCAATGTCACCTCTCTGATCGACGTTGCATTCACTCTCCTTGTGATCTTCATTATCACTGCGCCCATTATGCAGGGTGGAATAGAAGTGCGACTGCCGGAAGCCCAAGTGCAGCCGCTCGTCCCCGCAGAGAATCCGTTTATCCTGAATATCGTCGCGGACGGGAGTGTGGTGTTGGGGGAAACACCCATCGGAATCGGGGAGTTTGCTGAGGTGTTTCCGCAGCTGTTCTCCGCAGCAGCTCCCTCTGAAGTGTTCATTCGGGGTGACTCCGCGGCAATCTACGGCAGGATTCTCCCTGTCATTGGGATTGTCGCAGAGGTTACGCGCGAGGCGGGTGTGCCGTGGCGTCTGGTGGCTCGGGAACTTCCACGCCGGTGATGTTGAGGGATGTGTGACTCAGAAGTGCGACGGAAGAAGCAGGCCGCGAGACCTTTGGGGCCGTTGGGGGGGTAGGAGAGCCTCAGGAGAACCATGATGAACTGGAGCAGAAATCCGCGCCGGCCGGGCAGGGCCCCGGTCCTTCTGTCTGCCAGTCTGCACAGCTTTCTCTTGCTCGCAGCGTGGTGGGGAAATTGGGCGGTTGATGATACCATTGAGTACGTGACGTATCAGATGCAACTGATCACGGAGGCAGAGCTAGAGGCAATGGAGACTCCGCCGATCGTAGAGACTCCCAACCTCCCACCCCCGACTCCGGAACCCGAACCTGAGCCAGAAGTCCCGGAACCCGAACCTGAGCCACCGGAGGAGCCTGAGCCGGAACCGGATCCTGAGCCGGAACCACCACAGCCTGATGTGGTCGCCCAGCCCGATGTGGTCGCCCAGCCTGATGTGGCCATTGAAATCGCAACCACGCAGGAAATGGCCGTGAGAATGGAGGGACTACGGAGGGACTATCCCCAGTATTACGATCAGATCGTGAGAGAGGTCAACAGGTGCTTCCGCTGGAATGGTGGAGGGAACTTGACGACTGTGATCCGATTTGAGATCGGGAGTGATGGAGGCATTCCGGACTCTTCCATCCAGATCTACTCACCATCGACAAGTGGTGCCTTCGACATCGAGGCATTCGGTGCCGTAGCATGTGCCGGAGGGGGACGTCTCGGACCTCTCCCGGAGGATCTTCCCTATGATGCACTCCCCGTTCAGTTCACATTCCAACCGTTGTAGAGTGGATGCTCTTGTGCCCCGGGCGAGGAGATGAAACGAGGTATGGGTCTGCAACACCCTTTGACCCTGTGGTTGATGGGTTCCATAAGCCCGCGATGAGCCCGATAGTCACGCGATTGGCACGAACCCATCCTATCACCTGCGTGCTGCTGGCTCTCGGCTGGCTTGCGTCCGGAGTGATCTCGGACGCCTCCGCTCAGGATGTGGAGGAGCGTTTCCCGGGGGTGAGTCTCGGGCTGTCCTACGAGACAAGAACCCTCCCCACGTTGGCGATTCAGCCCTTTGTCGGTCAAACTGGGGGTCAATCTCAGGCGTCACAGGTCGAGAACATCATTGCTCGAGACCTCCGATATTCTGATCGCTTTGGTGTCGTAGATGCGATTCCCTCCGCGCTGGTCAGGGATGAGGTGGACTACACGCTTTGGGACGAGATGGGCGCAACCTGGCTCATTACTGGCCGGGTGGAGGGGGTCGGCCCAACCGCCGTTCTGATCCTTGAACTTCACGACGTCGTTTATCGAGAAGTGTCGAACCGTGGGCGTTTCACAGTTCCGGATCCTGAATCCGCCGAGTTCAGAATGGCGGCCCATGTGGTGTCAGACTCTATCGTGAGGTGGGTGCTTGATGAACCGGGAATCGCGGCGACGCGGATCGTGTTTTCTAGAAGGATGGAGGATGGCAGCCAGGACCTGTGGATAATCGACTCGGATGGGGAGAACCTCCGGCGCCTCACGAGTCATCGGGGTGGGGAGTTCGGAGTGCCGATCTCTTTGACTCCGCAGTGGTCTCCCGACGGGACACGTGTGGCGTACACTTCGTACAAGGACGAGGGGCTGCCGAGGATCTACGAGCTGAATCTACTTACGGGAGAGGAGAAGCCAGTGCCGGCACCGCGGTCCGGAGATTATATTTCGCCAGCCTATCACCCCGAGGGGGAACTGCTTTACTTTGCGGTCAATAGCGGGCGCTCAAGCGGAATCTACCGGTACAACATAGCGAGGGAGTGCTGCTTTGAGAGCCTCACTGAGGGTCGAAGCGCGGACATTTCCCCGAGTTTCTCACCGGACGGCCGGACCCTCGCGTTCAACTCCAACCGGCTCGGGGTTGGGACCCCACAGATTTACATGATGGCAACAGACGGTTCGGGTCGGGCTGAAATCGTTTCTCCCTACGTCTACAGCACCCCCGGGTACTATACTTCTCCCGACTGGTCTCCGATCGGAAATCGGGTGGCCTATCACGGAAGAGTCCAACGCAGGGGGGCCCATCAGATTCTCATTGCCGAGTTGGATGGACGAAACCGCGTGAGGCGGACTTCTCAGATTACCTTCGGTGGGGTGAACGAGGATCCGAGTTGGGCGCCAGATGGTCGGCATCTCGTCCATGTCGGCGAGAGAGCATACGGATATGGGTTGTTCATCACGGATCTTTTTACCGGAAACACTCGTACGCTAGTCTCCGGTATCCGTCCCAACCCTCCAGCTTGGTCGCCTTCGCTCCATCCTTGAGTCGATGAAACCTGCTAAGAGACAGGGTTTTCTGCCCTCAGGGCATTGCGCGACAAGGAGTTTTTAGGTATATGGCAAGTAGCTTTGACCCCGGAGTGACAACGGCTGTAGGTAAGCCCAAATGGGTGTTTGACGGACAGTTGTGTATGTGTGGGACCGAGTGCATTGGCATATTGTACCAATCAACCTTTCTGCTACTGGAGTATTGATGATGTATCGCAGACTTCTCGTTGTGTCAGTGGTGCTCGGCGGGCTGACGCTGGCGGCCTGTGGCGGCGAGCCTCCGCCGGAGCCCCCTCCCCCCGCACCTGAGCCAATGGCGGCTGGGCCGGATCTTGACTCGCTCAGGGCGTACGAGGATTCAGTGAGAGCCGCTCGTGAGGCGGAAGCTCGGGCGGCCGCCGAGAGAGAGAGGGCGATCGCAGCGGCCCGTGCCATCCTGGAGCAGCGGGTTCAGTTCGACTATGATCAGTCGGAGATCAGGTCGGATGCCGCGGCCCTGCTCCGACAGAAGGTGGCGGTCCTCCGCGCGAGCCCTCAGGTGAGGATTCGGCTTGAGGGACACGCTGATGAGAGGGGATCGGTGGAGTACAATCAGGCGCTTGGGAATCGTCGAGCACAGAGTGTCGTCGATTTCTTTACCCAGCAGATGCTTTCGGCCGGTG
>CAUZHN010000055.1:0-14775 GCA_963579625.1 Gemmatimonadales bacterium UBA6960
TCCCGAGACCGCCGTGGTAACCGCTATGAATGGGGTGCCTTGGTGGTACTTCTACGGACTCGAGGGACCATGGAGAGACCACCGAATCAATAGCATCGATCCCGGTGGCGTTCAATGGGAGGGAATTGGCCCTGAAAGAGCGATTGGTTGCGTCGTATATCCGGCGACGGAGGTCGTCGAGCCCGGAGTGATCCGTCACATTAGTGGAAACCGATTCACGCTCGGCGAGCCATCCGGTGAGAAGACCCGTCGGGTACAGGTACTAGCTGAGATGCTTATCTCAGCTGGATTTCGAGTTCCAATACGTCGTATCCGAGACGAAATCTGGCTGAAGCTCTGGGGAAACCTCTGCTTCAATCCTATCAGTGCGCTCACCCTTGAGACTCTCGACATCGTTGCCACGGAAGCAGGCACCCGTGGGGTTGCCAAGGCCATGATGTCTGAAGCCCAGGAGATTGGTGAGAGGCTGGGTGTGCGCTTCTCCGTCGACATTGAAAAGAGGATTGATGGAGCTGCGAGAGTGGGAGCCCACCGGACCTCAATGCTGCAAGATCTGGAGCGCGGGCGTCCCATGGAGATTGACCCACTGGTCAGCGCGGTCCAGGAGATGGGGCGTCTAGTCGGTGTGCCGACACCCACCATCGATGTCGTGTTAGCCCTGGTCCAGCAGCGCGCTCATCAGAATGGTGTGTACCAGTATCCTGCTGGAAGTTGGTAGGCCCGAATCTACCCGCCGACCATCGGAGTCCAGAGTGTCCAATAGATTAGAATCAGGGTCAACCCAGTAAACACCACGAGGCTGGTCCAGGTAAACCACCTGGCGAAGGTCGAAGGGTAGAACGCCTTGTCTTCCCGCGGGATGATGAGGAGACAGTAGCGGAAATTCAGGAAGAAGATCACAGGCGCAACGAAGGCCGCCAACGCTGAAGCTACCAGCACGAGGAACACGGGGCGTTGAAGGCCCGCGATGATCGCCACCGACGCAACGAGGGAGTAGATCATTGTGGCGCGGTAGATGTTGTACTCCGAGTACCACTTTCCACGATGCTCGGGCGTGAGGCCCTCGGGATCAATCCCATCCAGTTGGGCTGTACCGCGGAACAGGTTACGGCAACACGCCCCCACGATTCGAGGCCAGCCGTCGAAGTAGTTGAAAGCAGTGGAAAATGTCGCCGCAAAAGCACCCACCATGAACACTGCCATCATCCCCGGGCCCAGGCTCTGCGTGAAGATGCCTGCGATCTCACCCATCACGGCCCGACCCTCGACTGGGCTGGGGTAGATCCAGACGGCCGCCAAGAGCAGGAAGATGCACGCTAACACGAAGGAGACCACATGACCCAGTCGGAAATCCCAGATACCAATCTTGAACCATCGCTGGCAATACTCTACCGCATTTGTCGGGAGCTTGGACGTGTCCACGGAGAGGTCGTCCCGGTTCGGATCGAAGGGGTCGAATCGGCTGGCGAGACCCAAGCTTTCCATCCGATCGCGAATCTTGCTCATCCCCTTCTTCTTCGCCTTTCCCCATTCCGATGCTTGAAGCGACACGTCCATTCCAGTCGGCAGCAGGCCGAGGAAGGCAGCGATGATGAGCCAGGATCCGTCCGGAATCTCCACTAGGAAGAAGTGCCCCATTTCCGAGATGGGCGCGGGCGCGGCGAAGTACACGGCCAGCGTCGAGAAAACAAGGACCGCTGCGGCGATCTTTGCGGAGACCTCCACTGCCTTGTAGCGACCCCGAAGAATGACCGTCACGGAGATCACGGCTAGAACCAGGCCATATATTGTCAGTGAAATGGGCAGGCCCATAGCTTCGGTTCCCACATAGTACAGGACGGCTGCCGCAGCGATGAGACGGCCCGCTTGTCCCAGGGCGCACTGAACCAGGGTGGTGATCAGCACGTACCACAGCGGCCACTTCTTCCACGCCGTGGAGTATGCCTCGATCATGCTCTTCCCTGTGGCGTTGGTGAAGCGAAAGGCCATCTCGAAGCCATAGTACTTGAATACGTATGCGACGGGGATGCACCACAGTAGAGCGTATGCGAAGCGACCCCCTGCGGTGGGAGCAGTGACCAAGTGACTCGTTCCGATCCCAGTCATCATCAAGATGATCCCGGGGCCAAAGTGGCCCAGGAGACCCCTGAAGGTCATGTCGGGCATCTCCAGGTCTGAGAACTCTTCACCTGCGTTTCCCGGAGTCGTGAAAGAATCGGTTAGGTCGGAGGCCATGGCGTTACTCTGACGATCTGGTTGGGGGAACTGGTTTCTACAGCAACTGGGGATCCATATTGAGGGGTTGGCGAATGGTAGGCAATGAGCGGTTGCTAAATTCTGAGGGGAGTCCATGTCGTTGAGGAATGCGGGACGCGGGTTAACAGTCCTACTGCTCTGTTTGACCAGCCATTTTTCGCTCCGGGGGCAAACTCCCAGATCAGGGCCACACTACATTCCTTCCGCGGTAAACATTGGGCTGACCTATCTGGGTGTGGATACTGATCTGGGTCCGTCAGTTGCCGCTGAAGTGACTTACCTTGGCACAACTCCCAGAATCTGGAGGACCGGAGTGATAGGAGGACTGATCGCCTCGACGCAGGGGACAGTCTATGGATACGGCGGGCTCCATCTCCCCATCCCGTTGCCTTTGGGGCTATTCGCCCGACCCTCTTTTTCGGTGGGCCTCTACGAAAAGGGTCAGGGCATGGAGTTGGGACATATGCTGGAGTTCAGGTCGAGCTTCGCACTTGAGCGGGCTTTCTCCGATGGACTCCGAGTGTCGACCATGCTATACCACCTTTCCAATGCTGGACTCGGATTCAAGAACCCCGGCTTGGAGGCGGTGGGGGTTGCCGTGGCTGTACCCCTCTCAACTGGGGATCGCTGAAGGTCCCTCGCCGGCCCGGAAAGAGAGATTCATTCCTGTAAACCAGATGGAGGACTAGGGTGACTGAAAAACTGATCACGGAAGCTGTTGGTACGTTCTTTCTAGTGCTCACCATCGGGCTGACAACCCTGGGGGGTGTGCCGTGGGCTCCGGTCGTGATCGGTTCGGCGCTCATGGTCATGGTGTATATGGGAGGTCATATTTCGGGTGCGCACTACAACCCAGCCGTGACTCTCGCAATGTTGCTCCGCCGTAAGATTTCGGGAGGTGACGCTGCCGCCTACATGATTGTGCAGTTCCTCGGGGCGGTTTTGGCAGCGATTGCGGTGGCAGTGCTCAGGGAGGAGGCCTTGGTCGTGTCTCCGAGCCCCGCCGCCTCTCCCCTCCAGGTATTGCTGGTGGAGATCCCCTTCACTTTCGCGCTCGTGCTCGTTGTGCTCAACGTAGCCACTTCTCCGCGCACCGAGGGGAACTCGTACTACGGGCTTGCGATCGGATTCACCGTCCTAGTAGGCGCTGCGGCGGGTGGGGACATTTCCGGAGGTGCGTTCAACCCCGCGGTTGGTCTGGGGCCGGCTGTGGTCGGGGCCGTTACAGGCTCGGGGTTCGAGGCTAACGTACTTCTCTACTACTTTCTGGGCCCGTTCGTCGGAGCTGGACTGGCGGCCTGGATCTTTCGGGTACAGCATCCGGAGGAGTTTCAGTCCATCGAGGGCTAAGGCTAAGGAGGGAGGGCGATGAGATTGAAGTGTTCAGACTCGGCACTCACGTTCACTATGTTTCTGGTCCTTGGGCCCCTTGTCGCCAAAGCTCAAGCACCATCTGGGAGCCGGATGCAGACCCGGCCGGTGAACATGGGACTCCTGATCAATTCGGGGGGAACCGATACCGAGCCAACCTTCTCGGTCGACGGAAGCACGATGTATTTCTCATGTCATGATCGTCGTGATCCGGCTGGGGCCGACATCTGCGTCTCCAGGCGAGTGAATCGCGAATGGTCAAAGCCGGAGATCGTCGGATCACCGATCAGCTCTACGGAGTGGAGGGAGCAGGAACCTCTTCTGTCGCCGGATGGGACGGAACTCTACGTCATGAGCGATCGACCGGGTGGGCTGGGAAGCGTGGACATCTGGGTAAGCAAGCTGGTCGACGGGGAGTGGACGGAACTGCAGAACCTTGGAGCCCCGATCAATTCCCCCTTTGCCGATCACTGCCTCTACTTCGCGGGCCCGGACTGGAGCATCGCCTACTGGACTTCAACACGCCCGGGCGGGTATGGCGGAAACGACATCTGGATGTCGGAGCGTTTGGACGGGGTATGGCAAGATGCCGTCAACCTCGGGCCACAGGTCAACTCGGAGGTGAGCGATCACCACTCTCTACCTTCAGCAGATGGTCTCTCGTTGTACGTGACGTCCAATAAGGAAGGGGGGTACGGTGCAGAGGACATCTACATCACGACCCAGGACGAGAACGGAGTGTGGGGCCCCATGGTCAACTTGGGCCCCCTGATCAACACCGAACAGGACGATCGATGCCCTGCCTTTTCCCCGGACTACACGATTTTCTACTGGGATTCGGAGAGGGCTGGGGGCTTCGGTGCCAAGGACCTCTGGTGGGTTTACACTGAGAACCTTTTGGACAGCTCGTAGGTTGAAGGGTTGGCCATTGCCGCTGCCTAATTGATGGTCTGATGGTGTGTGGCAGCTGAGCCTCTTCTCAACCGTGTCCAGGGGTCAGGGTTGCACCCTAACCTCTTCAGGATCATGACCCCTGTCACGCCGGGCCGAGGTGTTCTGCTGCACAACTGACCTCGAATTGCCCGGGACCAAGACTACGCTCAAAGACTTCCTTCCTCCTCACCCGATGATGAGGGTCCTCGGATGCTGCGCGTTGGCTTCAAGAAAGGTTAGCTTTGGCTCCAGTTCCTCGGCAGTCGGCTGTACGTTGCCGTTCGCGTCGGTCACCCGAGACGTCACGGTATGCTCGCCCGGGGTGGCATTGTCCCACGTATAGTTGAAGAACTTCCACCCGTACGTCTCACTCGTCGTCGCCGGGTCGAGGGCCGCCGGCCGCCACGGGCCGTCGTCTATCCTGACCTCGACTGACCGGATGGGCGTGCCGTCGTTCAACACTACGCCGAACACGTTGTGCCGGCTGCCGTCGGTGGTCACCCGTGCGACAAACGACTTCAGCCGCATTTTACTAATCGCCGTCTCTTTCCACTTCATTTCACCGTTAACCATCTCGCCCTTCAAGGTCCGGTACGAACGGGCCTGCCACCTCCCGAGGTATTGATCTTCCTGAACGTGGATCTCAGAGAGCCATTTCACGTTTGGCGCACCGTACCACCCGGGGACTAGAAGTCGAAGTGGACTCCCCTGATGTGTGGTGAGCGGCTCGTCGTTCAGCGAGTAGGCCAGCAGTGGCCCGTCTGACAGCGCTTGGTCTCGTTCGAGGCTTCGGCCGTACTGCTGATCCACGGTGAACGTGGTCCCCCGGAAATCCACCTCCTCTTCACCACGATCGGCGCCGAACAGAACAAACTCACGGGCCTCAGGCTGCACCCCGGCCCGCTCTAGGACCGCCCGCAGAGGAACCCCCTGCCAGCGGCCATTGCCCGAAAGACCATTCACCGGGCCTCGATTTCCAGAGCACTCGAACCCGAAGACGAGTTCGCGACTCGGCATCGCGCGAAGGTCAGCAAGCGAGAGCTCCAATGGCCGGTCCACGAGTCCCGACACTCGTAGTCTATGCGTCGCGGTGTCGATCTCGGGGTGCCCGTAATGCTGCGTCGTGAAGAACTGATTGCTCGGGGTGAACACCCCGTTGATCGTTCGGACATCGAGGAGCCGCCGGTCCGGTGGCCGGTCAAACACGAGGTTCTCTGGTAGGTCGGTGAAGGGCACCAGGGTCTGCTCTTGCGCGAGGGCCGGGAATGCCCATTCCGGTAGGCCGAGGACGCCCAATCCCGCAAGAGCGATGCTTTCTTTGAGCATCTGACGACGAGTGGTCTGTTTTGTCATGTCGGGTACCTCTCTAGGAAAGTTTTCGTTGCCGGATCAGAATATGTCGCCCACAAGGGTTTTCTTCATGCCCTCATTCTTCCCTGCACCCCGCAGGTCTGCGAGTAGTTGGTGTCGGCTTCGCCAGAATAGGTAGGTGCTCACGGAGGATGCAAGGGTGATCCATTCCCGTGCGGCCGACAAATGGAAGGTTGTTCGAGAGGCTTGCCGGGTCCTGAAGCTGGGGGGCGATTTATGGTATCGGATATTGTGGCAAGCGGAGAAATGCCCGAATAAACGAGGCGGAGCATGAAGATCTGGGTAGGCTGTGTGGCCGGCGCTCTGTAGGAAGAAGAGTTCGAATGTAGGCTCCTTGAGGTCGTGTGAGGGGAACCGAGTTTGGAGACGACCCGGATGTCCGAGCTGAGCCATGTGAGGACCTTTCTGGAAAACAGGGGACTCTATTCGGACGAGCCAGCCGAAACCATGGGCGATGGGCCAACCTCCGTCTTCGTGCATGCTAGGAAGTCGTACGCGACCTCCGAAACAGGGTCCTCTCCGGAGCGGAGTTCTTGACCCGGAACGGCCTCTCTTAGATTCTTTCGCCCTATGGCAATCCGTGGAAGAGCAATGGTGGCGAACCGACCGACTTTCGCTAGTGGCGTCTTGCTTGCCGCCGGAGTGCTTACCTTATCGGTCCTCTTCTACGCCTGTGGGTCCCCGGGCCCCGACGGCGGTGTTGAGCAGGAGGTAGCTCGGGATCCGAATGCTCCGGGCGTGTGGCAGGTCCGTCCAGACCTCTACGAAGCTGTGATTGTTGCCTTCGAAGGGGGGTTCGACCCCTTTGAGTTGAGAGTTCCGATAGGAGCGGAAGTGCGTTTCAGGGTACGATCCGCCGATCTGGTCCACGGGTTCCTGATCGAAGGCACTGGTATTGAGATAGAGATCAGCCCCTTCGGTCCGGCCGAGGTCTCTCACACTTTCACCGAAGTGGGCGAATACCCCTTCCACTGCTGGGTGTACTGTGGGGGTGGACACCCCGCGATGATGGGAAAGTTGATTGTTGAGTGAGGCGGGCGGATCAAAACGACCCGGGGCTCCTACGGGTCACAAGCGTCGGCCCAGGCCCTTGCCTTAGCTAGCCGCTCGTGGTTGCCGACCTCAAGCCAGAGCGCATCCCCAACGTCGTAAGGAGCGATCCGGAAGCCCTCGCTGGCAAGGCGCATATACGTAGTGATGATTGAGAACACCCCTTTCTCGGTTATGTGATCGAGAAGGCCGGGGTTGGCTACGTGTACACCACTGAAGGGCAGGTTTCTGGCCTGTCCGACTGGTTCCCGGGCGAGCTTCCGCTTGCCCGTACGGTCGTTACCCCACCCGCAGAGGCCCAGTTCGTCAAAAATCAGGTACCGAGCAGACGTTCGGCCGCCAACCGCGAGGGTGACAAGAGCCTCACGGTCGCCTTCGTGCGCCTCGTAGAGATGCACAAGGTCAATCTCCGTGATGATGTCGCTGTTGTGGATGTAGAACGGTGCGATTGGCCGCAGGTGGCGAGCTGCGGCTGCCAGGCCACCTCCCGTCCCGAGGGGCTGATTCTCCTCGAATGAGAAGCGGACGTCCACGGCGAATTCCCGCTTCTCTTCGACGAAGGAGCTGATCTGGTCAGCATGATGGTGGAGGTTGATGATCAACCGGTCTGCGTTGGCCTTAATGAGCCTGAGGGCGACCCACTCGAGCATGGGCCTTCCCCCTACTTCGATCAGTGCTTTGGGAGTCCGGTCTGTTAAGGGTTTGAGCCGGGAGCCTACACCGGCTGCCAGGATCATGGCATCCATTTGGGCCGCTCCAGGTGAGTGACGAGAATCTCAACATCTGGGAAACGATCCCTCAGGTATCGAGCCATCCGTTCGGCGAAGTACACAGACCTGTGCTGTCCCCCCGTGCAGCCGTAGGAGATTGTGAGGCTGCAGAAGTCTCGGCGCAGGTAGTTCTTGACCTGGGCCTCTACCAGGTTGTGGGTGTTCTCCCAGAAGGCGTGAACCTCCCGGTGTCTCTCGAGGTGCTCCACCACCGGATGATCCAGACCAGAGAGCGTACGATATTTCTCCTCTCGACCCGGGTTTGGTAGGGCCCGGCAATCAAAGACGAATCCGCCGCCGTGCTCGCCCACCTTGTCCGGATATCCGTTCTTGTAGCTGAAGCTGGCCACTCGGATCACTAGTCCCGAATCTGGAGCTTCCCCGGTGTGAGTTCCCGCGTCCGGCTCTGCGGCCGAGGCCCAACGCTCCACGATCCGCCAGAACACTGACTCCAGTTCGGGCATCGGTAGGGGCAGTCCGTCCTGAAGGAGGTGCTCCACTGTACGTGTGACGTTGGGTATGCTTTGGAGGAACCGAGGCCTGCGTTGGAAGATTCCTCGGTACCCGTAAGCACCCATCGCCTGCATGAGGCGGATCAATACAAAGCCACGGTAGTGTCCGCGCCACCGGGATCGATCCAGCGGACGGTCATCCTCTAGAGAGTCCAGGTACGCTTCCAGAAGCCGATCTCGTGCCTCAGGTGGAATGCGCGTCGTCGCACTGTATAACAGAGAGGCAACGTCGTACTGGAGAGCTCCTCTCCGTCCGCCCTGATAGTCGATGAACCAGGGTTCTCCCCCGTGCAGCATGATGTTCCGGGATTGAAAATCCCGGTGCATAAAGTGCTTACCCTCCGCGCTGAGTGCGAAACACGTGAGCCTCCTGAAGTCCTCTTCCAGTCTCGCCTCGTTGAAGGGCACCCGGGCGAGCTTGAGGAAGTCGTACTTGAAGTAGTTCAGATCCCAGAGAATGGATTTCTCGTCGAAGTCCGGGCTGGGATGGGCCAAGCTGAAGTCGATGACTCGACCCCCCTCGATCTGGAAACGTGGAAGGATCTCCAGAACCTGCAGAAAGACGGCTTCAATTTCAGACGGAAATTGTTCTCCCGTGAGGCGACGAGCCTCTTCCAGTGCTCCGAAGAGGGTGGTGCCACCCAGGTCCTCGACCAGCCACACTCCGAGGTCCTCGTCCTCACAATAGATCGTCGGGACGGACAGTCCCGCTGAGCGAAGCGCATGAGAGAAGGAAAGAAAGGCCCGATTCTCAGCTCGGTCTGGCCCCACCGCACCGATCGCGGTCTCGAGTTCCGGTCCGACCAGTCGGTAGTACGTTCGAGACGAGCCGTCGGCCGCCAGCTTTCGGATCTCTTCCGGTGGCGAACCGAAGTGATCCGTGAAGAGTTGAATGATGTGATTGCGCAAGTTGGGCATAAAAGAAAGATATCTGTAGACGAACCAAGGCGCAGACCGCCTCGGGAGTTTCGCCTATTCTGAGTTCTCCCTCTTTGGAATGTCTTGTGGTGTGGTAAAAGAACTCGGAAGCTCCGGCAATGAGGCTATGACGATGAGGAACCCCATAAATTACGGTCTGACCTGCTTGGCGTTGGCCATGGTAATTCCCACCCTCCTCTCTGCTCAAAGATCAGTATGATCTGCCCTGGCTCGAGATCCACATGGAGTTTACGGGCGAGAGCCTTTGCCGCTTGGGCCGCCACAAACCCTGTCGGAGAATGAGAGTATTGTCGCGCAGTCCTTTGCTGCTAGGTTCTCCGGGGGGCGTTCGTCGTCCATTTGCGTACTGAGTGTCCGGGGCTCGGTCTCGTCGTTTGAGAGAACCTAAGGAGTAGCCGATGAGAGAGAGGATACGCCCATCCGTATGGTACGTCGTTGTGCTCACCGCTCTGCCGGTATTGGCAGCGTCTGCCGCCGTTGCTCAGCAGACCCCCGAGGTGGCCGTTCCTGCGAATGCCCGGACCGCGCCACTCGATCAACTCATCCCAACAGGTCCGGACGTGACCGTTGGTGAGCTGTCGAACGGCCTGCGTTACTTCATACGCGAGAACCAAGAACCAGAGAACAGAGCGCTGCTTCGCTTGGTAGTCCGCGTCGGCTCGATCGTGGAGGACGACGACCAACTTGGGCTTGCTCATGTGTTAGAACACATGGCCTTCAACGGCAGTGAGAATTTTGAGAAGCAGGAGTTGGTCGACTTCATGGAGTCGATCGGGATGCGTCTCGGGATGGGACTGAACGCGTCCACGAGCTTTGACGAAACGATCTATCGGCTCGAGGTCCCGATGAACGACCCCGAGAATCTGGCCATTGCGTTCCAGATCCTGGAAGACTGGGCACGCGGAATCACCCTGGATCCGGAAGAGATTGATCAGGAACGGGGTGTCGTCATCGAGGAGTGGAGGATGCGTCGTGGCGCAGGCTCGAGACTGCAAGAGCAACAATTCCCGGTGATATTCAGGGGGTCGCAGTACGCTGAACGCAATCCGATAGGTACGGTTGAGAGTATTGAGACCTTTGAGCACGAGGCCCTCAGGCGGTTTTACCAGGATTGGTACCGACCCAACCTGATGGGGATCATTGCGGTTGGCGACTTCGAGCGGAACGAGGTTGAAAATCTACTTTTCGAGCACTTCGAAGGGATCCCGGCTGGGGATAATCTACGTGAGCGTCTCGAGTATCCGGTGCCCGACCACGAGGAAACCCTCTTCTCGATCTTGACTGATCCGGAGCTGTCGTCAACGAGCGTCACAGTCTACCACAAGATGGCTCTCGAGCAGGACTGGACGATTGGAGGCTACCGTCAGCAGCTGGTCGAGGGGATGTATGTCAGCATGTTGAACGACCGTTTCGAGGAGATCGCTCTAGAGCCCGATGCTCCATTTCTCTCGGCGTCATCAGGGTACGGACAATTCGTGCGTTCGAAGACCATCTACTCCCTACGCGCGTCCGTCTTGGAAGACCGCGTGGAGGAAGGCATGCGTGCCCTCTTCACGGAGCAGGAGCGGATAGCGCGTTTCGGGTTCACCGAATCCGAACTCGAGCGCGAAAAGACGGGCCACCTCCGTGGCATAGAGCAGGCATATACAACTCGGATGGACCGAGGCTCAGGTTCGTTCGCGGGAGAATACACTCGTGCCTTTCTCGATGGCGAATCAATTCCGGGTATTGAGTACGAGTACGAGCTCTACCAGCGGTTCATCCCAGAGATCACACTTGAGGAAGTAAACGGGGTCGGTCGGGACTGGATCAACGAGACCAACCGCGTCGTACTGGTGGCTGGCCCGGAGAGCGAAGAGGTCGTCCTGCCTGATGAGTCGACTCTCCTGGCGGTTCTTGCCTCGGCTGGGGACGAGGAGATCACTCCCTACGAGGATATGCTTACCGACGCTGTGCTTTTATCGGACATTCCCGAGGGTGCCGAGGTCATTGATATCCAAGTGCGTGAGGGTGACATCACCGAGTGGTCCCTGGGAAACGGAGTTAGGGTGGTCCTCAAGCCCACCGACTACGAAGAGGACGAGGTTGTCTTTCGAGGCTTCAGTTCGGGGGGGACATCGCTTGCGAGTGACGGGAACTTCATCTCTGCGAGCACGGCCGCTCAACTGATTTCGAGTGGCGGCCTCGGTGACTTCGACTCCGTTGATCTCGGGAAGGTGTT
Source organism: Gemmatimonadales bacterium UBA6960 (assembly GCA_963579625.1). GTDB lineage: Bacteria > Gemmatimonadota > Gemmatimonadetes > Longimicrobiales > Gaopeijiaceae > JAAXGI01. The sequence goes on from CAUZHN010000055.1 coordinate 11,424, forward strand.
GACCGGCACGGTGGCGGGCGCCAACGCCTTCATCTCGGAGTTTGAGGAAGGAGTGGCGGGCTCCGCATCGGTCGCGGACCTGGAGACGATGTTTCAGCTGACCTTCTTGACCTTCACCTCCCCGCGTCCGGATGAGGACTTCTTCGACGTGTGGACCACTCAGGTACGTCAAGCGCTTGAGAACCGTGACGCGAACCCCCGGACGGCCTGGAGCGATGCATATATCCGACTGATGACTCAAGACCATCCACGGGCCCGTCCAATGACTCTCGAGGCGTTGGACGAGACTGATCTCTACGAGTCACTGGAGTTCTATCAGGACCGCTTTACTGACGCGAGCGATTTCACCTTTATTTTCGTTGGCGACCTGGACCTCGACACGATACGGCCCCTGGTCGAGCGCTACTTGGGTGGCCTCCCCTCGACCAACCGGATTGAGAACTGGAGAGATGTCGGTGTTCGGGCGCCGGACGGCGTGCTGGAAGAGACGGTGTACAGGGGGCTGGAACCTCAGAGCCAGACGGTGATCACCTTCAACGGTCCGTTCGACTACGACGATCAGGTGCAACGGAGCGCCATCCGGGCTCTGGCTATCGCAGTCGAAAGCCAGCTGCTGGAGGAGGTGAGAGAAGAGCTGGGGGGAACTTACAGTATTGGCGTGGGACCGGGCTTTCGCTGGAGGCCGGAGGAGACATACCAGATGACGATCAGCTTTGGTTCGGATCCGGAGAGGGCGGACGAACTGGTGGAGAGGATCTTCGAAGGACTCCAGTCATTCAAGGAATTCGGGCCGACGGAGGAGCAGGTTGCGGATGCTCGAGAGGCGCTTCTTAGGCAGTTCGAAACCGACTTCCAGGAGAACAGGACCTGGCTGAGCCAGCTTGTGAACGACTACCAGAGGGGGACGGATCCGGGGGCAAGTGTCAATACCTTCGAGTCCTCCGTTGAGGCCCTTACTGTGGGCTTGATCCAGGAAGCTGCCCGCCGATATTTCGACACGGAGAACTATGTGCGGGTCACACTCATGCCGGAGCAGAGCCGCTGAGCGGCCTCTTCTCTTAGGGTGTGCCTCGCTTCTTACCCGAGGTATCGTGCGAACCCCTTGGTCGCGAAGGTCTCCTGCTCTTTGCTTATGATCAGGCCCTCGGGCCCTTCCAATCTGTCCAGCAACTCCAGCCCCTCTATGGGTCCGAGGACGAACACCGAGGTAGATAGCGCATCCGCTTCCATCGCGGTGGGTGCAATCACAGTCACTCCACTCGTGTGCTCCGGCGATCGTCCCGTCCTTGGATCAAGGATGTGGTGGAGCGTGAGATCCTCGCCGAACGTCTGCATGTAGTCTCCCGATGTGGCCACCCCCCCGTCTCGTAATTGCACCACCCCCAGAATTCCCTTGGAATCACGGGGATCTTGCAGGGCAAAACGCCAGCCGTCGGATGTGGCGTCTCCACCTACTGAGGCCACATCGCCTCCCGCCTCGACCATGACTTCATCCGTTCCCCCGCTTACCAGGGCTTGAGCCGTGAGGTCTACGATGTAGCCCTTCGCAATCCCATCCAGAGTGATTGCCATCCCCGGCTCTCCAAAGGCCACAACGGAGCCGTCGATGTAAAGCTCCCTATAACCCACTAGGGAGCGAGCCTTCTCAAGCTCGGATTTCTCTGGGACTCTGCCTGAGTGCGTGGCAGTGGTCTCATACAGCTGGAGGAGCGGTGCGATGGTACTGTCGAACGCGCCATCGGTCATCTCGGAATACCTACGGGACTCATTCAGCAGGTGAAGTAGCTCGGGGGGTGAATCGTGCAGAATTCCCTCTCGGTTCAGCCGGTCGACGGCAGTTCCCCGCTGGTGTCGGCTGAGAATCCCCTCGAGACGAGCCATTTCGTCGAAGGCGGTGGTCACGAGCGATCGAGCTACTGCAGCATCCGGGTGGATCACGGTAACGGTCACTCGAGTGCCCATCTGGGTACGGGTTGAGCTGACTCGTCTGAGTCCTGCCAGTCGCAATAATCCGGCTGTAACAGTCCCTCCGAAGGCCAATGAAACGCCCGCTACGGCAGTGATCTTCAGGACCTGGCGCCGGGTATGGGTCGACGTCGGGACGTCAGGCATCGGATACGCCTGCTCCTGCCATTGGAAGGTTCACGATGCGGGAGCGGATCACTTCCATGTCATGGCCGCAACTTCCCGTTTTCTCGATGAGTTGAATCTCACAGGTGTTGCACCGGACACATTCCTTGAAATCGATGGAGGGTCCCTTGATTGCGCCGGTTGGACACTTATGCTCGCAGACCTTGCAGAAGTTGCACTGCTCGACGCGACGGATCCGAAAGGGTGCAACGAGGGATCCGAGGGCCAGTGCCGCACCCAGCGGACACGCATAGCGGCAATAGAAACGGGGCACGATTGCGGAGGCGACGAGGATTCCTCCTGCAATCGTCCACAAAAGCACCGAAGAACTCCAGTAGAAGACTGTTCCGAAAGGTTCAAAGTACTGAAAGATTGTGATGCTGCTCCCGACCAGGGCCGGGGCTAGAATGAGGGCCAAGATCAGGTACTTGACTAGTAGCGCTCGTTCATGAACGGCCCTCGGTAACTCGCGTTGCAATCGCTTCGGCACGATTCGTTCCAAAAGGTCCTGGAGTGCACCAAAGGGACAGAGGAATCCACAGAAAACTCGTCCCCAGAGTAGGGTTGTGACCACGGTGAAGACTACGAGCATTAGCAACGGGAGGTCGCCTAGATAGACCGATGGGCCGACTGAGATCCCTGCTAGAATGTGTGACACGGAGAGGAATCCACCGTCGAGATATCCGAGGAGCAAGAAAGTTGCAGCTACCGTGACCCAGCGCAGGCCGGTGCCCTTCGCCACGAACGTCCAAGTTGCGAGTGAAAGCAGGATCAGGAAGCCCCAAACTCGCACCCATGAGGTGCGCTCCAAGACCCTCGCCAGGGCTGTCTGTTCTTCCTCCTCGTCCTCGAAGAGAAGTGCTCCGTAGTCGATCGCCTGGCCATCAGGAGACAGGCCTTCCGCAATGGCGGGCACCCCTCCGGCTGCTCCAGAGCTGAGATTTCCTGTCGTTGCACCAGGAGTCCCGGCCACCATCTGCCCAGCGGCCTCGGTTACCTCAGGTACCAGGAGGTCCGTGCCCGTTGCGGGGCTACTCGGCCCCGTGGCTACAACTGGGGCGGAAGGCATCACCTGGTATACACTCGCCGCGCGGTCGCCGCGTGGGGCCAGGTCTAGGACGACCTCGAACGGTTGGGCGAGGTCGAGGGCACCATCCACGTACAGGAGTCCGGAGCGACGTACCTCACCCTGGAGTTTTCCATCCCTAAGTAGAGGAAACAT
>CAUZHN010000056.1:0-14759 GCA_963579625.1 Gemmatimonadales bacterium UBA6960
TCAGCACTTCGGCCATCACCAGAAACGCGTTGAGCCGCCCCGGGTCGGGGAAGATCGCGACGGGCTTCAGCACACAATCCGACCCGCTTGTTTCAGCTTGCTGTGTCGAGCTTCCGTCGAACGCCCACATGGGGCAGTCCTCGAGGCTACCGCCGAAGTCAGCCAGAACTTTGGTTTTGCCACGCAGGCTCTGAATCGGATGATTCCCATCCAGCCAGATGTACTCCAGTTTCGATTTTGCCATGGTCCTGTGGTGTTATGGGGTAAAAAGATTCCTTAGCACTCTCGGCCAGACATCGCGTGCCCGGCGACGATACCTTCTCACTTATGGGCAAACCGTGTGCCAATGATTTGGCAAGAGGGTAAGATCCCTTGTCCCTACTGGCATTTCTAGGGATTATATCGATAAACGCGAAGTTGCTAGACCGGCGGCAGAGCTACCAAATAGTAGGATGCTGGCCGGAACCTACGAGACCGTAGGCTATCCCAGGAAAGTCATTCCAATCCGTACTTATCCACTCGGAGCCCAATTATCCGCTCAGTGATTCCCAGTTGCCGTGCGGCCCCCGCCCGATTCCCTTTGTTTACCTTGAGCGCGTCAATGATCAGTTCTTTCTCGAGCGCATCGACCTGTGTGTTGAGAGGCCCAGACCGCTTGTCCTCGGGCCGTGCCATCTGAAGGCTTGGCGGCAGGAGGCGGGCATGGATCACGTCTCCATCAGCTATCAGGGTCGCTCGCTCAATCGCGTTCTCAAGCTCACGTACGTTCCCAGGCCAGTGGTACGCCATCAGTAGATCGATGGCGGGAGTAGACAACCGAACAATCGAACGGCTATGCCGCTCGTTGTACTTCTCTATGAAATGGTCCGCAAGCAGTATGATGTCGGTACGCCGCTCCCGCAGCGGAGGAACGTGAATTGGGAACACGTTCAATCGATAATAGAGATCGATTCGAAAACGACCTTCCTTTACATCCTCCTCTAGATCTCGGTTCGAGGCCGCCACTACCCGAACGTCCGCGGTTAGAACCTTGTTCCCTCCGACCCGCTCGAATTCCCGCTCTTGGAGAACCCGAAGGAGACGCACCTGGACAGAGGCCGGAAGGTCTCCGATCTCGTCCAAAAAGATAGTCCCCTCCGAGGCCCGCTCGAATCGCCCCAGACGCTGCTGAACCGCTCCAGTAAAGGCTCCCCTTTCGTGCCCGAAGAGTTCGCTCTCGATCAATCCCTCGGGCAAAGCAGGACAATTGACTCTCACGAATGGACCTTCCGACCGCTGGCTTCCGTAGTGAACCGCCTGTGCGATCAGTTCCTTTCCAGTCCCACTCTCACCCCGAATGAGAACCGTCGCATGGCTCCTGGCAACCTGTCTGATCATCTCGTATACAGGCACCATCTCCCGCGACTTCCCAACAATGTTCGCAGGCCGATACCGATCCGCGAGTTCCCTCTGGAGGCGCTGATTCTCGGTAATGAGCTGCCTTTCCTCTTCGGCCAACTGACGGAGGCGAACGGCATGCCCGATGAGAGAGGCTAGGATCGAGAGCACACGGATATCCTCGTCGAACGAGCGCTCCCTGCTGTATTTCCGCTCCGCACTGAGAGCACCAATCGTCTCATTTCCGAACCGGACGGGCACGCACATGAACGCCATCTCCGACTCCTCACGATCCTCAAGAGGGCGAGTGCGATTCAGGAATAGAGGCTCCGTCGCAATTGAGGGTACCACCGCAGGTGCTCCGGTCTCCACCACGCGTCCCGTGACGCCCTCACCCAACCGGTATCGTGCACGCTGACGCTGGTCATCCGTAAGGCCGATCGCCTCGTGAACGAGGATCTCGGACGTTCGACGGTTGAGAACCGTCAACGTAGTGCACTCCAACTCCATTTGACGTGATAGCGTGGCGAGAATCGGCTCTACGGAGGAGGGAAGATCCGCCGCCTCATCCAGAAGAGCACTCGCTTCATGAAGGAGCGAAAGCGACCGCGATCGTTCGTCCGACGTGGTCAACATATTCCTTGGCTAATCCATAAGTTCCCTCGAACTGCCTACTGTACTGAGACTACATTTTCGTGGGATTGGAGGCTCTTGGCTACCCCCCGGGGGTTGGAGGGGACTCCAAGAGGTAGTCAAGGGAGTCCCGGTACCCACAACAGATGGAGGCGCCAACAAGAATCGCCCGGTACCGCAGCGGGACTATGCAGGCCGCTGCGAGACCGGGCGATCTCGGTTTCTAGTTGTTACCCTAGTTTAGCCCGAACGTCTTGCTGACGCCGAGGACGAAGGTGAGGTTGCCGTCGGGCTCCCCAACGTCATTGACCGTCCCCGAGAGCTCTGAGTCATTCAGAATTGCCGAAATAGTGAAATCCAGGTCCGCGGCGGAGAAGCCGTACCCAGCCTCTACATACTTACCTGAGTCGAACATGTCCTCTGGCATCTTGTCAGTACCCCAAAGCCCGAGGGTCGCAAACAGTGCTTCGCCCTCCAATGAGACTCCCAGGAAGCTGTAGTCTACGGGGTCGGGGGTCCCGTCCCCGTCCCCATCCCATGTCCATCTGGGAGTCTGATGGTACTCCCCAAACGAATACTCGAGTGAAAGCGGTCCGAGTCCCAGACCAAGGTTGGCTTCCACGTAAGTATCGTCGAACTGCCCAGTGTAAAAGTACCCGGTCCCTCCTACGCTAAAGCTAATCTGATCATTAAGATCAAGCCCAAAACCCCCATACAGGTCGATCTCCGCACCATCCCCGACATCGGCTCCCCAGGTCCCCAGGGACAGTCCGCCGATTGCCATGTCCAAACCAGCACTCGCCGAAGACGTCTTCTGAGCGATTCCACGATAGTAATATTCGCTGACGTAGCCGACATTCGCGGAGATCTCAGTCTGGGCTTGAGCAGCAAAAGGTGCTACCAACCCCAACATGATTACAGCCGTACCAATGGTCTTCTTCATTTCTTTGATCTCCTGAAGCTAGGTGAAGCACTCTGTTCGGGATGGTCCGCATCGTGGAACCATGGCCTCTTCGCTCAGGAGCCAATGCGATTCCCGTGCCAACCCGGACGGATTGAGCTGGATTCCCTTCATTGCAATACGATACAACGCTTTAACCAACCTGTACATCTGTGGCCGTTACCCCCAAAGTCCTACCTGGAAGTCGTCTCAAGGGGCAAGTCTACAAAAATGTAGGATTCTGCAGGTCGGCCAGAAACACCTCCATCTTTACCCACGTGTCCCAAGGCGTTTCCTCTGGCATGAGTTAGTTCATGTTTTCGAGCCGCACGACACTGAGCGCCGGCGAGTAGTTTGCCACGGTTTGGTCCGCAGGTCAGCCCCAGCCGCCTGGCCACCTTAGTCCACGACCGCTCCCTTAATCAACTCCTCCTCCAACCCTGGAATTAACCCGCCTGGCTCGGAAAGGGGAAGGATCTCCTCATCGTAGAACGTCTCTTCCACCATGAACTCAATCCCTGAGTATCGGTGGATCCCCGTCCCGGCCGGGATTAGGTGACCGATGATAATGTTTTCCTTGAGCCCTTTCAGGTCGTCACGCGCTCCGCGCACTGCTGCATCGGTGAGGACCCGAGTTGTTTCCTGGAAGGAGGCGGCTGAGATGAACGATTCCGTAGTGAGACTTGCCTTCGTGATCCCGAGAAGGAGCGGCTCCGATCTCGCGGGATTACCTCCACCATCGAGGATCGTTTGGTTCACCTCTCTAAATTCCAAACGATCCACATGCTCTCCCTCAAGGAGCTTCGTGTCACCGGGGTCGACGATCTTCACCTTCTGGAGCATCTGGCGAACGATGACCCCAATGTGTTTGTCGTTGATCTTCACTCCCTGGAGCCGGTAGACCTCCTGAATCTCATTCAGAAGATATTCCTGGACCGCACGGGGTCCTTTGATTTTCAGGATGTCGTGGGCGTTGATCGGTCCTTCTGAAAGTCTGTCTCCTGCCCGCACCTGATCGCCCTCGTGCACCCGCATGTGTTTCCCTACGGGAACCTCATAGGTCCGAGCAGGACCTGACTCCGGAGTGATTAGCACCTCCCGTTTTCCGCGCTTGATTTTGCCGAAGCGAACATCCCCGTCAATCTCAGTGATCACCGCAGGGTCCTTCGGACGGCGCGCCTCAAATAGCTCAGCTACCCGGGGTAGACCACCTGTGATGTCCCTCGTCTTGTAGACCGAACGGCTGATTTTGGCCAAGGTCTCACCCTTGTTCACCTTATCGGCGTCTTTCACGATCAGCTGAGCACCGACCGGCACGATGAACTCCCGGAGCTTTCTCTCTTTCTTCCCAGTGCTCCAGATCTGGATTGTCGGGTGGAGTTTCTTATTCCGGTCCTCGATGATCACCATCTGACGACGCCCACTCGACTCATCTAGCTCTTCCCGCACGGTCTGTTCGGATTTGATATCAACGAACCGGACCATCCCCTTGGCATCCGCCACAATGGGTTCTGAATATGGATCCCACGTGAAAATCAGGTCCCCGACCTCAATCTTCTGGCCCTCGGACACGGAGATGGTCGCCCCATAGGGAACCGACAAGCGACTTAGCACTTGGTCGCTCTCCGTTTTGAGTAAAATCTCCCCCTCACGCGAAGTGACGACCTGGTCACCATCCGTGTTCTTGACCATATTCACCCGCTCTAGCATGATGATTCCGTCGATCTTTGACTTACGGTGTGTCTGCGCCGCAATGCGCGCCGCGGTGCCACCAATGTGAAAAGTACGAAGGGTAAGCTGAGTTCCCGGTTCCCCAATCGACTGCGCAGCAAGAATCCCGATCGCCTCGCCGATATCGACCGGACCCATCGTGGCGAGATTCCGTCCATAGCACATCTGGCATATGCCTCTGCGGGCCTCGCAGGTAAGGACCGAACGAATCTTGACTACCTGAATCCCCGCCTCCTCGATGGCGTCAGCCCTGATTTCACCTATGATGCTGCCGGCCTCGACCAGGATCTCTCCATCCAGCGGGTCTACGACGTTCTCGGTCGCGACGTTCCCCACAATACGGTCCTTCAAGGGCTCGATGATGTCTTCCCCTTCCTTCAAGGCGGTCATTTCGAGCTCCAAGATCGTGCCGCAATCCTCCTCGGTAACCGTGACATCTTGAGACACATCGACGAGGCGGCGTGTGAGATAGCCGGCATCCGCAGTTTTGAGCGCAGTGTCTGCCAGCCCCTTCCGCGCCCCGTGCGTGGAGATGAAGTACTCGACAACGCTAAGTCCCTCTCGGAAGTTCGCCTTGATCGGGCTCTCGATGATCTCGCCTATTCCGCCGGTTAGCTTCTTCTGGGGCTTGGCCATCAGGCCCCTCATTCCGGCCAGCTGGCGCATCTGGTCCCGGTTCCCCCGTGCCCCCGAGATCATCATCATATAGACTGGGTTGTACCCACCCTGGGAGCGCTCAAGTCGACGCACCATCGCATCGGCCACATCGTTGTTCGCGTGTGTCCAAGTATCGATGACCTTGTTGTAACGCTCCCCGTTCGAGATGAAGCCGTCTGCGTACGCCCGCTGGAACCGGGAGACCTGCCTCTCCGCATCCCGGATGATCTCCGCTTTCTCGGGGGGCACTTCCAGATCATCAATTCCAACGCTCACACCCCCCAGAGTTGCATATCGAAAACCGAGGTCCTTCAACTTATCGAGGAACTCCGTCGTTCCGGCCTGACCCACCTCTTTGAAGCACTGGAAGACGACATCTGCCAGCTCTCGCTTGGCGAAGGTCTGGTTCAGGAATCCGATCTTGTCGGGGACAATCGAGTTGAAGAGGACCCGACCAACCGTAGTGGGAATCCACCTCTCCAGCCCTTTCTTGTTGTCCCCCTCCTCCCCGGGCCTTAGAAACCAGCAAAGGCTGTGGTACCCGGCCATCTTCGACTCAACCACCATGTCAACTTCCCCAAAGGTTCCATAGCGGGGGGCGTCAGAGTACGCCGCAGTCAACTCCTCGACAGCCTCAGTCCGGACAGCCTTCCCCAGTGAAGAATCGTTGGTGATCCGCTCCAGATCCTGGATGGCTAGCGGAGCCTTTGTCAGGTAGAACATGCCGATGACCATGTCCTGGGTAGGAGCCGCCACGGGGCGGCCATTCGATGGCAGGAGAACGTTGTTCGACGAGAGCATCAGTACGCGCGCCTCAAGCTGTGCCTCGAATGACAATGGCAAATGAACTGCCATTTGATCCCCGTCGAAATCGGCGTTGAAGGCCGCGCAAACTAGGGGATGTACCCGGATCGCCTTCCCTTCAACCAGAACCGGCTCGAAGGCTTGGATCCCCAACCTGTGGAGCGTGGGCGCCCGATTCAGCAGCACGGGATGGTCTCGGATAATATCTTCAAGGACCTCGTAGACCTTCGCATCGTCCTGCTCGACAATCTTCTTTGCCCGCTTTACCGTCTCGGCCTCTCCTCGCCGCTCCAGTTCGTGAATGATAAAGGGCTTGAACAGCTCGACCGCCATCGCCTTGGGCAGCCCACACTGGTGCAGACTGAGCTCGGGCCCCACCACGATCACGGATCGGCCCGAGTAGTCCACCCGCTTCCCGAGGAGGTTCTGCCGGAACCGTCCCTGTTTCCCCTTCAGCATGTCTGAGAGAGACTTGAGCGGACGCTTGCCACGGCCCCGAATCGCCTTGGACCGACGACCGTTATCGAAGAGGGCGTCAACCGACTCCTGAAGCATTCTCTTCTCATTCCTGAGGATCACCTCCGGCGCCTTCATCTCGATGAGCTTCTTTAAACGGTTGTTGCGGTTGATGACCCGTCGGTAGAGGTCGTTCAGATCCGAGGTGGCAAAACGGCCACCGTCCAGGGGAACCAGCGGGCGCAGATCCGGAGGAATAACCGGAGTCACGTCCATGACCATCCACTCGGGCCGGTTACGGTCATCAGCGGTGTCGCCAGAGTTCCTCAGGGCATCGACGACCTTCAGTCTCTTTAGTTTCTTCTTCTTCCTATGCTGCGACGTTTCAGTCTGGATCTCTAGACGGAGCCACCCCGCTAGACGATCAAGTCCTTTCCCGTCTTTGTTCTTCTGGGGTACCGCCTTCTCCGGCGAGTCAAGAAGTTTGAGGAGAGTTCGCACGGCCTCCGCCCCGATTTCAGCTTTGAACTCCTCGTCTCCATCCTCCCGCGCTTTCACCCGGAGATCGTAGTACTCGTCCTCGTCGAGGAGGTCTAAAAACTCAAGGTCCTGGGTCCCTGGATTCACCACCACATACGATGCGTAATAGATGATTTTCTCCAGATCCCGCAGCGACAGCCCAACCAGATAACCCAGCTGCGACGGTAGGGTCTTGAAGAACCAGATGTGGCAGACCGGAACGGCAAGCTCAATATGACCCATCCGCTCCCGCCGAACCTTGGAGAGAGTCACCTCCACACCACAGCGGTCACATACGTGCCCACGAAATCGGATCCGTTTGAATTTCCCACAGTGGCACTCCCAATCCTTCACGGGTCCGAAAATCCGCTCACAGAAGAGCCCGTCCTTCTCGGGCTTGAACGACCGATAGTTGATCGTCTCGGGCTTGGTCACCTCACCGTAGGACCAGCTACGGATCTCCGCGGCAGAGGCGATCTTGATTCGGATGAAATCGAAGTCCGAACCGTGAGAGTCTCGAGAGCGGGGAAAATCTATCATTCGTTAGACATCCTAATGAGAGTAGCGTTTACAGATTCTGCTCAACTCGCACCTGTCGACATCACGTACACTAGCCCGCATTTTATTCGTTACGACCAAGCGTCACTGACAGACCCAGGGCCTGCAGTTCCTTCACTAATACATTGAAAGATTCGGGAATCCCGGGGTCGGGGAGATTGTCTCCCTTGACGATCGCTTCGTAGACCTTCGACCGACCGATAACGTCGTCTGACTTTACAGTGAGGATCTCCTGAAGCGTGTGGGCGGCGCCGTACGCCTCCAGGGCCCACACCTCCATCTCGCCAAACCGCTGCCCGCCGAACTGAGCCTTACCGGCAAGGGGCTGCTGCGTCACCAGAGAGTACGGGCCGATGCTTCTTGCATGAATCTTGTCATCCACGAGGTGAGCGAGCTTCAGCATGTAGATGGTGCCCACCGTTATGGGAAAGTCGAACCGGTGTCCGCTGCGACCATCGCGAAGCCAGATCTTACCGTCCGGTCGGATCCCTGCCTTCAGCATGAACTCGACTACCGCCGCGTCGAGTCCCTCCGTAATCTTCTTCCTCTTCCTCGCAATCGTAGCCACTGCGGGAAATGCATCAGCCAGTTTCTCTTCGTTTCTGTTCGCCCACTCCCTGGCCGCCTCGATCACAAATTTAGCCAGGTCGTCCAGCTTCGCACGCGAATCCTTCGGAAGATCGAGGGCCAGGTAGGCGTCAAGACTCCGACCGAGCCCTCGGACACCTGAGTCCGGTCCCGAGCCGTTCCCGATATTCCTGGTGGCTGCGCCCTTCTTTTGCGCTGCGTCCGCGGCTGAATCCGGCACGAGAGCTACCTTCAGAAGTGTGCGTACGTGCTCATGACCCTCTAGGGGAAACTCGGTCTCGAGGCGCTCAGCATCCCTCGCCCAGGAGACGCCCGCAACCTTGATCAAAAGCCCAATCTCATCCTCAGACGCACCCTGGAAGACCGGAGTCTTGGACTCGAATCCGAGAATTCCCGAAGCCCAGCCGAGATGGGTCTCGAGAATCTGACCCACGTTCATGCGCGACGGCACGCCAAGAGGGTTCAACACGATGTCCACGGGAGATCCATCGGGAAGGAAGGGCATGTCTTCCTCTGATGCGACTCGTGCTATGATCCCCTTATTTCCATGGCGGCCCGCCATCTTATCACCGACCGCGATCTTCCGCTTCTCCGCAATGTAGACCTTCACTAGTTGCACGACTCCCGGCGGAAGCTCGTCGGGCTGAAAGACCTTATCGATCTTCTCCTCAGTTTTAACCTTGACCGCGTCGATCCGATTCTGAGCCTCGTCGACCAACCGTCGGACGCGCTTGGATACTGTCTCGTTCTGAACTTTCAGCGTCTGCAGATCCACCTTCCGGAGGTCCAGGGTCCTGAGATAGGCCTTCGTGAGCTTGGTTCCTTCAGGAGCCAGCGGCTCGACAGTTCGTCTCTTGAGAAGTAGGGAGACGACCTGTAGGTGCAGAAGCTCTATGAGTTCCTCGTCCCGAGCGTCTCCAATCCGCTGCGTCTCCCCTCGCTCCTCTTGCCGGAACTCACCGATCTTTTCACCGTGTTCCTTCTCGAGAAGGGGATCGTCGATCCGGCGTGAGAACACCTTTACATCAATCACATCGCCCGTCATCCCAGGTGGGATCCGGAGCGACGAATCCTTCACGTCCTTGGCCTTTTCCCCGAAAATTGCCGTCAGGAGCTTCTCCTCTGGTGAGAGCTCTGTCTCTCCCTTAGGCGTGATCTTCCCACAGAGGATATCCCCAGGCCTAACGCGTGCGCCGATCCGTACGATTCCTCGCTCATCCAAATCCACTAGCGCTTCTTCGGAAACGTTCGGGATCTCGCTTGTAATCTCCTCCATCCCCCGCTTCGTATCTCTGACGTGGAGTTCGAGCTCCTGGATGTGGATGGAGGTGAGATCATCCCCCTTTACTAGCCGCTCCGAGAGGACGATCGCATCTTCGAAGTTGTGCCCGAACCAAGGCATAAACGCGACGGTCAGGTTACGTCCCAAAGCAAGCTCGCCGTGATCCGTGGAGGGCCCATCTGCAATGATCTGATCGACTTCAACCATATCTCCAGTCTCGACCAGAGGACGCTGGTTGATCGCTGTATCCTGGTTCGTACGCCAGAACTTCTTGAGGCGGTAACGGTCGAACTGGGCTAGCCGAGCCAGAGGCTCATCCGTGTCCTTAGCGCCCACTGCACCCGTATCGATCACGATCTCGTCAGCTGTCACATGGATCACTTCTCCACCCCGCTTTCCGGTAATCACAGCGCCGGAGTCGGTTGCGACCTTTTCCTCGAGACCCGTCCCCACGAGAGGAGCATCGGTGAAGAGCAGCGGAACGGCCTGCCTCTGCATGTTCGAACCCATCAGAGCCCGGTTGGCATCGTCGTGCTCGAGGAAGGGGATGAGCGCCGCAGCCACGGAAACGAGCTGATCCGTATCCACGTCCATGTAGTCGATGTCCTTCGGGCTCAGGAGGGGAAAGTCCCCCCGTTCCCGGCAGAGGACGAACTCCTTTATGAATGCTCCGTTGGGGTTAAGGGGCGCGTTCGCCTGAGCAATTCGGGCCTCTTCCTCCTCGTTCGCAGAAAGCCACTCAATCTCCGTTGTCACCCTCCCCTTCACCACCTTACGATACGGAGTCTCGATGAATCCTAGTTCGTTGACGCGAGCATTGGTGGTCAGGGATGAGATAAGCCCAATGTTCGGACCTTCAGGGGTTTCTACCGGACAGAGGCGACCGTAGTGAGAGTAGTGAACATCCCTGACCTCGAACCCCGCCCTTTCCCGAGATAGTCCTCCAGGCCCAAGCGCGGACACCCTCCGTTTATGAGTCATTTCGCCCAAAGGGTTAGTCTGATCCATAAACTGAGAAAGCTGAGAAGACCCAAAAAACGCCTGGATCACCGCCGATACCGTCCGGGCATTGACCAAATCATCGATGGAGATCTTCTCGGGGTCTGTATTGATCGACATCCGCTCCCGCACTAGTCGGGCCATTCGTGATAATCCGATAGAAAGCTGGTTGGCAATCAGTTCGCCAACAGTCCGGACTCGGCGATTCCCAAGGTGGTCGATATCGTCAGTAAATCCCCGGCCCTCGTTAAGGTCGATCAGGTAGCGGAAGATCGCCACGAAGTCTTCCTTCGAGAGCACGGTGGTGGCCGGCGATATATCCAGGCCCATTCGCTGGTTGATCTTATACCGTCCCACCCGACCAAGGTCGTACCTCTTGGGGTTGAAAAACACGCGCTCCAAGGCCTCACGTGCAGTCTCAACGTTCGGAGCATCGCCAGGCCGAAGTAGGGAGTAGATGGCGTAGAGCGCCTCCTCTTCCGAATTCGTGGGATCCTTCTGAACGGTCCGCTTGATAATATTACTATGGCCTCGGTCGGACTTGGTTTCCGATCGGTAGACCTTGATCTTCCTTCGCTTCAACCTCTGGATCTGCTTCAGTGTCTCATCGGTCAGCTCATCTCCCAGCTCGAGGAGAATTTCACCTGTCTTCCGGTCCACGATCTCCTCGGCGAGGACCAACCCCTCGAGTTCCGAGTTTGGCTCGAAGTGATTCGACTTCAGGGTGATCGGCCGGATCTTGTGGAATAGCTCGAATAGATCCTTAGTCTCCCCATACCCGAACGCTCGCAGAAGAGCCGTCGCCGGGAACTTCTTCTTCTTATCGATATGGACGTAGCAGATGTCGTTGATGTCGATGGTGAACTCGACCCATGATCCCCGGAACGGGATGATCCTCGCACTATGTAGGCGCGATCCGTTGGGATGGATGTTCTCCTCGAAGACCACGCCAGGTGAACGGTGAAGCTGGCTCACCACCACGCGCTCCGCTCCATTAATGATGAACGTTCCGAGTTTGGTCAGGAGGGGAAGATCACCAAGGTAGACCTCCTTCTCGATGATGTCCTTGGGGCGCCTCTCGCCGTCTTCCAGGTCCTCCCACACCACGAGTCGTAGGATTGCCTTCAGCGCACAAGCATACGTCATGTCTCGCTCAATGCACTCTTCAACAGAATATTTGGGCTCGCCCAGGCCGGCAGAAACGTATTCGAGCGTGAAATTTTCGTTGACGTCGGTGATCGGAAAGATCTCGCCGAATACCCGGTCGAGACTGAAGTCCCACTGTTCCTCCAGAGCTTGATCCTTCTTGACAAGCTTCTCAAAGGACTGGAGTTGGATGTCCAACAGGTTGGGCATTGGCATGACCGGCGCCAATTTGGCGAAGTCCACCACGGGCCGGTAAGGGTTCCGAGTCTCCAAGCGAGCTCCCCCTTGAATCAAGCCGGACCAAGAACCGCGTCCGGTCAAATAAACCACGATTAGTAGATGAACCGCGAAAGTCCTGGGCGTAAAAACACGCCCTGAGTACCCCCGCGAGTCCGCAGGATCAGATAGTCACCCTACTTCAACTCGACCGATGCCCCTTTTTCTTCAAGCTTCGCCTTAATTTGCTCGGCCTCTTCCTTGGTGACACCTTCTCGGACCGTCGACGGGGCTCCGTCGACCAAGTCCTTCGCCTCCTTGAGACCCAGACTCGTGATCTCGCGGATCACTTTGATCACCTGGATCTTCTTGTCGCCAATGCTCGCGAGGACAACTTCAAACTCATCCTGTTCGGCCTCGGGCTCCGCAACGCCAGCAGCCGATCCGGCCGCGGGCGCTGCAGCGACTGCAGCCGTGACGTTGAACTTGTCCTTGAAGGCCTCGACGAACTCGGCAAGCTCCAACACCGTCATGCTGCCAATCGTCTCGAGAAGTTCTTCTTGATTCGTAGCCATGTTCCTGATCTCTCCTTAGTGTTCCCCGATACAATCGCGGGGAATGGGTGGTGTCTTACCCTTCCCCCGACTCACTTCCGTGTCTAAGGGCCTCCATGAGACCCAGTACCTCCTGAAGCTTCCCCTGCAACGCCGCTACCAGTGACGCCAGCGGTTCCTGTAATCCCCCGGCCAACCCGGCCAGTAGCTGATCTCTTGGTGGCAGCTTGGCCAACTTCTGGAATTGTGCAATGTCTATGAGCTGCTGATCCACGATCCCCACCTTGAACACCGGTCGGGATTGGTTTTTCTTCGCGAAGTCACTAAGGGCCTTCGCCGGCTCCACGGGCCCGTCGAATCCCATCACCACTCCGGTTGGGCCAGTCAAGTGCTCAGTGAGATCCGGAAACTCCACATCCAGCTCCTGGAGAGCTCGAATGACCAGGCGGTTTTTCACAACCATGAACTCCCCACCTGACTCCCTAAGACGCTGGCGAAGCTGAGTCATTGATTGCACATCCAGGCCCGAAAAATCCGTCAGGTAGAGGACGGGCGTGGTTCGGACACGTTCCCGAAACTCCTTGACGAACGTCTCCTTGTCTGCCCGGTTCAAGAAGCTGCCCTCCGCCGATAGATATTCTCGTCCACCGACACTCCGGGTCCCATCGTGCTTGAGACTGTCACACTCTTGACGTACGACCCCTTCGCCGCTGACGGACGAGCCCGTACAATCGAATCCATGAATGCGGTCATATTTTCTTCTAGCTTTTCGCGCTCGAACGAGACTTTTCCAATTGGGCCATGGACGTTTCCAGTCCGATCGACGCGAAATTCAATCTTCCCCGCCTTGATCTCAGATACTGCTCGGGCCACATCCATCGTGACCGTGCCAGTTTTGGGAGTCGGCATCAGCCCCCTAGGCCCAAGGATGCGGCCGAGCGGACCAACCTTCCCCATCTGATCCGGCGTGGTAACCACCACGTCGAACTCCAGCCATCCCTCCTGGATCTTGGCAGCGAAATCGGCACCGACGTAGTCAGCCCCCGCGTCCCTAGCCTCCTGCGCTTTCTCACCCTCTGCGATCACGAGGACCCTGGTGGCCTTCCCGGTTCCATGGGGGAGAACAACCGTTCCGCGAACGATCTGGTCGGCCTGCTTTGGATCTACACCGAGTCGGGTTACGATTTCGACCGTCTCATCGAACTGCGCATAGGCAAGCTCCTTCACCAGATCGAGAGCTTCTCCTGGAGCCAACCGCGCCCCTCGGGGCACCTTGGCACGCGCGTCACGAGCTTTCTTCCCCTGTCTGGGCATTGATAATGAGCCGTCGAGTGACGTCCTCCCACTCGTGGCGGCTCGCATCGAGTGGTTCCATGGACGCCGGCTTGCCGCCGGTTTCGGTCCCCCGCGAACGCGGGACCCGATTGGTGCTAGGTGTTCCTACTCCTGGACAGTGATTCCCATGCTACGGGCAGTGCCAGCCACCATTCGAATCGCCGACTCTATATCCTGACTATTCAGGTCCTCCATCTTCACCTCCGCGATTTCACGAAGCTGGGCCCGGGTGACGCTGGCCACCTTATCCCGATTCGGGACCGCGGAGCCTTTATCGAGTCCGATGGTTTTCCTCAGAAGGACCGAGGCCGGTGGTGTCTTGGTGATGAAGGTAAAGGAACGATCCGCATACACCGTGATCTCCACAGGAATGGTGATCCCCTGCTGTTTCTGTGTCTGTGAGTTGAACTGTTTACAGAACTCCATGATGTTCACGCCATGTTGGCCCAGCGCTGGCCCGACAGGGGGTGCGGGATTCGCCAGACCTCCCGTAACATGGAGCTTGATGAAGCCGATGACTCTCTTGGCCATTGCGCGCTCAGAACCCCTCGAGCTGAGTGAAATCGAGCTCGACTGACGTCGGCCGCCCGAAGAGAGAGACTTCCACTTTTACCTTCCCCTTGTCCCCGAAGACTTCCTGGACCGTCCCAGAGAAGTCCGTAAACGGCCCCGACACAACCTCTACCACCTGACCCGAATGGAAAGGAATCTCCTCCTCCTTCTCTTCGGCCCCTTCGACCTTTATCCCGAGTACCTTGTTGACTTCGTCCTGTCGCAGTGGCTGTGGAGCCCCACCCGATCCGACAAACTTAATCACGCCTTGGATGTTGGTGACCTCATGTTGAGTGCGCTGGTTCAGGAGCATCCTGACTAGAACATAGCCGGGGTAGAGTCGTCTGCTGACGCTGACTCGCTTCCCATTCCGGATCTCCGTGACATCTTGAGTCGGTACGAGCACCTCTTG
>CAUZHN010000057.1:0-14754 GCA_963579625.1 Gemmatimonadales bacterium UBA6960
AGACCAAGGGAACGAAGTGCTCTTGATCGCTCTTCCATTAGCCGCTTTTCCATGTACGCCAATTGCGACTTCGTCAACATCGGACCATTCCGCACGAAAGAAACCCACCGGGGTGCGCCGGGTAACTCGCAAGAGCAAGAAACCGGAACCGGACCCTGAACTAGGGTAGAAAGCTACTGATTTGACAGCCGCGAGTCTACTGTGGAGAAAGACGTTGCAAGGCATTCACTGTAAGCGTTGTGGGAAGGAGAAACTGGCTCTGGAAAAGCCCCCTTTTCGTAGCGACAGAGGGGAAAGGATCCAGTCACAAATCTGTAGCGACTGCTGGGCGGAATGGCTGCAGCACCAGACTCTTTTGATCAATCACTATGGGCTGGATCCCCGAGAGAAGAAGTCGCGAGACTTCCTTTATTCTCAGATTGACGAGGTCCTACTCGGGGACGGTGAGGCGAAGCAGGTGGATACGTCGAAGGAAGGCACCATCGATTGGTGAAGACTTCACCCAGATCCTCCTCTCAGCCTCGGTTAGATCACTCCACTCAAGCCAGGTCCACACCCTCCCCGAAGAGTACCGATGCGATATCCTCAAAGGTCTCTTCAAGAGTCTCTCTCTCTATGACGAGAGGCGGAGCGAAACGGATGACCTGGTGATGTGTCTCCTTTGCCAGGATCCCTCGCCGCATAAGTGCCTCACAGAAGACCCTGGCCGATCCGGACGACTCCTTGATCACGACCCCAAGCATGAGGCCCCGTCCGCGAACGTGATCGATGTGAGGGGATGCTAGGCTTCGCAGCTCTTTGATGAACCAAGCACCGAGCACATTCGCACGGTCCGCCAGCCCTTCATCTAGGACAACCCTCAGTGAGGCCCGCGCTACGGCCGCACCCAAAGGATTACCCCCAAAGGTGGAGCCGTGGTCTCCTGGACGGAACACATCCATATACTCAGAGTCCGCAATCGCAGCCGAGACAGGATACACGCCACCGCCTAGAGCCTTCCCGACAATCAGAACATCCGGCCTTACGGCCTCCCAGTCACAGCAGAACAGTCGACCGGTACGGCCCAGGCCAGTCTGAATCTCATCCGCCATGAAAGCGATCCCTTCGTTCGTGCAGATTTCGCGCGTCGCGGACAGGTATCCGTCCGGCGGAACCACTACTCCACCCTCTCCCTGTATCGGCTCCATAAGGAAGCCGACTGTGTTCCTATTCACGGCGGACCTAAACGCCTCGACATCCCCATACGGAACGATCCGGAAACCTGGTGTGAACGGCCCAAAACCGGTGCGGTAGCTTTCCTCAGAGGAGAAAGAGATGATGGTGGTCGTGCGACCAGCGAAGTTCCCTTCGCAGACAACGATCTCCCCTTGGTTCTCCCGAACACCCTTCACCTGGAGACCCCACTTCCGAACCATCTTGATCGCAGTCTCAACCGCCTCCGCGCCCGTGTTCATCGGGAGCGCCTTTTCGAAGCCGGTGGCCTCACAGAGCTCCGCTAAGAACGGGCCCATCTGATCATTGTGGAACGCACGGGAGGTGAGCGTCAAGCGTTCCAGCTGCTCCTGAGCTGCCCCAATGATCCTAGGGTGTAGGTGTCCCTGATTCAGAGCGGAGTAAGACGAAAGCATATCCAAGTAGCGGTTTCCCTGGATGTCCCAGACCCACACCCCCTTACCACGATCCAAGATTACTGGAAGAGGTTGATAGTTCTGTGCGCTCCAGCGCTCTGCCTCCTCAATGAAGACCTGGGTGTCGATTTCAACGGACTCAGTCACACTCTCACGCCTTTGACAGGGTGTAGCCTCAAGATGTCCTTGTCTTTTCGAGTTTACCCTTGGACCTGTGCGCCGATCAAGACCCGAGAGGCCATCACCCCTCCCACTCCTTCGCCCTCCTGAAGGTTGCCCCACCGCCACTGTCGGCTTACCCTGGCACGATCATGACTCCTGGCCTAGCTGCGCTTCTCGCCGTACTGCCGATCCTGGTCGCAGGTGTTCTGCTAGTCGGATTCCGAGTTCCGGCAAAATGGGCGATGCCGGCAGTTTATCTCATAGCAGTCGTGCTGGCGTTCGGCGCATGGCAGGTGGAAATCGTCCGGCTAGCGGCCGCCACCATCCAGGGCCTGTTCATCTCGTTCGATCTCCTCTTCATCATATTCGGAGCGATTCTCCTTCTGCACACGCTGGAGAGATCCGGTGGGGTCGCCGCTATCCGTAAGAGCTTTCGCGGTATCAGTGACGATCGCCGGGTGCAGTTGGTGATCATCGCTTGGCTCTTTGGCTCGTTCATCGAGGGAGCAGCAGGATTCGGGGCCCCCGCCGCAGTAGCGGCACCTCTGATGGTTGCGATGGGTTTCCCTGCGGCGAGCGCGGTGATGATCGGGATGATGATCCAGAGCACGCCGGTGACCTTTGGAGCCGTCGGAACCCCGGTGCTAGTGGGGCTAGCCGGTGGTCTCGGAGGAGAGGCGTTCGATGCGACGATCGCTGCGGTAGGTATGGACATGACCGACTACCTCGGCTTAGTCACCCGTCGCATCGTACTGCTTCATGGGATAGCCGGAGTCCTCATGCCTTCCTTCATGGTCGTAATGATGACGAGGTTCTTCGGGGAGAATAAGTCTTGGACAGAGGGCCTCTCCATCCTGCCATTCACGCTTTTTGGGGGAGTCGCCTTCGTCATCCCCTACATCATCATCGGGTTTGTATTCGGGCCGGCGTTCCCATCTCTCCTGGGTGCTCCAGTGGGTCTCGCAATCGTAGTCTTCGCAGCACGTCGTGGTTTCCTCATTCCGGAGGACACTTGGGAGTTTCCCGACGCCTCGAGGTGGCCTTCGGACTGGACGAGTGGGCTAGAGGTGAAGGAAGGGGAGATGCCCGGGGGAAGGGATATCTCTGGAGCGGTCGCGTGGGCACCTTATGCGCTGCTCGGACTCCTGTTGGTGATTACGCGGCTTCCGCAACTTCCAATTCAGGGACTGCTTCAAGCGTTCTCAATCCCTTGGCGCAACATTTTTGGCACTGGGATCAGCGCGAGTACGACTCCGCTCTACCTGCCAGGCTTCGTCCTCTTGGTCGTGGTGGGAATCACCTTCTTCCTTCACCAGATGAGGGCCCCCGCGCTGGTGGCAGCCATACGGGATTCTGCCCGGGTTCTGGTCGGTGCCGGCTTCGTTCTCGTCTTCACCGTTCCGATGGTCCGGGTCTACATCAACTCGGATGTGAACGGGGCAGGCCTCGAGAGCATGCCATTGGAGATGGCCGCATGGGTGGCCACGAGCGTGGGGGGAGTCTGGCCCATGTTCGCCGGGATGACGGGGGCTTTGGGCGCCTTCATCGCTGGCTCAAACACGGTGAGCAACCTCATGTTCTCTGCCTTCCAATACGGTGTTGCTGAACGGCTCGCTATGTCGACCATGATGATCGTGGCACTGCAGGCGGTGGGAGCCGCCGCAGGGAACATGATTGCGATCCACAATGTAGTTGCTGCATCGGCAACCGTGGGTCTACTAGGGAAGGAGGGTGCGACCCTGAGGAAGACGATCCTTCCGACAATCTACTACCTGTTGGTCATCGGGATCCTGGGCATGCTCGCTATCTATGTGCTTGGGGTTAGCGACCCCCTGTTGGGATAGGTCCTGGACAACAGTCCGCTGCGTGCGTTCCATGTAGTATATTCCTCGCAACTCCAACCAGGATTTCTGAAGCCTGAGCCCAGGAGTTTTTTTGTTTTTTATCTACAGGTCTTTTTGAGAGCCACTCTGCGTTCGATGCCACTAGAGCAGATTTCACCCTCCTATGAGGGACACATTTACGCTCGATACCCAGTGTGGGCCTTCGGGCTCCTTCTCGCTATTGCTCTTGGACTTGTCACGGCTTCACCTGGATCCTCACAGGAAAGCTGGGATCTCTACCAAATTGGGGCCATCCGAGTGGAACAGGGCCCGGAGATAGACGGAGTTCTGGATGACCCCGTCTGGCGGGCTGCAGCTGTCATTGACGAATTTGTCCAGCAGGAGCCCGTTGAGGGAGCTCCGGCAACTGAAACGACAGAAGTACGCGTGCTGTACGACGGGAGCAGTCTCTATCTTGGAGTCCGTGCGTTCGACTCATCCCCCTCCGGCATCCTCGCAACCGAGATGAGACGCGACGGGAACCGCATCCTGGACGAGGACAATTTCCAGATCATTATCGATACGTTCATGGACTCCCAATCCGCATACATGTTCGTGGTGAGTCCAGCCGGCGCACAACTCGATCAGCAAATATCCGACGAAGGGGGCCGTGACCGGCGAGCGAGTGTCTCCGCCATCAATCGCGACTGGGATGGGGTCTGGTCTGTCGGAGTGAGCCCTACTTCGGAGGGCTGGATCGCCGAGATCGAGATCCCGATGGTGACCCTCAGGTTCCCCGATAGAGATCCGCAGTCCTGGGGGATCAATTTCATGCGGAATATCAGCCGCAAGAACGAGCAGGTATTCTGGGCGCCGATCCCAAGGGAGTTCAGCCTCACAAGGGTCAGCCTCGCGGGGAGCCTGAGGGATCTGGAGTCGCTGAACAGAGGGCGCGATCTGCGAATCAAACCGTACCTCACGGGAGGAGGGCGCAGCCATATCGAGGATGGGATCACGGCCAACTCCACGCAGAGCGATATCGGTCTCGACATGAAATACGGCGTGACTGCGGGGCTGAATCTTGACGTCACGATCAATACCGACTTCGCCCAGGCCGAGGTGGATAACGAGCGGGTTAATCTCACACGGTTCCCTCTTTTTTTTCCGGAGAAGAGGGAGTTTTTCCTAGAGAATGCCGGGCAATTCGCCGTGGGGACGACAAACTCCACCGGACGAATCGCAAACCTGTTCTTCAGCCGGCGGATCGGGCTCACGGACACAGGAGCTAGCGTCCCCATTCTTGGCGGAGCTCGGCTAACTGGGAAGGTGGGCAGAAACAATATCTCTATCATGGATCTCCAGACCGATGAAGCCTTCGGAGAACCGGGAGACAACTTCCTCGTTGCCCGTTACAGCAGGGACATCCTCCAACGCTCTAAGATTGGAGGAGTCGTTATCAATAAGGAGGCTAGTAGCGGAGGATACTATAACCGTACCTATGCCACCGATGTGACCCTCGCTATCACACCGTCCTTTACGGTCGATGGGTTCCTCGCGGGCACTTCTACGCGTGGCATCTCCGACGAGCAGTTCGGTGGCCATATCCGAGCAGGTTGGCTCGACCAATCATGGCGGATCTACACCGAGTACACGGACCTCGGAGACAACTTCAACCCGGAGGTCGGGTTCGTGCCGCGGGTCGGGATCAAGAGGAGCAAGTTCCACTTCGAGGGGAATCCGAGACCTGAGCGTTGGGGTATCCGGATGATGGAGCCGATGTGGAACGTGGAATATTTTACCGACCAGAATGGCCGACTGGTAAGTCGTCGGTACCACCACATGGTAGGAACGCGATTCGATAATGCTGCCTATCTGAACCTCGTGTTCAACCGTCGTTTCGAGCGGTTGGATGAGCCGTTCCGGGTTACGCGCGATGTGGTCATCGACCCGGGCGATTACTCGTTCTGGAGCTTGAACATCAGGTTTAACAGCAACCCAGCCCGCAGGTTCTTCTACGGGCTAAGCTACGCGCCGCAGGAATTTTATGACGGAGACCGGACGGATTGGTCTCTCAACGCCGGTTTCCGGATGAACGACCAGATTGCCACCTCTGCCCGGCTCTCTAAGAATGACGTGGCCCTCCCAGCTGGAAACTTCACAGCGGAGATCGGCTCCTTCCAGCTCGATTACGGCCTCTCGCCGACAATGTCCCTACGCAGCATCATACAGTACAACTCCTCGTCCGATCAGTGGGGTACAAGTGCCAGATTCCGCTATATCTATCGGCCCGGAAGCGATATCTACATCGTCTACGACGAGGTCCGCCGCGATGAGACCATCTTGTTATCTCCTTGGGTGGAGCAGTTCCGCGAGCGGCAACTTATCGTAAAGATGACCTACCTCCTCTCGATGTAGTGCCCGACTCCTCCTTCAGAAGAGCCCCCTCCCTGGCTACTACCACGGCACGCAGTGTCGTAGACAAGGAGTTGGAAAGATGAGGTCTGATGACCACATCGCTCGGTATTATGATCGGAATACCCCCCGTTTCCTCCTCGTTGGAGGCGGCGGGACCAGCCATTCGATCCACCGTCAACTTTGGGCACCTGGCGTCGTCACGGTCGCGGATGCGTCCGCTTACATCAATCTCTTGATCGCCAATACAATCAAGGAGTTGGGTCTTACTGATCCTCTCTCCGTTGTCGACATGGGTTGCGGGGTGGGAGGGACCGTTTTCCAGCTTGCTGAGACCTTCCCAGCCAGTCGTTTCGTCGGGATAACAATTAGCCAGCGGCAGTACGACATCGCCGTGAGATTGACTGCTCAGAGGAATCTCGGAAACCGATGCCGGTTCGTGCGTGGCGACTTCCAGACGATAGAGCTGGATGTAAAGGCGGATCTGATCGTGGCGATAGAGTCCTTCGTCCACAGCGACTCCGCTGAGAGTTTTTTCACGGCAGCGACTAAGCATCTGTGGGACGGTGGATATCTGATGGTTGCAGATGACTTCCTGACCGGGAGTTGGTCCCGCCTGAATGATGTGACCCAGTGCCACGTCGAGGACTTCAAAATGGGTTGGCGTTTGCCTAGCCTGTGTACCATTGAGGAGTGCGTGCGCGCCGCCGAGGAATGTAATCTAGAGATGACGACAGATGCCGAACTCTCCAACCTCATAAGGCTAGACCGACTGAGGGATAGGGTGATTAAGCGGCTCAGTCCTTTGTTCCAGCGACTGAACCTGATCAGCCTTCCCCTCTTCGGAAACATGATCGGCGGCAATGCGTTACAGATCGGCCTTCGGAAAGGGTTCCTTCAGTACCACCTACTGGTGATGAAGAAGCAGGGAGCCGGGCAAAGTGCTCAGACCCACTCTGAGACCCACTGAATAGGGGGCCGATGAAGTTAGTGGTCGACACTTCGCCGTCCGTCAGCAGTACTTCCTAGTCTACAAAGGTGACAAGGCTTGGCCTAAACAAGGGGCCCAACGCTGGGCCACATTCACGGTCCGCCAGGGTTCCCGAGGATGCCGTGGAGCATACCGATCCATCCAAGCCAAAGCTCTGGACCCATCGCACCGCAAATCACCTCTAGGTGACCATTCTCGAGTTGGCGGGCAGTCAGGTGGAATAGATGAGCGAACTGCGCTTCTTCACCGGGACATGTTTTTGTGTTGGCCCAGCGAAAGATTAGAAGCTAGATCCCTAATCGTACAGTATATAAATTATTTATACATAATAATTTATATACTGCTTTCTAGATTCGTGCGGTCCATCTTAATTAGCTGCAATGCCTGGCTTTTCGACCTCAACCCATCCTTGGCCCTGTTTTCGAAATGATGCGAAGACGCATTCATGGCAACATCATCTTCAGAACTGCGATACGCTACTATTGCGGTCTTAGCAAGCAATACCATGGCGCCACCAACGAAGATGGCAGACGCTATTCCCAAAACACTTCTCAGCCGCATTCGCTATACCCGCACATGTGGCACTTCACACAACCTTCCTCATATGCGAGCTGGCCCGCACCACAGTCGGGGCAGGCGCCCAGGAAGGAGTGATCCACGCGTAAGGTGGAGAGTCCACTGTCCGGATCAAGCTGGCTCCCGCTGATACTACCCACCACGGAGGGCGAACTGATCGGCAGCTCTTCCTGAATACCCTCTCGCTCCGCAAGATAACGTTCGATCGCCTGGGCCACTGCATCCGGAGCGGACAAAACCTTGTTGGGCCCAACACCCACAGCGCGGTCACACGAGATCCCACGGAGCTGGTCCCGTACGGCCGTGATCGGGATTCCGGAGCGAAGCGCAAGTGACACGAGCCGACCCATCGCTTCCGCATCAGCATTCGCCGCCCCACCGGCCTTCCCCAATGTGGTAAACACCTCGAAAGGGCGACCGTCCTCATCCTCGTTGATCGTCACATAGAGGTCACCCAGGGGAGAGAGTATTCTGACTGTATGGCCGCGCAGAAGGGAAGGACGCTGTCGCTTGTGGCGGTTAGCCTTGGCGTCCCTATCCTGCTCCTCCATCTGCCCTCTGAGTTGCTCCAGCTCCACCCTCACACCATGTGCCTCTTCCCGTGCATCCGCAAGCTGATGTTCCAACGCGACCCTCTCTTCGCTGGAGGCCTCATTCTTCCCAGTCTTTCCCGTTGAGAGAACCTGCATGGGCCTGGAGCCATCCCGATAGACAGTGACACCCTTACACCCCAGATCGAAGGCCAACTCGTAGATCTCCCGCACCTCGATCTCAGTGGCCTCGTTTGCAAAGTTGGTTGTCTTAGAGATCGCGCTGTCTGTATGCTCTTGGAATGCGGCCTGCATCCGGACATGCCACTCTGGTGAGATGTCGTGCGAGGTCACGAAGACGCGCTGGATCTCCTCCGGTACTTCCTCGAAGTGAATGTGGCCCTCCGAGGCGATCCGTTCCATCAGATCTTCCGAGTACCACCCCTGCTTCTTGGAAATTCGCACGAAATCCTCGTTGACATCCGGCATCATCGCACCCGCCTGATTTCGCATGAATGCCACAGCAAAAAGAGGCTCAATCCCACCTGAGCACCCTGCAAAGATGGAGATGGTTCCGGTTGGCGCCACTGTAGTGAGATTACAATTCCGAAGCCGGCGTTCCGGCCGAATCCTCGATCCATCGACCCGATGGACACAGCTCTCATCCGGACCCCAAATGGACGCCTCCCACGCCGGAAAGACACCTCTCATTTCGGCTAACCTCTCCGAGGCAATCCGGGACTCCTCGTTCACAAACTCCATTAGACGACTGCCCAGCCGAACCCCCTCTTCCGAATTGTAAGGCACGCCCACCCGCACTAGAAGGTCCGCCCACCCCATGACGCCAAGCCCGACCCGCCGGATTGTCTGAGCCAGCTTGTTGATTTCCGTAAGGGGATAGCGGTTTGCGTCGATCACGTTGTCGAGGAAATGGGTCGAGAGGTGGACAACCCTCCGCAACCCATCCCAGTCAATCCGCTCCTCCGGCGTCTCCTCGGGAGCGGCATCTTCCTTCACGAAGCTTCCGACGTTCACGCTTCCCAGATTGCATACATCGTAGGGAAGCAGCGGCTGCTCACCGCAAGGGTTCGTCGCTTCGTAATCCCCAAGGGCCGGGACCGGGTTGAATTCGTTCGCGCGGTCGATGAAGAACACCCCTGGCTCTCCTGTCTTCCACGCACCACCCACAATCATGTCGAAGATCTCTCGAGCGTTGTCCGTTCCCACCCCCTCGCCCGTCCGTGGGTTCACCAGTTCGTACTCCGAATCGGTACGGACAGCTTCCATGAATGCGTTCGTAACCGCCACTGAGATGTTGAAGTTGGTTACCTGGGAAGTGTCGTCCTTGCAGGTGATGAAGTCCCTGATGTCGGGGTGGTCGACACGCAGGATCCCCATGTTTGCGCCCCGTCTAGTCCCACCCTGCTTCACCACCTCGGTCGAGGCATCGTACAAACGCATGAAAGAGATCGGACCGGAAGCCACACCCATCGTCGAGCGGACGGTGTCTCCCATCGAGCGAATCCGCGAAAAAGAGAAACCGGTTCCGCCCCCAGACTGGTGCACCAATGCCATCGATTTCAGGGTGTCATAGATCCCGTTTCTTCCGTTCGAAAGTGCATCATGAACCGGAAGTACGAAGCAAGCCGAGAGCTGCCCGAGGGGCCGGCCGGCATTCATCAACGTCGGCGAGTTGGGTTCGAACTTCCCCGTAGTCATAAGCTCGTAGAATTGGCGCGCCAGTTCCTCCACCGCCGCCTCGGATGCGCTGTGGCTGCAATCCTCTTCTGCAATCACCCGGGCCACCCGCCAGAACATGGTCTCGGGCGTCTCCGTTGGGTTCCCCTCCTCGTCCTTCTTCAGGTACCGGCGTGCAAGAACAAGCCGGGCATTCTCGGTCATTACTACCGGGGGAAGATCATCCGGGACCTGATCGTCGAAGAGGCGTTCGCCTAGAGGGTCGGCTCGTTCCTCACTGGACGGCATATCGTAGGGCTCCTTGTGCTAAGCGTGGCGGTTCAGGTTCGTCGTATGTGGAAGGCGCTGTGGAAAGGTCGTGGAAAGCCGAGCTTAACCGGTGGAGAAGCGAATAAAACCTATATCCTCCGCGGAGTATCACGTGGACAACCGAGCCTGAAACCACAAAATATAGTTGCCAAGTTCACAATAGAACACGATATGTAGTGGGTCAAGGGGATTTCTTCACCGGAGGGGTACGTCGGCCTAGAATGACCATCCCGTCTGCAGGTAGACGGACGCACGGCGATCCGACCCGGCGGCCACTTCAAGGGGCATGGCGACACCTAAGCGAACCCGACTGATTTCCTCGAATAATAGTAACCCGAAGACCACCACCTCGGCCCCAAACGAGCTGACAGTGCTCCACTCGGTCTCGGACCCGCCCACATCGCTACCTACTCCAGCCACATCAACGAATATAGATCCGGCAATCCGATCTAGGTGAAGGGGCCAGGAACCGACTCCGGCATGAATCATCGCCAGAGGAAAACGCCACTCACCAGACATAGCCCACGCTGTGTTCCCCCGTACAGCTCTCGTAGACATACCCCTCACAGGAAATCGGCGAAAAGCATTCCCCGGAGTAAACCCCAGAACCCCTCTTCCGTCGCCTCCTCCACCCCCGACGCTAAAGTGCCCCGTTCCAGCTCCGGGTCCATCCGCAATACCGACGGAAGTCCGGAAAGCTAAGACGTGGTTGGAATAGCCAGGGCCGGGAATCCCATGATACCCACGAACTGATGCCACCGCCTCGCGAAACGCCCCGTCAGATCCACTCAGACCTATTAGGCTGTCTGGGACGGAGCGGTCCCATCGCTCTCGGAGACCAACCGAGACGCTGATCCCATTCTCCCTTGACACCGAGAACGGATAGGCGCGCGCTGTCGATAGCCCCATCGACAGGCGGACTTCCGCTAGGCTGCTCAAAGGCCGCAACGACTCGAACCGTTCGCTATCTTCGCCGTCGACCTCGAGAATCCGTTGCCGCTGGGAGATGGTCCGACCCCCGAGCGAGAGGATGCCGGTACTGCGCATACGCTGAAGGCGAAGTTCAACGGCCCCTCCCAACCAGCGCTCCGAGAGAATGGGCAGGAGGGTATCCGGAAGAGCATCCTGCTGTCCCATATCAGCCGTTGAGGCCAGGAGTGCTGCGCGCGAAGCCCATTCCTGGCCTGTCTCAACCATGAAAGTCGGGTTTCCAAGCCCCGCCCAGGCATAGTGCACGCCCCATTCAGTGCGATTCCTGGGACCATCAAAGGGCAGAGCAATTTTCATATCGTACTCATGACGCCCCACCAGGTCCGACCCAGAAGTGCGAGCACCCCATGCTACCGGAAGGACTTCTTGACCATGGACCGACTCTCCTTCGATTCGAATGGGAAGCCAGTACCGCGGAAGCAGAGTCTGGAGAGCCGAATAGTCTCGAACCTCCACTTCGGCAAGAGCATCCGGGCTGTCCTGGTCCCTGTCCACATCGATGATCTCAGAACCCCCAAGAGCATACCGGGGATCGACAGGAAGTGGATCGAACCACGTACTGGGGTCGAATGGGACCCGGCCGATCTCCCAGCCGTCTTCGCTCAGCACGGACAAGTAGATCCATTCGCTCATGGGGTCTACAGCAGGGAAGGTTCCCCCCGTCAAGAGGTCCGTGATCTGCCTCAGCCCTCCCGGACTGGCTCTCCCGTCTGGAATCCCCTTAACCGATGGAGCTGCATAGAGGTTTGGGACGCCACTCCGATCGGAAGACCAAATTACCGTTTCTCCGTCGGGCGACCAGTCGGGTGAGCTATTCAGGCTCCTGTCTTCGAGGATCTCATGGATAACTCCGCGCTCAGTATCAAGCACCAGCACTGCCGTCCATCCTCCAGGTCGCCGTCGAACCACGGCTATCCGCTCCCCATCCGGAGACCACGCTGGGGAACTCCATAGCACGCCGGGCTCGGCATCCTGCAGAATCCGGATCACCTCCCCATTGAGCGAGAGAAGGGCAAGTTTGTTCGCCCCACCATCGGCTAGCACCGCCACCATCTCCTTTTTGCCGGGGTGAAAGTCCACATGTACCACGCGTAGGCCGCGTGTCACCCGGGTCACTTCTCCGTCCAAGCTCACCCTGAAGAGATCCCTGTAGAGCCGATATGTATCGACGTATTCGACCTGCGGGAGAAGAAGAGCTCCGTCGTCGAGCCACGCCGGCGGATCCAGGCTGTTCCACCTTGTCAGCGTCCGCTCACCCGCCGAAGTGTGAAGCACTAGACGCGAATCAGATCGCCCGTCAAAGCGCACGTAGGCAACTCCACTCCCGTTCGGCGCTGGAGTGGGATGCAGGGCCCAACGTCCTCCGTCAGTGAGGAGCTCAGGGTCAGGGAATCCTCCTCTCCCATCGATACGCTGTCGCAGTGCCTCAGCCTCTACCTTGACCCCCTTCATCCAGTCGGCCCACAGCTCTTGGAACGATGGCCCAAAGGTCTCTCGGGCTGCTGCATCCAGCCTATACGGAATCCACTGGTCCGCCATCGTCTCGAGGAACTGAACGAGGGTGGACTCTCCGTAAGTGTCAGAGAGGTGTCGGAGGAATAGCGAGCCGAAGACGTATGGTCGACTTCCCCCTGGCCAGACTGGCGATCGACCGAGCCCCTGCCCCACCGACTCTGACTCTCCGCCCAGGACACGGGTTCGAGCAATGGCATCGTAAAAGCTGCCGTGAACCCGTCCAGCCTCCGTATGAACGGACTCAAGGTGCACCGCAACACCTTCGATACCAAGGGAAGACGTAGTGTATCCCGGGAATGTAGGCCAACTCCACGGAACCCTACCCAGCATCGTTCGAACGGCGGTCCCGAGCGGCCCCGTGCGATCAAGATGGAAGATGTGCACCAACTCGTGGGTGATGACCAGCTCCAACCAATCGTCAAAGTGAGAAAGGGCGAAGCCATCAAGTGGCGGCTGTACCCCAACGACGATCCGATTTGAGGGAAGGACGTTGGCAACTCCATTGGAAAAGTCAGCGTGATCGGTAAGAAGCAGGTCGATCTGGCCTGATGGAGCGCGGAGGAAGCTTTCGTGCAGAGCTGTGTACGAGCGCTCCGCAATGATCGCAGCGTTCTTGCCCAGCTCCTCTAGTTCCGCGGGGAAAGTGACCCTGAAGTGAACTGTTTCGAGGGTCCGATACTCCTCGTGTGGGGGAACTGTCTGTCCCTGCACGATCACGGGAAGCACCAGGGAGGGAATGAGGACGAGTGCCAGACGAGGGATCCCTGGTCTGAGCCAGCGGATGCTCCGGCTACCCCCTTCCGCTCGGTCCGATACCGGGTAATCTTTTAACACTTTCTCTCAGTGGAATACGGTATGGCTCGAAGTGAAGAATCGTTCTGGCACGGCCTCGGCCTCGGCCTCAGGGCAGCGATCTCTTCGCTACCCGAAACCTTTACACTCTCGTCTACTGGCCGTTCGCTCCCCCGCAAGCCACCCCCTGCACCAAATGATGACCAAGACCGACCACACAACCCGCTATCGGGAACGCTCGCAAGCGCCGTCACAGCATTCGTCGTCTCCGTAATGCGCAGGTGGTCCAGGAAGCACAGGCCCTCACCGCGCACGCTGGCTAGGGGAGCAGTGGCTGGAGCCGGAGCGGCTGGAGCCGTGCTCCTTTACCATCTGCTGATAGCCCAAAGGAAAGAGGCGGCGGACAACCCCCCCGGTGAGGCCACTCACACATCTCTCAGCGAACTCGCGGATGAGCTTCTGGCGGGCGCAGGGCGCGGCCTCATCTACGCTGTGCTGCTGGCTCCCTATCTTCCTGGTCCCCCGATCTTGAGGGGTGCGATCGTGGGCTCGGTCGATTACCTGGCGACTCCATTGGGCGGACTTTTCTCCCGCCTTCAGGAGTTCTCCCCGATTCGGAGAGTGCCCGCCATCTCGATCCTACTCGAAACAGGAGAAGCGGAAGATGACCCGTACCTCTCCTTCCTCATCCATGGCGCACTCATGGGCCTACTTTATGGCAGTGGCTCCGAAGGAACCTGAGAGAGACCGCCCCTCACCCCCACCCGAGGTATCCGATCTCCGTCAATGATGGGCCGCGATTCCGGGCCGCTTCGATATGACTCTGGGCACTGTTGAAGTTGGCTCAAATCTCCGTCTGGACGCCGCTGCTGCTCAGGTAGAATCCCGAACAGGTTGGTACCTAGACTGTCTCCTCTTCCCCATCCAATGATGTGGCAGAATGCCAAGGGCTGGGCCCGAATCACCGCCGGAAGATAGAAGAGTGCGACCGTGTCGATATGGTCCAAAAGCAAATACCTCGCTCCCATGCGATCTGCCTCTGCAAGGAATTGGTCGGGATCCCGAGTGAACGGGAAGATTCGACCACTCGGTCCGCCAAACAGGTAGTGTGCCCGAGGCTTACGGTTGAGAACAACTGCCCCTTCGGGGAGATTTGCCCCCGACCAAACCGCCGCGTCACGGAACTCCACGAACCCGGACCCCTGGCATCGGATTGGGTCTCCAGCTTGGGCAACCCTTCTACACACACTGGCGTCTTCCACAAGCGACAGCCACCTCGGAAGAGCAGGGAGCAGGAACAGGAGAAAGACGGCCGACACCACGGTCAT
>CAUZHN010000058.1:0-14702 GCA_963579625.1 Gemmatimonadales bacterium UBA6960
GCGCCTCAGGCTGCAGCAGCGCCTGCTCCATCCACATTCCCGATTCATCTTGCTGAAACACCCATACGGCGCCGACCCCACCAAAGCCCAAGGATGAAACAAAAAACAAATCCTCATAGAGTTGCCCAAATCGACCAAACGCCTCCTCCTCACTCACATTGTCGGGCTGAAGGATGGAGTCGAATTGCCAGTCGTCCCCCTCCCGGTGATAGGTCCAAACCGCACCGGTCGAGTTCTGGAAGAGGGTGCCTCCAATCAACATCGAGCGATCATCCGCGGCGATAAAGCGGCCGAAATAATCGCTTTCTTCTCCATGTGGAGGCGCCATTAGCGTACCGACCTTCTCCCATCCGTCGGCAGATGGTCCGTAGCGATGAATCGTGGCAGGACTTCTCCGGTCGAGGGGTTCCGCGATCAGGATCTCTCCATTTCCGATCGCGACCGCGGCGCCGAATTGCTGGGCTTGAAGGGGGGCGGCGAAGACCAGCGAGATCAGGAGCACCTTGGATCGTCCACTCATCGGAAATACCTCACGCTTGATTTGAACCATAATTCCACTCTGGACTGCAATACACGCCGCGAGGAGTTGGCATCCTTCAGCGGGGCGAGTCGTGCCGGAAGAAGTAGGCGCCCCCACCCGTCCCGCCAACTACCAAGTCGGTATCCCCGTCTCCATCGACATCGCCAAAGGTTGGGGTGCTCAGTCTCGGAAGACTCTCCGGAGCAGGGAAGGGGCTTTCCACTCGGGTGAAAGCGGGGTGGGACACATTTCCCTGGTTTTGATAGTAAACGATCCCGTTCGTCTCGGTCCCGACCGCCAGATCCAGGTCTCCGTCATCGTCGATATCGATAAGCGCCGGAAAGCTCCTTCGTCCGATGTCGATGTCCCGATACTCTTCGCTGATCAGCTGAAAGCGTGGAATGCTTCTATCGCCAGTGTTCTCGAAGAGATTGAGAGTACCGTCCGACTCACCCACGATCAGATCCAGGTCGCCATCAGCGTCGATATCGCCGAGGGCGGGGGTAGCGTTGCTGCCTCTCGGCAGCTGGACGAATACAGAGTCTTTCAACTGAAATCGGGGAGCTCGTCTCGAGCCGGTGTTCTCTATGTAGCGCAGATCCGCCCGCCAGGTGCCAAGGATGATGTCTAGGTCCCCGTCTCCATCCAAATCGCCGAATGCTGGAGCATTATGGTACGAACCATCCATAGCGATCCGTCCTGCCGAATGGAACTCCGGTGCAGTGGGCGTCCCGACGTTCTCGAACCGGAGCACATGCGATGTGGTGGAATCCTCAGGATCGATCCTGTTTCCAACAAGCAGGTCTAGGTCCCCGTCCCCGTCCAGATCAACGAACGACGGCACGCTTTCGCTTCCTACGTCTATCTGAGAAATGAACCGGCGAGTCTGGAGCTGGAATCCGTCGTCAGCGTTCTGAGTCAGGTGAAGGAGATTGTCTGCGGTCGTCATGTTTGGGTTGTACGCGCCGCCCAGGACTCCGATCAAGAGGTCGAGGTCTCCGTCTCCGTCCATGTCACCGAACGTGGGAGCGTTGTATCCGCTGGTCTCCAGGGGATCGTTGAGAGGGAATTGTTGTGGCTCAGCTCCCAGATCAGGCTCAGTACACGATCCCCTGTTCTCGATGAAGAGGAGTCCGGGCTCGAAGAAGTCCCCCCAGAAGAAGTCCACGTCACCGTCCCCATCGATGTCCGCCAGAGCCATCGTGTTAGCGCCGTGTCTCATCGTAGGAAGTCCACCGGAAAAGGGAGCTGGCCCGGCTCCGAGTGGCCCGAACCGCTGTGTGGGAACATTCCCGTTGCGAATTCCGTCTGGGCTCCCGACGAGCTCTATACCCTCGAACCGATCGGTAATGTGACGAAACTGTGAGGCGGTCGTGCCGACCCCACCGACTGCCTCGTAACGCGTAACTGTCCCGACCAATCGTCCTATCAGTAGGTCCAGCATCCCATCGCAGTCGATATCGGCTGCATTGGGGATGTTCTGTCGGTCAGAAAAGATGGGGGCACCCCGGTTGTCTCGGAGGGTGTCCGCAATCAGCTCGAAGTCCGGACTGAGTGGGCCACCCACGTTTCGGTATAGGCGCACATAGCTGAACGGTTCTTCAGCGAGAAGATCTTGGTCACCGTCGTTGTCGATGTCCACGAATCTGTACCATTCCCCAATACTGAGGTCAGCGAACATCCTGGGGCGCCAGCGGTACATTGGGCCCTCTGGAGTGTCCTCGTGCTCGAAGAAGAGGAGTTGGTCGCTCATCTCCTGTATGAAGAGGTCTTGATCGCCGTCAGAGTCGATATCGACGAGCTGCGGGCGAGGGACGTTGAACCCCCCGAGGAAGGGAATGTCGTACGGAATCCCATTGGGACCGATGACCTCGAACGGGGCAACTTCACGAACCCAGCGAGTGCCCGCTACTGCTGATGTTGTCTTGCCGGGAAGTTCCGAAGCAGGAGGCTGGTACACAGCTGAACAGCCTGCCACCAGGCTGGCGAATGCCAGAGCTAACCCACGTGGAATCATGGTCACTATGTGAGGAGATGGATGATTGTCAGGTTTCTGGGAGTCCCTCATTGCCCCACACCGGATGGAGCTTTTCATCGATCGCCTCTCGATCAGGATGCGTCAGTCCGGGTTCAAGTCGAGCCTTCCCGGCAAGCGGGAGGTGTAACCAAAAGGGTAAGAAGCGATGTGGAGTGTGGCAAGCCAAAGTTTCTTCCTTCCCTGCAAACGCAAGCAGTCATAGCTTTAACGACATGTCGATTCAAAGATCTTACCGATTCTTGTTAGGGGCACTCGTCCCATTCTTTCTGCTCCTTTTTGCTGTCATCCCGATTCCCATTGTGGCCCAACTTCAGGGTCCTTTGGTCGGGACCGTCGAGGCAGGTCTGCTTCTCAGACAGTTGGACGGCGAGAAGAGGGTCCTGATGATCGGGGCTCATCCTGACGACGAGGATACTGCGCTGTTGACAGCGCTTGCTCGTGGGTATGGGGTGCAGACGGCATATCTTTCGCTCAGTCGGGGTGAGGGTGGCCAGAACCTCATCGGCTCGGAACGCAACGAGGGGTTGGGACTTCTTAGGACCGGTGAACTTCTTGCCGCGCGATCGATCGATGGAGCGCGACAGTTCTTCTCCCGGGCCTTCGACTTTGGGTTCTCAAAGAGTGCCTCGGAAACCTTTAGTCACTGGCCAGAGGAGGAACTGGTCCGGGACGTGACCTGGGTTGTCCGGACCTTCCGGCCTCACGTCATTCTCTCCGTGTTCACTGGGACTCCACGGGACGGTGCTGGGCAGCACCAAGCGGCAGGCATCTCCGCTCGCCGTGCCTTCGAGGTGTCGGGTGATCCTGCCCATTTCCCCGATCAGCTCGAACTCGGCGTCAAACCCTGGACAGTATCGAAGATCTACCAGCTGAACCGGTTTGGATCTGGTACCCCCTCTGTCGTCGTACAGACTGGGAAGCTCGACCCGCTTTTCGGTCGTTCCTATTTCCAAGTAGCCATGGACAGCCGGAGCCAACATCGATCTCAAGATATGGGGAGTGAACAAAGCCCCGGGCCTCGGACCTCGGGCGCCGTTCTCGTTACCGCTCGTGTGTCCCTTGACCCCGAGGGGGAGGATGACTTCTTCACTGGGATAGATACGACCCTTGCGGGAATTGCAGCAAGCGCCCGGTCTTCCAATGCACCAGCCCTGATTTCCCATGTAGCTCGATACCGAGAATTGGTTGCCGTGGCGGCCGCACTACTCCATCCGACTGATCCGATTCGCTCGGTGGCTGCCCTGCAGGATGCAATGTCGGAGCTCCGGGGGGCCCTTTCTTTAGCGTACGGTGCACCGGAGGGTCCGGGTAGAACCGAACTGCTGCGTGTTCTAGAGTCGAGGGAGAAGACGACAACACAAGCGCTCCTAGCTGCAGCAGGAGTAGTAGCTGATGTGCGGGTGGACCGCGACCGGATCGTTCCCGGGGAAGAGGTCGGAGCGGAAGTTATCATTTGGAATGGGGGTTCGCGCAGCGTTACGGTGGCGGAGGTAGGCCTAATCCTGCCCGAGGATTGGGAGCGGCCCGACGATGTGGAAGCTACTATGACATTGGGCCCCGGTGAGATCCGTGAGTGGCGATTCTCGGTCCAGGTGCCTCGCTCTGCTGAGGTCTCGCGCCTGTATTTCCTAGGAGAGGCTCGGGACGAAAGCCTCTATAACTGGCCGAGCGACGCCTCGGTCATGGGAAGCCCCGGCAACTCTCCGCTGATTGTCGGTCGCTCTGTTCTGACGATTGATGAGGGCGACCCCATTACGGTCCAGCGAGATGGCAGTCATGTGGGAGTTGACCAGGCCAACGGGGAGTATCGGCTACCCATTTTCGTAGTCCCAGAAATTTCGGTGGTGGTAGAACCCCGAGTCGCAGCCTGGCCAGCCGGTGAAGTGGCTGCACGACCAGTGGCGGTGAGGGTCTCTAATTTCTCACAGGTGGAAGCTGAGGGCGAAGTCACGCTAGTTGCCCCTGCGGGATGGGAAGTTACTCCAGGTAGCTATCCGGTTTCTGTTCCGCCGGAGGGTGGTGAGATGAGCTATAGCTTCCAGGTCCGTGCGGGGCGGGGTGCCGAACAGGGTAAAGCCACCTTTCAGGCCGTTGTTCGTAGTGGTGGGCGGGACTACGAAGAGGGAGTCGCTTTCATCGACTATCGCCATGTCGATCCAGTGCCGTTGTTCCAGCCTGCAGAGTTTACCGTATCGTACTTTGAAGTGGGGGTTTCTTCGGATTTGCACGTAGGGTACGTGATGGGGCCAGGAGATGTGGGGCCTCAAGCCCTAGCTGACCTGGGCGTTCAGGTTGAGCTGCTTGGACCCGAAGAGGTTCGCTCGGGTGACCTTGGCCGATTTGACACCCTTGTCCTTGGAATTCGCGCCTATGAGACGAGAGAAGATCTCCGGAACTCTAACGAGAGGTTGCTCGAGTTTGCTCGTGATGGAGGTACGGTCATTGTGCAGTACAACCAGTACCAGTATCCGAGTGGAGGGTTTGCACCTCTGCCTGTTGAGATCTCCCGGCCACACGACCGGGTCACGGACCCGAACGCTGACGTGACATTCCTCGAGCCCAATCATCCCGTCCTCTCCACTCCCAACCAGCTCTCAGAGGACGATTTTGATGGATGGGTGCAGGAGAGAGGACTCTACTTCCTAAACCGTTGGGATGACAGATACACAGCCCTCCTAGAGATGGCGGACCCGGGGGAGGAGCCTAAACGGGGCTCGCTCGTCGTTGTCCGGGTGGATGAGGGTGCGTACGTGTACACAGGTCTTGCGCTCTTCCGACAATTCCCAGCGGGGGTACCGGGGGCCTTCCGACTGCTTGCGAACCTCGTTTCCCTTCGGGGAGCTGACCTCGTTCCGGTTCTTTAGTTGGCTCCGACCGTTGCCGCCCCACTCCACCACCCATTTGCATTCTGCCACGCAAGGCCGCCCACTAATGTGCCATCCGGTGCGTGAATGATCCTTCAGCAGTATTTGGGCTGATTTTCCGGTCTAAGTGGGTGGTATTATGGGAAGTATGATTGTGAGCAGCCTTCATATAAATCTATAACTGCTTATCACTATTGTACTTGCTAAAGTCACCTCGAACTATTTCCTATAACTTGTCAGTCTTCTTGGCGGAGGAGGTTTCTAAGCAGTGGGATGAGATTCTAGAGCGGCGGTAGCAGTAGGCAGGGCTAAGATTTCCGAGCCCCCTTCCTGAAGTCACCAAGAACTACGCCCACTACGAGCACGACCACGGCGCCGATGACGTTCTGCCAGAGAAAGGCGATGTCCGTGCGGAATTCCACGAAGCCGACGACCGTCATTCCTGAGATCAGCCCCAGGAATGCGCCGCGCCCACTAGCGCGTGGGACCATCGCCAGCAGGAAGACGCCAAGGATCGAACCGTAGAAGAACGATCCAAATCTGTTCACCACTTCGATCAGTGATCCCAACGTGGCCGCATATATGGCCACGACACATGCGAAGAGACCCCAGAACACCGTCGCGCCCTTCGAGACCTTCAGGTAGTGAGCGTCCTTGGCCTCGGGCCGGATCCAGCGGCGGTAGAAGTCGATCACGCTTGCTGTCGCGAGCGCGTTCAGCTCCGCCGCGATGCTCGACATTGCCGCGGCGATCACTCCCGCGATGAAGAGCCCCGCGAGACCAATCGGCAGCTCTGAGAGCACGAAGCGGGGGATAATGTAGTTGACGTCCTCGGTCGCTTCTTCGGTCACTTCACCCGCGAGGGCAAGCGCATCGCTGCGGATCGCCTGAATATCGGCTTCGCGAGCGAGGAACGTATCCATGGCCGCGGCCTCGCTCGGCGCGTCCTCTGCATCGGCGACCGAGAAGGCTGCGTCTGCGCGCAGTGTAAACGCTTCCGCGTAGCGCTCCCCCAGTTCCGCGTATACCTCGCCGCGTTCGGCCTCGACTGCAGCCTCATGAGCCGGGTTGTAGAGGAGGGGTGGGGGAACGAACTGATAGTAGACGAACACTCCCACGCCGATCAGGAGCACGAGTGCCTGGAGGGGAATCTTCCAGTAGGCGCTAATGAGGAGCGAGTTCCTCGCTTCGTTGACTGACCTCGCGGTCAGATAGCGCTGGACCTGGCTCTGGTCCGTGCCGAAGTAAGAAAGCATAAGGAAGGTCCCACCAATCACGCCGGACCAGAAGGTGTAGGTCTCGCTCAGGTCGAACGAGAAGTCAAATACCTGTAGCCGGCCGGTGGAGCCTGCGATCCGCAAGGCGTCATCCGGATTAACGGGCATCTGGACGATGAGCACGGTCATGATGGCGAGCAGCGCGACAATGATCAGAACTATCTGCTTCACATCGGCCCACGCCACTGCCTGGACACCGCCAATCATGGTGTAGATGACAGTGGGGACACCGATGAGGGCGACGCCTTGCCAGACCGGCAAGCCGAACATCGCGCTGAAGACGACAGCAGGAGCAGCCAGGATTGTTCCGCACGCCATCCCTCGCGAGAGCAGGAAGAGGAACGCCGTGAGCGAGCGCGTCTTCGCGTCGAAGCGGCGCTCTAGGTACTCGTACGCCGTGTAGACGCCTGAGCCGTGCAGCAAAGGGACCAGTGTGACACCGAGGATCACCATCGCGAGTGGCAATCCGAGGTAGAGTTGCACGAAGCGCATGCCGTCCGTCGCTCCCTGGCCGGTCGTCCCGATCATCGTGATGGCCGAGAGTTGCGTGGCCATCACGCTGAGTCCGACCACCCACCAAGAAAGGGTCCTGTTGGCGACGAAGTATCCCGCGATCGAATCGGTGTCCTTGGACTTCCGAATGCCGTCCACGACCACATAGGTGAGGTATGTGCCGACGATCGCCCAGTTGATCCAGTGCATCTCTAGCAGCCCGTGGTAGAAGTGGGGCAGGGCACGTTCTGGATACCGGGGCCGCAAATCTGAAACGGAGTGAAAACACCATAGCTGTAGCTACGGCTATGAGCTTCGGCGACGACGTCCGCTCGGAAGACCTGGGTCGGACCGTGACGTCGTAACCCATAAACGTTCAAGATTAAATCAGTTATAGTGTTGGGCGCAGGGGGGTTGCGGTCCCATACGTAGTCTTTCTTCCTCGCCCGAACTCCGTTATGACTCGTCATCTGCCACGGGCTGCTAGATGTTGTAGCGGACCTGGATTAGCCAGAGCAGTGCCAATGCCACAGTCTGTACAATGAGGACGCGGATCAGCGTCATCCGGAAAGTCGATCCGTCCGACTCAGTGGAAGAGCCCTCTTGCGACATTTGCTCTCTCAGGTCATAGGAAGCGCTAAGCTCCCGGGTGTTTCCGTCTCGCGCAACTGCTGATCTGTCCGCGTGGAGGGTAGCGTCCACAAGCAGGTTCGTCGAACTTTCCAGATACATCGGAGCTGGGTGGCCCTAGTGAGGCCACCCTA
Organism: Gemmatimonadales bacterium UBA6960; assembly: GCA_963579625.1. Taxonomy (GTDB): domain Bacteria; phylum Gemmatimonadota; class Gemmatimonadetes; order Longimicrobiales; family Gaopeijiaceae; genus JAAXGI01. The sequence goes on from CAUZHN010000058.1 coordinate 7,956, forward strand.
ATATGGTCTACTTCATACGATCAGGTGGAATGGGAACGAAGAAGATGGTTGCGGTAGGGCTCTTGGTACTGGGCGTGGTGGCTCTGGATCTGGCGACGAAGTGGTGGGCGCTGCAGAGGCTCTCAGATGGCAGTTCTTTCGAGGTGCTCGGTGGACTTGTCCCGATCACGCTAACCTTCAACCGAGGAGCGGCCTTCGGGCTCACCATAGGGAACGATCCCCGGTGGTTTTTCATTCCTATAACATTGATCGCCATTGCTTTCCTACTGCTTCTAATCCGACAATCCGGCCCGATGGAAGGGGCCCGGGCCGGAGCTGCCGCGCTGGTCCTAGGGGGTGCGATCGGGAACCTCTATGACCGGATACGGTGGGATCGAGGAGTCGTCGACTTCATCGGACCGATCGACCTCGGGTTCATGGATTGGCCGATTTTCAATGTAGCCGACACTTCGATTACCTGCGGAGCAATCCTCCTCGCGGTTTCCTTCTTCAAGGAGGATGCAAGAAATCGTAGGATTTCCCAGAGTAAGGTGGCAGAGGAAGGGGAAATCGATTCAGCGAGGGGACCCTAGCCGCTTCCTCTCCGTCAACCCGCTGTCGTGGTAGATTCTCCACCTGGTCTAGGCGTGGTAGGGAGGAAGCGGAGGTATTCGACCCTCCGGCCTCTCATCTTCATAACTCTGAGAATCCCCCCGGGCAGCTGAACCTCTTCTCCGGTCTGTGGGATCCGGTTCAGAGACCCAAATACGTACCCGCCGACCGTATCGAACTGATCCTCAGGAAGTCCTAGGTCGAGGCATTCGTTCACCTCGCGCAGTGATACGGCTCCCCATATATCGGTGGCCCCTCTTCCGACCTCCTGGAACGCGATCGGTTCGTTCTCCTCGTGCTCATCCTGAAGCTCTCCCACGATTTCTTCGATCAAGTCTTCAAGGGTGATGAGTCCCGCAGTGCCGCCGAACTCATCCACCACGATGACCATCTTGCTCCGCGTCTTCCTCATCTCGAGGAGCAGTTCCTCGACGAGCTTGCTTGCAGGGGCGTATGAGACGGGACGAAGGATATCACGAAGGTCAGTCACGCCTTCACGATCTGCCCGCCAAAGGTCCCGGGCTAAGAGGAGGCCAACAATGGTATCCAGACTCCCTTCGAAGACGGGGAGGCGGAGATGTCCCTCATCCAACATCAGATCCTTTGCCTCGTCCACGGAAGCCTCGGACGGCACGGCTAGCACGTCGGTACGGGGAGTCATCACCTCTCCCACAACGACCTTGTCCAGATTCATGATATTCGTGACGATGCGCCACTCCTCCTCGTCCAGGGTCCCTTCGCGTCGCCCGATCTCCGCTAGCACCTCCAACTCAGCCCGACTTACGGTCGACTCTGTGGCTCTCCCCATCCTGAGAAAGCGTGAGAAGATGGAAAGGGGGAGAAGCACCGGTTTCATAATCCAAATGAGTGAACGCAGAACGTATGCGGTGGGTGGAGCCAGTGACTTCCAGTAGGTAGCACCCAGGGTTTTCGGGATGATTTCAGAGAACAGGAGGATCGTGAGAGTCAGGCCGGCCGAGAAGACTGCGATCCATGTTTCCCCGAACTGTTGTAGCGCCAGACCGCCACCCATGGCCGCCCCGACCGTATGGGCGATGGTGTTGAGCGTCAGGATGGCGGAGATGGGCTCGTCGATCTGTTGCCGCATCCTGTGGAGAAACTCACCCGCGCGATTGCCCTCTTCCTGGAGAAGAGCGACATAGGAGTGATTCACCGAGAGGAAAACGGCCTCCAAGATCGAACAGAGGAAGGAGGTTCCGAGAGAAATTCCCAGAACCCACAGGAGTGTGGTCATCGCTCACGAGTCTGACTGTAGCGCCCGTCAGGACGAAGGTGACGCTAGGCGAGTCGGGCGTTGAGGTGGATGTCGACCGCTGCGAGAGCAACGGAGATCGGACAGCCCTGCTTGGCTGCCTGCGCCTGATCCTGAAACGTTCCTTCGTCGATCCCCGGAACCTGTGCAACGCAGTCGAGGTCGATTCTGCCTACTGAGAATCCAGCATCCCCTTTCGTCAGGTGTACACCTGCTTCAGTTCGAACCGAGGCTGGCGTGTACCCAGCTTCGGCCAAGCCGTGTGAGAGCGCCATGGAAAAGCAAGCCGCGTGCGCGGCGCCCAGCAGTTCTTCCGGATTCGTACCCTCTCCAGTCTCGAACCGGGATGGAAAAGAGTAGTGACTCTGAACAGTGCCACTCTCCGTCGATACGGTTCCTGTCCCCTGAGCGAGATCACCCTTCCATTCGGCATTACCCCGTCGTACCGGCATTCGGCCCCCCCCTTTCGAAATCTGTGTTGCCAAGTAACTACTGGACTGTAATTCGGCAGAAACCCCCCTACCCGAGGGGGGCTGGTTCGGTCCACTATGGGAACCGAAAGCCATTCTTCGGGTTGCATCCCCTGAAGCTTTTGTAGAGACTTTTCCCTGCTTGACCATAGCCTATCGGGAGAGGGGGGCCAATTCGCCGGCCCACGACTCCTCTCTTTTCAGCTTACGGCCGTGTCGATTTGTTCATGCGATCCATCGGCTCTTCAACTCCTCACCTTCTACTCCGCTCTCTAGGCGCACTGGGGCGTGGATTCCGAGGTTTGGCCGAACATGCAGGACAGATCGGTCTCTTACTCGCGCAGTCAGCTCGCGCTACCGTGACCCTGCAGGTCTCTTTCAGGTCGGTCCTTCAGCAAATCTATGTAATGGGATGGCAGAGTATCCCCATCGTGGTGGTGACAGCTGTTCTGGCGGGGATCGTGACCAGCCAGCAGGGAGGCTATCAATTCCAGGGATCGATCCCACTCTACATCCTTGGGAGCATTGTGGTGGCCAGTGTCATTCTAGAGATGGGGCCGGTGCTCACTGCAATCGTTCTTGTGGGGCGAGTCGGAGCACGAATTACGGCCGAACTCGGAACGATGCAGGTGTCAGAGCAAATCGAGGCCTTCCACGCCGTCGGACGAGACCCGATTGCTATGTTAGCTGCTCCCAGGATCTTGGCAGGGATCATAGTGGTTCCCACCCTAGTAGGAATTGCGAATATCGTCGGGGTCTTGGCGGGGATGTTAGCCGCCAATCTTACCGCTGGGTTGGGAGCTGAGTCCTTTTTGTACGGCGCCCGCCTATTCTGGCATAGCTGGGATTTGCTCTATTCGTTCTCGAAGGCGCTCGTATTCGGGTTCGCGATCCCCGTAATCGCGATCCACATGGGATTCCGCACGGGAGGTGGGGCTGCCGGAGTGGGTCGCACGACTACGGCCTCAGTGATGTTCATGACACTGACAGTTTTGATTCTAGATGCCTTGTTTCCTCCCCTTCTGCTTCAGTGATGATCGAGTATCGGAACGTCTGGAAGTCGTTTGACACTCCAGTGCTCAAAGGGATAGATCTCGTTGTCCAGGAAGGGGAAATGTTGGGGGTCTTTGGTCCCTCCGGGACCGGAAAGAGTGTTCTCCTCAAGACGACGATTGGGCTTATTCCCTTGGACCGCGGGGACGTTCGGGTCGAGGGGGAGTCTGCATATCATGGGGGCCGCAAGGCGCTCCGGCGTATCCGGAAGAAGGTCGGTTACGTGTTCCAATATGCTGCTCTCTTCGATTCGCTGAGCGTTTACGAGAACGTGGAAATGGGGATCCCAGAAAACGAATTGAAACAGCTCTCCGGAAGAGAAACCACTCGACGGATCTGGGAGGCGTTGGATCTCTCGAACTTGGATCCCCGTGAGGCCCTAAGCAAACTCCCCGCCGAGCTTTCTGGTGGAATGAAGAAGCGGGTGGGGATTGCGCGCGCAGTAGTGGGACGGCCACAGATTCTTCTTTGGGATGAGCCGACTACGGGCCTGGATCCCGTGAACACGGCAGCCATAGAGGGACTCATTGTTAGGTTGTCCGAACAACTGAAGGTGACCTCAGTCATTGTGACTCACGACATCGAGGGCGGACTTGCGATGTGCGATCGTGTAACATTGCTGGACAGCGGAGGCTTGCGGTTCTTGGGCACTCCGGACGACTTCCGCGAGAAAGATGATACGGTGGTGCGGGCGTTTATTGACCGTGCTGCTGCGGAGGCAGCTGTTGCTGAAGTGAGCTACGGATGAACCTGTCAGGTCAATCCGAAGTTCACTCGGCACCGAATGAGGTGGAGTTGGATCAGGCAACTCCGCGACGGGCGGGTGGTCGCGAGGTCACGGTGGGTGCTTTCCTCTTGGCGGGGGTCCTGGCTTTCGGGGCGGTGTTGTTCCTTATGACGGACCCGGCAACTTTCCGGGGACGGTACATGGTTGGAACTGAGGTCACCGAAGCGGGGGGTATCCGTAGGGGTGATAACGTTCAGATGCGGGGCGTTAACATAGGCCGCGTTGACGAATTCGAGCTGACGCCGAACGGAGTCCTGATTACGCTCGAGATCGAGGGACGGTGGGGTATACCAGAGGACTCCTACACAGTGTTGGCCGGGCTGGATTTGCTTGGGGGCCGAACGGTTCAGGTGATCCGGGGAAGCTCTGATAGACTGGTCGGAGAGGGACAGATCCTACCTGGTCAGTCGGTTGAAGGGGTGATGGAAGTGGCTGGCACGATTGGAGAAGAAGCTCGCTTGACCATGGAGCGCGTGCGAGCCCTCATGGCTGACACGGCCGTGTCAGCAGTGCATACATCGATTCTCGAGTTAGAGGAACTGCTTGGGGCCCTTACACAAATCACCAAGGATCAGCGAGGGGATCTCTCTGAGTTGTCATCCTCGTTGTCCCGGTCGGCCAGCCGTGTCGAGGAACTTACCATGCGTGAAGAATTGGATCGTAGTCTGGCGAGAGCCGACTCGATCCTCGCTGAGGTGCAGACAGCAAGCGGAAGTCTCACCAATGCTTCGAATTCTTTGGAGACAATCCTTGATCGGATTGAACGTGGTGAGGGAACGCTCGGGCGGCTATCGGGGGAGGACGGACTATATGATCGTGTCGATACGGCGTTGGACGAGATCAGCCAGCTTGTGCGAGACATACGGGAAAATCCAGATCGGTATATAAACCTCCGAATCTTCTGAGGGTTCGACATAAACTCCCCCGAACCCCACCGTGAAATTACCAGGTAGTGGAGAGGTCCATGTTCGAGCACCGTTTAATTTCAACCACAGCAGCACCAGCTGCCATCGGCCCATATTCACAGGCGGTCGTGGCAGATGGATGGATCTACGTGTCTGGACAGATTCCCCTGATCCCTGACTCAGGTGAACTCGTTGAGGGGGACATTGTTGCACAGACCGACCGTGTTCTGAGGAATCTCACCGCCGTGTTAGAAGCCGCGGGAGGTAGCCTGAATACGGTAGTGAAGACCACTGTCTACCTTTCAGACATGGCAAATTTTCCTGCGGTGAACGAAGTCTACGCCGAGTACTTTGGCCAGCATCGACCCGCCAGGGCTACAGTCCAGGCCGGGGAGCTTCCGAAAGCGGTGGGAGTGGAGATCGACGCGGTTGCAAGAGTTATTCAGTGACTCAGCTCTATGGACGGACCGGAAGGAAGGGAACCGAATCCCCTGCTGCGATGACCCAACCCTCATACCACTGAGCCCGCCGTATGATTTGCCCGTTTGGGAGCCCCTTCCAAGTCAGGCTCTCTGAAGGGAGGAGGGGAGGTGATGTATTGCCGTCCACCGCAGGAGGGAAACGGGCCCACCCTCCCGCACCTTCGTCCGGCTCGTCCGTGTAGAACCGCCACTCAACACGGTGGATGAGGGTGTCCGGTCCTACCTCCAGCACCCCATCGAGGTAGGGGTCGTCCTGTTCCCGGGCACAGAAGTGGAGAACCCATCCCTCCTCGTCTCCAACTTCCAGCTGGAAGTCGTGGAGTTCACCGAAGAGGTCTGCGATAAAGTGCGAGGAGAAATCCGCTTCGAGTGGCGGATATCCCCAAGAGTCGTACGAACCAGTGTTATCCGTGCGCCGGACTGGAAAAGCGTAACCTTCGCGGTCAACCCTCCGGGTCCAGCCGAGGCGGAGCAGGGAAGCCGATGCCCGCTGCCCGGGTGCGGTACCTTCCACCCCGTTCCCGACAGAAGCTTGGCCGGCGAGGGTGTCCGTGCGCACTCGTGTGTAACTTGCGACACCGACCGTGTCCAGGCCGCCCTCATGTCGCTGTACCGCCATCTCCCAGATGTTCCTCGCCGAGCGGTCGTCACCGGCCCCACAAATATCCCGATCTCCGATGATTTCGAATCCCGGAAGGGGGAGGGGTGCTGGTGCGAGCACTATCTCAACGGCAGCAGTACCGGAGGACAGCTCTAGCTCAGCCGATTGGAATCCGAGGCGCTCAGCTCGCACAAGCCAACCGGGCACCCAATCATCGTCCGTTTCGAGTCGAAATTCGCCCTCGGCATCGGTCCGGTCCACTGCCAGAACCCGGGGGCCTGACAGGAGCTCGACCCGTGCTGCGACGACAGGTGCGCCCGACGGCTCGAGAACCACGCCTGCCACTACGACGGCTGGAAGGTGGAGCCGGTCAGGGTTGGCGAATCCAAGTGCCCCAAGGAGAAGGACCAGGGAGAATAGGATGGGAGTTGGTCTCATTCTGTCATGCAATAGATATTGCGGCATACTGCATTAATAAAGGGCAAGTTGCTGTCGGGTTCCCTCAGAGAGGGATAGTGGTGCGGAACGCTTTGGCCATCGCTGGGTTCGAGGGTTCAGGAGAGGTGATGTGACTTCGACGTAATT
>CAUZHN010000059.1:0-14514 GCA_963579625.1 Gemmatimonadales bacterium UBA6960
AACCGATTTCAGGTCCGCGGCCTCCGCGACTCTGGCCCCTCCCACTCCGGAAGAGCTCGAGGCCGGTTTGCAGGCCCGTGGCCGTGGTCCATACACGCCGCATATCGTTGCGTGGAACCTCACGAAGCGATGCAACCTGGCCTGCGCTCACTGCTATATCTCGGCAGGTTCCTGGCACGCGACCGACGATGAGCTCTCAACGGAAGAATGCCTGCGCATCCTGGACGAGATTCTGGACGTGAACCCCCACCCCATGTTGATCCTCACAGGGGGGGAACCCCTGCTCAGGGAAGACCTCGAGGAGATTGCTCAACACGGGTCATCGGTTGGAGCAACCGTCGTGGTTGGTACCAACGGGACCCGGTTGAGCCACGACCGGATCGAATCACTGATGAAAGCTGGTGTGTCCGGGGTCGCGATCAGTGTCGATTCCCTACGCCCCGAGTACCACGACCGATTCCGCCACGGCGCCGGAGCTCTAGAAGACACCCTTGCAGCCATCGATCGACTTCGCGAGCACGAGCTCGATTTCGTAGTTCAGACAAGCCTCACTCAAGGTAATCGACAAGAATTGTCGGAGCTGGTTTCCTGGGCCGCCGACAAAGGGGCAGTATCCTTCAATCTCTACTTTCTCGTCCCGACTGGACGAGCTGAGCACATGGCTGGTCTTACGCCCACTGAAAACGAAGAGGTTCTGCAGGAGTTAGTATCGCTTGAAGTCACGTATCGAGGTCGGATGATGATCCGCTCAAAGTGTCAGCCTCAAATCATGAGGCACGTGGCAGAAGGGGATTCGCAGTCTCCACTCCTGAACTACGGCACGCGTTGCCCATGTGGGGTCCACTATTGCCGGATCACTCCCGAAGGAAAGCTTACTCCCTGTCCTTATACACCAGTCATCGCAGGTGATTTGAGGGAGAATAGCTTTCGCGAGATATGGGAGGATTCGTCTGTCTTCCATACTCTTCGACACGGAGAGCTCGGGGGGAAGTGTGGCCGATGCGAATTTCGGGAAACCTGTGGCGGCTGCCGCGCTCGCGCGAAGGCTGAGACGGGAGATCTTCTAGGACCGGACAACTCTTGCGCCTATGAGCCCACTGGTGACAAGCCCCTGGTAAAGCCTGAACGCGGGATCACCTATGGAACGTCTCAGGAGCCCACGCTCCCGTGGAGCCCAGAGGCTGAAGAGAGAATGCGACGCGTCCCGAGTTTCGTCCGGGGAGTGGTGACATCCCGTGTTGAGAGTTTCGCGCGTGAGCGAGGACATGAGGTCGTAGACCTCGAGGTGATGGCCGAGGTGCGTCGGAGCATGCCAGTGGACTTTTCCAAGCGCTTGCCCTTTTTCCTGCGGCGTGGGGGTAATGCTTGAATATGAATAGGTGGTTAGATGGATGGGGAAAGTGGCTCCTATCTTTCGCCGTGGCTGCCATCACAGCCCTGGTCCTGACTGACACGGTCCTCGCCCAGGCGTATCAGCCACCGCAGTACGGCGCGGACTTCCCGGTGATCGGAAGCCGTGCAGCAATTTGGATCGTGGCCCAGGTTCACCTGATGTTCGCCGCATTCGTCCTCGGAGTACCGATGTTCGCCGTGATCGCCGAGGCCATCGGGATCTTCGGTGGCGAAGCACGCTATGATCGATTGGCCAAGGAGTTCACCCGGCTCCTTCTAGTCGCCTACAGTGCCACCGCACTCCTCGGCGGGCTCTTCGTCTTCCTCCTGACAACCCTTTATCCGACGCTCTGGATCTATTTGAGCGAAGTCTTCCGCATCACGATGTGGATCTACGCCCTTGTCTTCTTCGCCGAGTCCGCCACCCTGTACATGTATTACTACGGATGGGACCGATGGAAGATGGGGCGGGCGAAAATCGGGCACTGGGGCTTAGGACTCCTGCTGAACCTCTGGGGCACGATCGCTCTGCTTATCGCCAACTCTTGGCTCACCTTCATGATGAGTCCTCCAAGCGATTTAGCCCCGGACACCTCTCCCGCATCGGTTCAGCTCTGGAGTGCCTTCGCGAATGCCACATGGATGCCGATTAACGTTCACCGCTTGATCGCAAACGCGGTGTTCGGGGGGGCAATCGTAGCTGCTTACTCAGCCTATCGGTTCCTGAAGGCCAAATCTGACGAAGAACGAGCCCACTACGACTGGATGGGCTATGTAGGAAACATGATTGCCATCGGGACCTTTCTGGTCTTGCCATTCGCAGGCTACTACCTGGGCCGCGAAATCTACGAATTCAACCAGCAAATGGGTGTCACGATGATGGGTGGCTTCATGAGCTGGCTCTGGATCATCCAGGCCTTCCTCATCGGGATCCTCTTCCTCGCTGGGAATTACTACCTCTGGATAGGGCTCGGAAGGATTCCAGGAGGCGAAAGATTTGCTCCCTATACAAAGTGGATGCTTCTCGTTTTAGTTCTCGGAGTCATGGTATGGGCCACCCCACATACCATGATTGCCGACCGTGCGGAACTGGCAGCGATGGGAGGAACCTTTCATCCATTCCTCGAACCCCTCGGGGTCATGAGCGCGAAGAACACCGCCGTGAACCTCATGATCCTTACGACCTTCTTGTCGTTCCTGCTCTATCGAAGGGCCAACAAAGCCCCCACGGTCAGTTGGGCAAGAACGGGAACTATCACCCAGGGAGCCCTGATCCTGATCTGCGCCCTCGTAGTCCTATTCTACGGGATAGCCGGCTACTTCGTCCCCGCGATCGTTCGCATCGGGTTCTCGGTCTACCAGGTCTTGGCGGTCCTCTTCACCATTTTATCGGTACTTATACTTGACCTCTTCGTGGCAAGGGGCGCTGAGTCTCGGGGGGAAATCCGCTGGGGCCAGATGCCACCCCGCTCCCAATACGCTCTTTTCATCTTGATGGTGACCTTCACATGGTTGATGGGGCTCATGGGGTTCGCCCGGAGTGGGATCCGGCAGCACTGGCACATTTACGAGGTCGTGCAGGACACCAGCGCCTACGCAGCCACGCCGGCATTAGGCTACGCAGCGCAGGTTATCAGCGCATCGGTCCTGATCTTCTTCTCAATGATCGCCTTTGTATTCTGGATCGGAGGAATGATCGCGAAGCCCGAGTTGGTCCCGGTCGAGAAGGCGGCGGAATGATCCGGAAGCTGAGCTCGGACCAGGTTTGGATTCAGGACTTCGGCCACTGCCGGGAACCTGAGCGAGAGGAGAATCAACGATGGGGTCTGTAGATCTCAAGGTCGGCGGAGTCGTGATCGGGACCGTTCTTGTATTTACGGTCGTTGCCAACTCGATTCCCCAGATACAGTCCGACGTACCCGAACTGATCGCCTTCGGGGCAAATGTAACGGCAGAGGAGTTGGTTGGGGCTGGTCAGAACCTCTTCTCGGGTGCGGGAGGATGTACTGTGTGCCATGCGGAGACCCCAGGGGCGCGGGGCCCAAACCTCCTCACCGATTACCAGGGGGAGGGCACCATAGGCCAACGATGTGAGGATCGGAGTCCCGGACTCGATTGCAAGGAATATCTCTACGAATCACTCCTCCTGCCCCAGAGTTTCCTTGTGGGGGACTATCCCCCGATTATGCTGCCCGTGGACCGCGTGCTGAACCAGCAACAGATCTGGTCTCTGGTGGCCTACCTTCAGTCGGAGGGAGGAGAGGTAACGGTCACAGGCGCCGACATCCAGACGGAGGATCCTACAACTGAAGGTGCGGATGGCCCGGCGATCGCAGCGTCGGACCCCCTGGAGATCCTGAACCAGGAGTGCATCCTGTGCCACGTTATTGGAGGTGAAGGGGTCGAGCTGGGGCCTTCCCTAGATGGTATCGGCTCCCGGCTGAGCGCGGACGAGATTCGCAATTCCATCCTGGACCCAGGGGCCTTTGCTTCAGAGGGATACCAGGAACTCCTCGGTGGGATGCCGCCGATTTTTGGAGATCGTTTCACTGCCGCGCAACTGGAGTCGGTCGTCAGCTATCTAGGTAGTCTGGAGTAGGAAGGAGCCCCCAATGAACAGATACCTCAGGCACCCATTCTGGCAGGCGGTTCTCCTTCTTGGGGCATCCTACATCCTGATCAAGTGGGGGGTCCCCTACCTCCCGGGATTAGTCGGACTCACGAGCGCTCCTTTGCCTCAGAGCGTTGTGTTCCAATACACCCTCACGATCCTCGTGGGCATTCTGGTGTGGGTGAGTGATAACGAGGGGCGCTGGAAGGATTTCAAGGAGCCAATCCAGGATGTCCTGATACAGCCCGAAAGGAAGGTGGCTCGCACTGTATTCATGATCCTCATTCCACTGCTCGTGGCCTTCTTGACCTTTAACAATGTCCGACCCACGATTGCGGCGCCGGCCAGCCTTCGATCAATCCACCCTGCTCCACCGACCCAGATCACCTTCCAAGGTGAGACAATGGTATTGGAGGGGTTGGAAAACCCCATGAGGGAGCCAGGTCTTGAAGAAGCAGCGTTCGAGAGGGGCCGTGAAGTCTATTATCAGAACTGCATGCCCTGCCATGGTGACTATCTAAACGCAGGAGGCCATTACGCACACGGCTTTAACCCGACGCCGTTGGCACTCCGAGGCAATGGGACTATCGCTCAGCTCACCGAGAGCTTCGTCTTCTGGAGGATTGCCAAGGGTGGTCCTGGCCTGCCTCGGGAAGGGGGACCCTGGAACTCGGCTATGCCGATCTGGGAGGACTTCCTCAGTGCGGAGGATATCTGGTCGGTAACGCTCTTTCTCTACGAACAGGCAGGCATCTCGCCTCGCACCTGGGAGGAGGAGGAGGAAGTCGAGTGAGCACTTCGCCAGCTCTTTTCCTCGCTGGGGCCATGGTTTTCCCCGTGCTCCTATCAGCCCCCGCTCTTGAAGCACAGGACCTTGAGCGTGGCCAGGAAGTGTACGAACAGTGGTGCGCTTCCTGTCACGGCGCTGAAGGCAGTGGGGACGGTCCGGCAGCAGAGTACATGCTCCCCCGCCCCAGGGACTTCACACTGGGACTTTTCCAGATCCGAACGACGGGAAGCGGAGAGCTACCCACCGACGAAGACATTCTCAGAGTCATCAACGAAGGGATGCCCGGCACGACGATGCCTGGATGGGAGGATGAACTCCCCCAAGCGGACCGTGAGGCGCTCGTCACCTATATCAAGACCTTCTCTTCATTCTTCGAGACCCTTGGTGCGCCGGAACCCCTTGAGCTTTCTGGTGCTACCGGCGTGTCCGCCGAGAGCATTGCGGAAGGGAGGATTTTCTATGACTCGATCGAATGCTGGCAGTGTCATGGACAGGCGGGTCGTGGAGACGGAGAATCCGCGCCAACCCTTGAGGATGCCGCAGGGAATCCCATCCGGGCTGTGGACCTGACCAAGAACTGGACCTTCAATGGAGGAAGCTCGGTCGAGGAGATCTACCGCCGGCTTCGAACCGGGCTCGACGGAACCCCGATGCCCAGTTTCTCGGACCTCCTCGACGCTGGTTTCATGACGGACGACCAGCTCTGGAACCTCGCGCACTTCGTGCGCAGCCTCGCGCCGGAGGAGGAACCCACGGCACAGGAGGTCATCGTGGCGGGGCAGGTGCTCCCGGGCGAGGTGCCCACACAAGTCACGGACGAGAGTTGGGATGGAGTGGAGTCATTTTACATTCCGCTGGTTGGACAGATTATTGAAAGCCCGCGTTGGTTCGACCCCTCAGTCGATGGTGTCTGGGTCCAGGCGCTGCATGATGGTACAGAAGTAGCCTTCCGACTCACATGGGGTGACCGATCTCGGAGTCCGGATCCCGCCTGGCTCGAGTGGCAGGGGTGGGTGCTTAATGCTATGGAGCCCAAGGAAGGAGGAGAGATCTTTCCTGGACCAAGACCCGACCGACTTACGGTCCAGTTCCCTCCCACGATTCCGGAGGAGATGGACCTCCCCTATTTCCTGATGGGCGACGAGCAAGAACCGGTTTATCAGTGGCGTTGGAGCAGCGCCCCGGCCGGGGCTGACAAGGCAACTGCCCGCGGACTCAACGACGTTCAGTCGCTGGGCTCTGAAGGACTCACCTCAGATGCTCAGTGGGAGGATGGAAGATGGCAGTTGCTCCTCCGCCGAAGTCTGGTGGCATCCGACCCGGAGAGCGAGCTTGAGTTCGCGATCGGACAGTCGATACCGATCGCCTTCTTCGCTTGGGATGGAGACAATTCGGAGGAGGAAACCCGCGGGTCAGTGAGTTCATGGTATTTTGTCCATCTTGAAGAGGAAACTCCACCCTCGACGTACGTGGCTCCGCTGTTCGCCCTGCTACTTACTGGCGGCCTGGGAGTCTTGGTGGTGCGACGCGCTCAGAGGAAGGAGCATGAGGATGGAGTTTGGGCCGTGTCGGGAGCAAAAGTGCGTCCTGCCATGGCCCGGGGCTTCGGTTTGACTGTGGGGGCTGTTTGGCTCGTCTTTGCCTCCATTGCTCTTCGGAACTCCCTCAGCGGCTGGTCGGAAGGTTATTCTGACATCGGGTTTTGGTGGGGCGTCATCGCGGCCTTCCTGACAATTGCTGGGATAGTAGCATTGGTTGGGACCGCTCGGCATCGCTATCAGGGCCCTCGCAAATAGCAACGGTATAAATTGGATCACTCAACTCACCCTGGAGGGGATGAGACATGTCAAGGTTCTTGAATTTCACAAAAACGATAGCACCGGTCGCCATTCTTGGTGTCACCGTAGGCTGCGGTGGTGGTGACGCGCCCGCCGGTGGTGGTGGTGGTGGTGACGCGGCGCCAGCCGAGATGCCGTTCGACGTGGCCACTGCCGGAAATATCTCGGGCACAGTGATGTTCGAAGGCACTCCTCCTCCGCCAGAGATCCTCGACATGACTTCCGAGGCCAGTTGCGCGGAGCAGTACGATGGTGACCCCACCCAGTCCTTTGTAACGGTGGCCGACGGCCAACTCGCGAATGTCTTCGTCTACGTGAAGGAAGGACTCGAGGGAATGGACTTTCCGGTACCGGCCGAGTCCCCGCTTATCGACCAGGCAGGCTGCGAATACCTCCCGCAGGTCCTGGGCGTGATGACGGATCAGCCACTGACAATCCGAAACTCCGACGGACTGCTCCATAACATCAACGCGTCTCCGACTGTGAATCGGCCGTTCAACGTCAGCCAGCCGGTAAACATGGAAACGGAGCGTAACTTCCCTGCTCCCGAGATCATGGTTCCCATTGAGTGCAACGTTCATGGATGGATGTCCGGATACATTGGGGTTGTGGCGCACCCCTACCACTCGGTTACCAGTGCGGCTGGCTCGTTCGACTTGAGCCAGTTGCCTCCGGGCGAATACGTGATCGAGGCCTGGCACTCCCAGCTTGGTACGCAGGAACAAACTGTGACCGTTACGACTGGCCAGACCACCGAGGTGTCATTTACCTTTTCCGAAGCGATGGCGGGCGCTGAAGTGCCGCTCGGAGAGCCATTCGATCCGCATGAACACGGCCCAGCCCAGGACGGGATCGGGAGAGTAAGCGAATGAACTGGTTCCTCCCCCCAAGCGTATCCACCTTCGGGCCAGAAATCGACCGGCTGTACTACATAATTCTGGTTATAACTGGTGTGATCTTTCTGGTCACCGAGTTCCTCCTCGTCTACTTCCTCATCAAGTACCGGAAGCGTGATGGACATGTAGCCGAATACATTGAAGGGAGCATGAAGGCCGAGATCATATGGACAGCCGTTCCAGCTGTGATCGTGATCGGACTCGGTATCATGAGCTTTGGGGTCTGGTCAGACATCAAAGACCCGTCTAGGATCCCTCCAGATAGCTACGAGCTCATCCTCCACGGCAGACAGTTTGAGTGGGAAGCGACCTATGCGGGAGCCGACGGAATCCTAGAGCTCGATTGCGAGCCTGACGAGATCCCCTGTGGGGATGACTTTAGCCTTCTAAATCAGATCAACGTCCCGGTCAACCGTCCCGTAACCGTCCACCTCCGGGCCTCAGATGTACTCCACTCTTTCTTCCTTCCGGATCTCCGCGTGAAGCAGGATGCGGTACCGGGGATGTCGATCCCAGTCTGGTTCGAGGCAACCCAAACGGGCCAGTACACGATAGGATGCGCTGAACTCTGTGGACTTGGCCACTACACGATGGAGGGCGTCCTGGTGGTTCAGTCAGCATCCGAATTCCAACAATGGGAAACGGATCAGGCTGTGGCGCTTCAGGACGAAAGCCCCGGCGGGTCCACAGTGACCCTCCCGGAGGAAACAGCAATCCAAACGCCGGACAATGCAGCAGCGAAAGAAGTCATGGTCGCCAGTGGTGCGGAGGACTCGTGAAGACTAGCGTATCCGGACCCCTTAGCTTCCCTCTACTAAAGAGTTAACGGTAATGAGTGTAACTGCAACGAAGACGGATTTTGATCTACTTCCGTATGCGGGAGAGCAGCATGAAGAACTCCCCTTCATCAGGAAGTACATCTTCTCCACTGACCACAAGGTCATCGGGACACAGTTTCTCTTCATGAGCCTGTTCTTCCTCCTGTTGGGAGGAATGTTGGCGATGATGATCCGGTGGCAACTTGGCTTTCCGGCCCAGCCGATCCCCGGTGGGGAGTTACTCCCGGACACGATGACACCCGGTGGCATTGTCCTCCCTGAGTTCTACAATTCTCTCGTTACGATGCACGGAACGCTCATGATCTTCTTTGCGATCATGCCGCTGCTCGTTGGGGTATTCGGCAACCTGCTGATCCCACTTCAGGTGGGAGCGGCGGACATGGCATTTCCAAAGCTCAACATGGCCTCCTTCTGGATGGCCTTTCCTGCCGGACTATTAATGCTCGCGAGCTTCACCGTGGAAGGCGGTGCGGCCGCAGCCGGGTGGACGGCATACGCACCACTCTCGAGCTCGGGGGAGTGGACGGGAGTGTATCTCGGCCAGCAACTATGGTTGGCCTCACTGTTCATTCTCGGATTCTCGTCGATTGCCGGGGCGGTCAACTATATCACCACAATCATCAATATGAGGGCCCCGGGGCTCACCTGGTTCCGAATCCCTCTTGCGACGTGGTCTCTGTTCATCACGTCTTGGCTGATTCTCTTAGCCATGCCGATCCTGGCGGGAGCCCTCATCATGCTCCTCTCTGACCAGACGATCGGCACCACCTTCTTCGTTCCGGAGACGGGAGGGGAGCCCTTACTATGGCAGCACCTCTTCTGGTATTTCGGGCATCCGGAGGTCTACATCCTGATCGTGCCTGCGATGGGGATCACCTCGGAAGTGATCGCCAACGGCGCACGGAAGCCGGTGTTCGGCTACAAATCCATGGTCCTGGCCATTATCTCAATCGCGTTCTTGAGCTGGATCGTTTGGGGGCATCACATGTTCATGAGTGGGATGAACCCCATGCTAGGTAATGCATTCATGATCACGACCATGCTGATCGCCGTGCCCTCGGCCATCAAGGTGTTCAACTGGCTAGGAACAATCTGGAAAGGGAACATCCATTTCCACACTCCGTTTCTCCACGGGGCAGCGTTCGTGTCTCTGTTCATCGTAGGAGGGCTTTCCGGAATCTTCATGGCCGCAACACCCGTGGACATCCAGATTCATGATACGTACTTCATTGTGGCCCACCTTCACTACGTGCTGTTCGGAGGAAGCCTCTTCGGGATCTTTGCCGGAATTACCTTCTGGTACCCGAAGTTCTTCGGTGGGATAATGAACGAATCTTTGGGCAAGCTGCACTTCGGGCTGACTTTCGTGCTGTACAACCTAGTTTTCTTCCCCATGCATTCCCTCGGCGTACAGGGGATGATGCGGCGACTGTACGACCCATATCAGTATGACTATCTAGCTGATATGCTGCCCCTGAATCGGTTCATCTCGATCTCCGCGTTCTTGTTGATAGTGGTCCAGTTGATCTTCATCGTGAACTTTTTCATGTCTATGCGACGTAGCAATAAGTGTGGTCCGAACCCGTGGAGGGCTAACTCCCTGGAGTGGACTCTGCCCTCTCCCCCACCGCATGGGAACTTCCAGGAGATGCCGGTCGTCTACCGGGGGCCGTACGAGTACAGTGTTCCTGGCGCCGAGGAGGACTTCCTCCCCCAGAATGAACCGCCGAAGGACGTCGAGCGTGTGCCCGGCCCCTTTGAACAACCCGCAGACTAAGGGAATCCGCCGATGACGAGTCATGCAGCGACCGTGGGAGTCCCGGCCCGGCAACACGAGCCCGAACTTGAAGGGGTCTACACTGTCAAATTGGGCATGTGGGTGTTCCTGCTTTCGGAGGTGATGTTCTTCACCGCCCTGATCGGAACCTATGTGATCCTACGCTTTGCCAACCCGGACCATTTCGCCGAACCCGGGGAAGTATTGAGTATCGAATTAACCGCGATCAATACCTTTGTACTTATCTGTTCATCGGTAACGATGGTGAAGGCCTTTGCCGCGCTCCAACAGGGGGATCAGAAGGGCCTCAAACTTTGGCTGCTCGCGACAATCGCTTTGGGCAGCGGCTTTGTGGGCGTGCAAGCATACGAATATTACCATCTGTGGCACGATGGCTTCGTACCGGTTGCGGAAATCTACACAGCTGAGGGCGGGCCGCTCTACGGGTCCACCTTCTACCTCATGACTGGCTTCCACGGGGCGCACGTCACCATAGGGGTCTTCGCCCTCGCTTTCGTGCTTTTTAAGGCTATGCGAGGGTCCTACACTCCTCAGAAATTGGGCGGAGTGGAGGTTGTCGGGCTATATTGGCACTTCGTGGACCTAGTCTGGATCGTCCTCTTTACGATTGTATACTTGATCTAGCTGAGGACCAAAGGAGAGAAGCAATGAGTACTGAGGAACACACTCACCCACCCTACATGAAGATTTTCGGGCTCCTCGCGGCAATGATGGGATTGAAGGTGCTCGTGGGGTTGTCCAGCTTGCCAAAGCCCATCGCAGTGGCGCTCCTGATCACCATCTCCTTCTCGAGCGCAATCCTCGTCGCGATGTACTACATGCATCTCCGTTTCGAGACGAAGAAGCTCTGGCTGTTGGCGTTCATTCCGTTCCCCCTCATCGCTATCCTCATACTGACAGTCATCCAGGAGTGGTGAGGAACTCTCTCTAGAAACTCACTGCCGCATGTGGCAGCCGAGTTTTCCTGGCAGGACTTCCGGTGAGCAGGGAAGAGGTACATGGAAAGCAACGACCCGTTGGTGCTGGGGATGTTCTGGGGTGGCCTGCTGATGGCGGTCATCCCAATAGCGTTTTCGTTGGGCGTCGGAATATACGTCTTGCGGCGGTACCTTCTTGCGCGACGCCAGGAACCTTCGGAAGAATCTCGATGAAGTTGACCCAGGGAGCCTCCGCCCCCTTAGCTAACGCTCATCGCCCTCCTGCGACTTGTATCCCAGGAAGCGGTTCAGGTGGGAGAGGTAGTAGATCAGCCCGACACCCAACGCAATGAAGACTAGGGCGATCACCGGGAGCCCGGTGTTCTCGCTTCTGGTATACGCCAGGATCTCCCAAACCCCGTAGCCGAAGCAAAAGACGATCGCGGCAGTTATTAGGCCCCGGTGAAAAGGTATGAGTGACATGAATCCCTCCGGTATCGGCCTGATTAGGCCTCGTGTTCACCAGCCCACTGCTGGGCCCGGCCTACCAGCGCCCAGGTGGTGGGGAGGACGGCCGCTGCCATTGCCACCTTGATCAGGTCGCCCGGAATGAAGGGGAGGAGACCTGCACTCAAGACCTGCTCCCAACCTACAAACACAGCGAGCCAGGGAAGTCCAACCAGATAGATGACTGCGTTGCCCGCCAGCATTGAGAGCACGGCAGTAGCTGGTCCGCGGTCCCAACCCCTCTCCGCAAGCCAGCCGACAATCCAGGCTGCGAGGGGTAAGCTCCACAGATAGCCGGCAGTGGGACCCAATAGCCACGGAAGGCCTAATCCACCACCGGCAAAGACCGGGATCCCGACGGCTCCTTCCGCCAGGTAGACCCCCATTGCAAGCGCGCCCCGACGGCTTCCCAGTGCCGCCCCCACCAGGAGCACAGCCAACGTCTGTCCAGTGATCGGAACCGGTGTAAACGGAAGCACGTACTGGAGCTGGGCAAACATGGCTACGACTACGCTTCCGGTCAGCACCAGACCCACTTCCAGGAACCCCCTGGAAACAGAGCTGAGCCGCCCACTGCCCACCATCAGAACATCCGCCATCGTCGTCACCCCCGAACCTCCCTCGCCGTTCACATCACCAGCCGGGACTCCGGGCGCCCACAAGACCACTATCGATCAACCAATCGGGAGGCCGGCCTCGGCCGCCACTTCGCGAATCCGCGCTGCCTGGCTCGGGTTGTCGGCCGCTATCTGAGAAAGTCTCTCGCGGACTACCTCCTGTTCAGTGCCTTCCATCCCCCGCGCAGCGGACGCCGCTTGCCTAACCGCACTAAGGCAATCGTCCTCGTAGACGATCTCGCCGCACGCCCCCGACAGCTCAGCAAGCACAGCCCCTACCGCAGAGGACCCACCTGCGTTTGAGAAGCGCTGGTTAGCTGCCTGGATCTCTGATTCTGCACCTCGCCGAATGTTGGCGCCTTCGGTGCCACCCTGGAAGCAGGTGAACTCGGGCCGCGTGCCCATCCAGCGAAGCGGGCCACACGCGGCGATCCCCGCTGCTTGAGTCGCCTCCACAACCTCATTGACGAGCATCTCATATTCAGGGTCTCCCTCACGATATCCGGAGAAATTCCCGAGGTCGCCAGAGGCGGCAAAAAGACCGTCGACTCCAGGAACCTGGGCGATACCACGGGCATTCTGCACCCCTTCCAGGGTCTCGATCATGAGAATCAAGACGACGTTGTCATTCCACGTTGACCTATATCCACCGGGCTTCCCCCCCCACATCCTATCGCTGAAGGCCTGGCCACCCCCATTACTGCGCCTACCCAGCGGTGGAAAGTACGTCCACTCGACCGCTCGCTCCGCTTCCTCCACAGTATCGACAGTTGGCACGACGATGACCAGGGCCCCCATATCCACAGGCTTCTGGACGTTTTCTTCAGCTTCGTGAGGAATTCTTACGCCTGGAACTGCTGGCCCGGGGCAATTGAGCCACATCCGGGAAACTTGCTCCCAGCTCGTGGCCTCGTGCTGCATTTCCATCCACGTGAAGTCGTATCCGGCCGAGGCCACGGCGCAATAAGTGCGAGGATCGGTGGCGCGGATGGTGCCCCCGATGACCGGTTCACCGTTGCGGAGCTTCTGCATAACCGGGTTCCAAATCGGAACTTCCCCGTCTATGTCATTGCTCGGTCCGAATTCCCAGGCGGCCGGATCAAACCCAGGGCCAACCTGCGCTTTCACAGCCGTGGCGTGTACAGCCAGCATAGCCAAAACCCCAGCCGACGCGATCAATCTCAACATGGCCACCCCCTCTTCTCGTCACTATGGCCGGCACAGGGCGACATGATCTAACCCTCCCGACTCAAGAACACTTCGCCGAGGAACATGCTCGTGGGAGGGGAGAGGAGCAAGCTGTGCGCATCCCAACCGTATCTTGCGCAGGCTTAATGTTCCCGGGGAAGCGAGAGATCGACGCGCAGGGCACCCGTCAGCCTCTCTCTCATATGCAGGTCGATATATAACTTCCCTTCTCGCAGTAGCCGAATTTCACGCCCTTCGAGTATCACTTCACCAACCACCGCATCGCGATTCCCCCTCAGCCTACGGATCGAGGGGCCATTTTCTGAATCGTCTGCCTTCCGATGCAGGTCGACCAACAGAAAATCGGTGTCCCCGACTCCATCGAGCATAAGCGAATAACTGAGTACTCGGGTATTCGGATCGAGCACGAAGCTTCCCTGACCTAATACGCTGTAGGGCACTGTGACAGTGACAGTCGCCAGGAGCCCGAACGAAGGCGGAGGGGATACCAGACTCGGAGTGAAATCCGGGGGCCTTCTGTGTTGAGTCGCCTGCTCAAAGGCGTAAGCCAGACCAATCAGACGTGACTCTGCAAACGGGCGCCCGAGAAGTTCGAGCCCGACCGGCATTTCGTCCTCCGCGAACCCTGCCGGGACTGTGATCGCAGGGAGACCCGTGACCGCACTCAGAGCACATGCACTGCCGGGCTGCCTCTGACTGATTGGTCTCGCCGTCTGGCGGATCGTAGGATAGAGAAGCGCGTCCAGTTCATGGTCATCCATGATCCCGACCACAGCGACGCGGGCCTCCTCACGTTTGGCAAGCCGGTCTCGATACTCGTTCGTGTCGAGGCTCTCCACTTCGAGTGAGTTGCGAAGGCCTTCGTCCACCACCTCATGATACAGACCAAGTGACATCAGTTGTGCAAGTGAACGAACAGGTGCATCGGGCGTCTTGGCCAGGTAGGCGTCGAAATCGAACTTGAACTCTTGTCCGATGACGGAAGCATCCGCTAACAGTTCGGTGACATCTAGCTCCTCGACTTCCAGAAACTCAGCCCCGAGCCCCCTCATATTTTCAATGGCGGCCTCGATGACATCCCGGACTGGCTGCTCCGCGTC
>CAUZHN010000060.1:0-14485 GCA_963579625.1 Gemmatimonadales bacterium UBA6960
TGGCTAGAGTCGCCCAGATGGGCGAACGGCACTTTCGGGATCCCATCATGCCCCATTCTGCCCTGCCCCACTCAGACCCGCAACTCAGGACGAGCAAAACTCAGTTTGTATAGCTAGATGTGGCTGGATGCCACGGAGGGGGAGCTGGGGGCTAGTTGCCGCCGGGAGGATGCGCCTCTATCCATTCGGTGGACATCCGTTGGGCCTCGGCTATTTGTTCGCGAGTCATCCGCCCTTCGACGGTGCCTTTGTTGCCCCGCGCAACCTCATTTCCTTGGGCCGCCGCAAGATTGAACCACATATAGGCAAGCACATGGTTCTCCGGCACACGGTTCTCAGGCACTCCTTCGCCATTGGCATACATAAGCCCGAGGTTGTACTGGGCCTCCGCGTACCCCTGCTCGGCGGCTAACCGATACCAGCGAACGGCCTCAGCATCGTCCTCCGGCACGCCGTATCCATTGCCGTACATAACCCCGAGGTTGTACTGGGCTAACGCATCCCCTTGCTCGGCGCAGGTACGCCAATCCTCGAATGGCGACGCACCTGACAAGTCCGCGCAGGAAGCCGCTGAAGTAGACTGCGCATCAACCGCGACGGGGATGACTCCCATAGCGAGCACGAACAGCAGGGTTCTCTTCATGGTCTAATTCTGCTTGGGTATTCTGCAGGCCCGCAAATCAGGACGAGCAAAACAGTACTGGATAGCTCGGTTGGGCTGAATGCCACGGAGAAACACTGAGGGGCTAGTTGCCGCCGGGAGAATGCGCCTCTACCCACTCGGTGGACATCCGTTGGGCTTCGTCAATTTGTTCGCGAGTCATCCGCCCCATGATTACCTCTCTGATGGGTCCCGCAGATTCATTTCCTTGGGCTGCCGCAAGATTCATCCACATATAGGCAAGCACGTTGTCTTCCGGCACACCGTTAGCACTGAAGTACATAATCCCGAGGTTGGTCTGGGCATCCACAAGCCCTTGCTCAGCAGCTAACCGATACCAGCGTACCGCCTCCATAGCGTCTCTCGGCACACCTAGGCCATGCTCGAACATCACCCCGAGGTTGTTCTGGGCAGTCGGATCCCCTCGCTCGGCAAGAGCTTGCCAATAATCTACATCCAGATTTTGCGCATCGACCGCAACGGGGATGACTGCTAGAGCGAGTGCGAGAAGCAGGGTTCTCTTCATGGGACCGTCCTCCACCAGAAGTATCCGCACAACGTACCAGCCTAATCGGACGAGCAAAATAGTGTTGTATCGCTGGGCGTGGCTGGATGCCTTGGGGGGAGACTGGGGGTAGGGGGAAGCCAGTTTTCTACACAGCCTCAAGATCCGTATGGAATCCTTCTGTCTTCTGCCCGGCACTCGGTACAGTAGCGCAGACCAAGAGCCCTGCACGAATGGCGATCCGTATCGGGTTCTTTCTCGCTGGGGCGCGTAGTCATCAGGGGTTCAGCCAATAGCTGACCTTCAATTGAAAGATGTTATCGGGACGGATATCAAGAAGAGCATCCGTGTCTCGGCCCAGTCCAAACGTGCCAATCTGATCGATTTCCTCGTCGTGGTTCCATGCGTTGATATGTCGCATGCGGCGCTGCTGCCAGACCAGATAAAGGGTAGAGCCCGCACGCCACTCCCACCGGAGTACCGCATTACCTAGGAGACTACGGTGGTTGAAGTCGTGGTTGGATATTCCAAATTGTCCGGCTGGGCCATCTCCGTCCGGATCCACCAGAAACTGTCTATCTCCCCGGTCAGTTAGCACGCCAATGTCTTGTCCATAGTAGAGGAAATCGAAGGTCCGGGGCGTTTGGAATTCCTTCAGATCTCCATAGTCCCCACTAGAGAGAAAGGGCTGAGCATAGAGTTCGAAGGAAAGGGTGGGTGAAAGCGTGAGGTTCAGCCGGGTCTCGAGCGAGAAGATTGTCTGCTCGAGTGCGGCGAAGATGTAGCGCTTCCCGAAAGTGTTTTGGGCAAGGGGATCGTTGACTGCCGTCACGTACTGTGCAGACGAGTGAGTTCGGGAATACCGAGGGCTGATCTGGACCTCCCAGTTCTCTCGGAGGCGATATGTCAGATTTACGTTGGCCGTGTTCTCCCAGGTTCCGGCCTCGTCTTTCAGCCATCTGTAGCCAGCCCTTACTGAGTATGACCGCCGTATATCTGAGTTGATGTCAAAACTCCCGGAGAAGCTCTGTGGCGCCTCTGCCATGGGACCGCCTCGGTTTAGACGATCGTCATCGATCGAGGGGTGCCAGCGGATTCGGGCTGATCCTCCCCAGTAGTTCAGCAGCTGCCAATCGCCCACAATAACAAATTGACCGTGGACCAAATCTCCTCCGTAGTTCCACATCATGTCGGGTCCGGTCCGGATGGTCCAAGTCCGGAATACGTTACCGGGCACGGTCTCTAGAAAGGTGAAGTTAGTGTCTACGATTAAACGGTCCGTACGGGTTTGAAAACCTATATCGTTGATCTCGTAACCCGGGCTCTCTGCAGCGAGGTCGACCTTCATTTGAAATGCTCCAGCGATTCTTGCTAGCTTGAGCATGGCAAAATAGCCCGCCATAGATTTCATCTGCGGGTCGACTTGCAGATGATCCGCGTCGGGTCGTTGGAAGTAGCGGGCCGAAGACCGCTGGGTCAGGAGGAGAGCATCGGTTGAGCCCTGGACCAAACTCGATGTGAACGCTGAATTCAGGCTCCAGGTCCGGTCCGCCCACTCGTAACCAAAGTCCACCCCGGCCTGGTAGGCGTTGGAGTGGAGATGGTCTTGGAGTGTCGGATCCCGGAGTCTTCGGTTTACCGCACTGGCCATCATTCCAAGACGACTGCGACCAGCTAGAGCGTCTCTCCGCAACCGACCGATTAGGTAATTCGTGCCTGGCTCCGTGACGACCTTCGAGTGGACTGCTGCCTCATCGACCCAAGATACTGTCTCCCGCTGAGTTATCGCCTCGAGAAGCCCAACCGACCATCCGTTCTGCGTCCGACCGGTGAGCTTTGCTGCTCCAAGGATGGTCGTTGTTCCGATTTCATCAGCGTAGACTGAAGCTGATGGGAGGCTTCCTTGAGGGGGCCTCCCTATCCGTCTGGAGTAAAGGAACTCCGGTGGGGCTCCGGTAGAGCCCCTTCTCTCCTGGTCTGAGAACAGGAAGATTTCCCTTCCTTCTACGAAGAACGGACGCTTCTCCTCATACCGGGTCTCGAAGGCAGTCAGGTTGATCACGGCCGGGTCGACCTCGACTTGTCCGAAATCCGGATTCAAGGTGCCATCTAGCGTCAGGTTTGAGCTTGCTCGGTACTTCAGGTCAAGCCCCATATTGGGGAAATATTCCGATCCACTCCGAAAGGGATTCCCGAAAACAGCATCCGTTTTTTCTTCGAGCTGGAGGTACTCGGCTCGGACTGCTGCATAGGGTAGGACTTCGAGCCTTCGGCCAGGCTCCACATCACGGATTCCATCCAGGTGTCCGTACCGGGCTGCCCCACCCCGCTCGAGCTTCGGGACGAACGCGAAGAAGACCTGTTCCTCCCTCCGCCGAATGATCCGCTCAAGCTGGATCCCCCACTCTTGCACTTCCTGCCGGCTGAATCGGAACTGGCTGAAGGGAATCCGCATTTCCAGGCTCCACCCGCTATCACTCTGGTTAGTAGCCACCTCCCAAACTGGGTCCCACGAAGTGTCTCGAGATCCAGAAGGCCCTCCACCAGCCCTAACGCCAGGGCGTGAAGACAGCCCTATTCCTGCTCGACCGCCAGAAAAGTCGGATACGATTTCATCAAGCTTCTGGCCCGATGGGTTCGTGGCAAACCGATAGGCTGTTTGGTGGTCATGATAGCTGTCGATGTAGACCGAGAAGAGATCCGAATCCGGAATTCGGACATCCCGTCGGGCCAAGCGCGTCCGAATTTCGCCCGAGTCGTAGAGCATCGCCCCTACGTAAAGGGCCTCGTCGTCGTAAACGATTCGTACTTCCGTTAACTGGGTGGCCGGCTCTCCTTCCTCTGGATCGATTTGGGTAAAACGGGTGATAGGCGGGGCATCAACCCAACTGATTTCGTTCAGTTGCCCGTCGATCTGGATCGATCCAGGGATCCTGACTGCTATCGCCCGTGGGGCATCAACATGCAGCCCGGTGGGACCTGCACCAGACGCATGGGGGGGGCTTTGTCCCAGGCTTGATGATGGCGTGATGACAGCGCAGAGGGGGACAAGGGCGCACAGGAGTCGCCCAATGTATTGATCAGTAGATGGGATCATCATCGTGACGGTGCAGCTCTGAGATTAATGCCACGGTCGGCACCCCCATAATCGGGATAGTCATCCCAAAGCCAGATCTTTCTGAACTGTGACCGGAATTCTGGAGCGGCCTCTAGAATCCTTTTCGCCACGGGATCAAAGAGCTTGCCCGCCTGCTGAGGGCTCTCGGTAGCTATGCGGTCGACTTCGGAGAGGATTTTCTTCATGCCTCAATCCTGCCCTACCCCACTCAGACCCGCAACTCAGGACGAGCAAGACTCTGTTGGGTGCGCTGGGAGTGCCGCGCCGGCAGAGGCGGCGGTACTGGGGGGCTAGTTCAGGCCTTCTGGGCTGGGGGGATGCGCCTCTATCCACTCGCGGGACAGCCGTTGGCCCTCGACTATTTGTTCGCGAGTCATTACCTGCTCGATTTTCTCATTGTTGCTCTGCGCGGTTTCATTTCCTTGGGCTGCCGCCAGATTGAACCACATATGGGAGAAGACCAGGTTTCTCAGGACACCGTCTCCACTGGCGTACACAAATCCAAGGTTGGTCTGGGCTAGAGCATCCCCCTGCTCAGCCGCTAACCGATACCAGTGTACGGCCTCAGCATCGTCCTCGGGGACGCCTTCACCCCGGCTATACATCACTCCAAGGTCGAACTGTGCGAATACATACCCTTGCCCGGCGGAAAGCCCATACCATCGGACGGCTTCCGCATCGTCCTCGGGGACTCCGTTACCCTGGTCGTACATCACTCCAAGGTTGTATTGGGCGGCAGGAAACCCCTGTTCGGCGGAAAACCGATACCATCGGACGGCCTCCCCATAGTCTTCGGGGACTCCATTACCCTGGTCGTACATCACTCCAAGGTTGTACTGGGCCAAAGCAAATCCCTGCTCGGCGGAAAGCCGATACCAATCCACGGCCTCCCCATAGTCTTCGGGGACTCCGTTACCATTGTCGTACATCACTCCAAGGTTGTACTGGGCTGGAGCAAACCCTTGCTCGACGGAAAGCCGATACCATCGGACGGCCTCCGCATCGTCCTCCGGGACACCGTTACCATTGTCGTACATCACTCCAAGGTTGGACTGGGCTGAAGCATGTCCTTGCTCGGCGGAAAGCTGATACCAGCGGACGGCTTCCACATCGTCCTCGGGGACTCCGTCACCACCCTCGGCGTACATCATTCCAAGGGCGTGCTGGGCTGAAGCATGTCCGTGCTCAGCGGCCATTCGATACCATCGGACGGCTTCTGCATCGTCCTCCGGGACTCCGTTACCATTGTCGTAGATCACTCCAAGGGTGTACTGATCTGGAGCCCATCCGGACTCAGCGCAACGAATCAGGCCCTCTAGCACTGACATGTTAATGACGTCCGAGGAGCACGGGTCCACTTCAAAAGGTGCCCATTGTGCCAAACCGTGGGCTGGCATGAGGAAGAGCGTTCCAACTGCTACCCCTAGCAATAAGCCAAACGCGCCATCGCGACTCGGCATCAGAACGAGAGCACGGAGCAGGGCTTTCTTCATCGGACCATCCTCCACCAGAAGTGCTCTCTCAACGTACTAACCTGATCAGACGAGTGAAACTCTGCTTAGTGATTCGGCGTCAGCGACGGTGGAATAGAGGGGGTGTACCCCACCGGGGTCTTGCCAAACCAGATTCAATAGATCGCGCTGACGGCAGTGTGCGTCGGCTGACACGAGTACGGCCCCGTCCTTGGCGATGACGGGAAGCAAACTGGAAAAGCCACAGACACAGTGTTCTAAGCTGATAGACTACGTAGGATCCCACCTACTGGTAGAGATCTTGAGCGATCTCCTCAGTGGAAGAGACTCTCGGTCAGCCCCGAAACATCGAACTGACGCGTGAACTTGATTACGAAAGTGCGCTCCGGCAGCTCGAGAGCGTGGCGCGGCAACAACCCCGAGATTCCCGTGACGTCCATAGTCTGCCGCTCGTTATACACGAGGAACAGACCGGTCCCCCCGGTATCGAGCCAGCCGAACCGGACGTTGCCAGACCAGTTGCCGGTCTGATCGTTGTACTGGATCAGCGACTGGACGAAAACAAATGGACTGAAGGCATATCGCAGACTCAAGCGTGTCAGTGTCGTGTTGTAATCACCCTCCAGCAATCGGATCCGATTGTGAGAAGCGCTCAAGCTGCCAGTGTAGGTATCACCCCGGCGGATCGAAACTCCGAGCGTCCCACCCCAACGATTTCCGCTCAGGAAGGTGCCCAGGTCGTAGCGCCAGTTAAACGATACCGGAGAGGACGGGTTGGTCGCTCCGAAACCATATCCATTCCAGCCCGTGTAGCTACCAGCCGGCACGACAATGTCCGTACCCCGGATCTTGAATGGAACGTTGAGCCCCTCCTCAACCCACTGGACCGCGGAGGAAAACCGACTTCCGTCCTCAAACATAAAGGTCGAATGAATGTGTCTGAAGTCCAGCAGCTTGAAACCGGAGAGGTTGGAGCCCCACGTTCGGCGAATATGGGTTGAGATCTCCCTAAGCCATGGGATTTGGGGCCGGCTGGTGCGCTCGAGCCGCAGGCTACTCTCCCGGAAGCCCTGGTAGGGCTTGAAGCCTACGCCCGGATTGAAGTTGTCGCCGAGCTGGTCATAGTAGGTCCTGAAGTACCAATCCCGAGATCGATACTCCCCAACGAGGTTCAAAACTTCCCGGCCGTCCTGAATGCCTGGCACGTCCGTGAGTCCCGCCAGACCGTTGAACGTCCAGGCTTCACCAATCCCCAAGCGGCCATCCACACCATACGTCCGATTGTAGTCCCCAGAGTTCTCCGAGGAGACTAGAGCGGAATAAATGCCACCAATTCGCGACCGATTCGGCAGTTCCTTGGCGAGTCTCGCTACGGTCCATCCGGTGGGATCCTGTTGATTGATCAAACCCCCGGTCCGCATATGCAGAAGGCCGACGTCTACTCCCGCGGCCCTGCCCGACAGCCGGCTTCCCCACTCGATTGGAACCTGATCGCCTGAGGCCACACCGATCCGGCGACTGTGGAATAGAGCGGTCCGGCTGCTTGTACGGCCGGGATAGCGCTGTAACCCTACGGAGAAGAGGTCCGCGTTCTCCAAGAAGAATGGTCGCTTCTCGGGAAAAAACAGGCTGAAGCGCGTCAGGTCCACCTGCTGGTCATCCACCTCGACCTGAGCGAAATCGGTGTTTACAGTAAGATCTAATACCAGAGCCGGCGTGATTCCTATCTTTGCATCGACTCCCGTTTCACGGGGGAAAGTCACGTCCGAATCCACGCGCGGGACACGCTGCGCTGCGCCAAGCACATATGGGGTGACCGTCGTCACCCGACGGGGGGGCGGCTGCAGGCCCTCGATCACCCCCGCTTCGGTCAGCCTGAGGAATCCAAACTGCCGCGGCACAGGAGACCAAACCACCTGCTCGTTCCTACGCCTGATGTACCGCGTCAGGTTAAGCCCCCACACCTGCTCTGCTCCGGAGCCGTAGCGGATGGTCGAAAACGGGATCCGCATCTCGGCGTACCAGCCCTCCCCATTCTGGGAGCTGGCGACAGTCCAAGTGCCGTCCCAGTTGGTGTTGGCGGCACCCTCCCCGCGCACCTGACCATCATATTCGATACTGCCCGGAGTGGTCCCGAAAACGAACCCGGTCTGTTGATCGTGGTAGGTGTCCAGCACGACGAGGAATGCGTCCGAGTCAGACAGATTCACGTCCCGCCGCCGCTCTCCTACGATGATTCCACCTGGTTCCCGATCATACAGCCAAGCGCCAATGTAGATAGCGTCCACGTCGAAGAGGATGCGGACCTCGGTTTTTTCCGAGGCGGCTGTGCCCTCCACCGGCTCGTACTGGACGAAGTCAGTCATTGGTTGCGCCGAAGCCCAGACCGCTTCATCGAGTCGCCCATCAATGGTCGGCCCAACGTCCACTCGCCTCGCCATCCCCGAGCGGACGGCCTGCGCATCACCCCGCGTCAGCGACTCCTGGGCCATTCCCGACACCGGTGCCAGAAACACGAACACCATCATCACACAGTGTGCAGATCGTCGGAACAATCTGGTCGCTCTCTTCATCGTTGCACCTTGAAGGCCCGAAACCAAAACATTAAGGTCAGAGGGCACACGATTACGATCCCCGCATCCGAACTAACGGGGCGGAAGATATACGCGACCCAGGATCCTTTCCAGCCCATTTGAGATCGGTGGGTGACCCGTCTCTCCTACTGCTTTCACGAAGAACTCGTACCTGACGAACAACAGCATCTCTCTGTATGTCCAGGACCTCCTCTCCAGAGGTAGCGGTCGAGCAGATGGGGTTGACCGGCGAGAACCGAGCGAGGAAAAGTCTCACCCCGTCTTGCGGACTCGAACTGCCCACTACCGAGGTTCGATGTGCGTCGCCTGTGCCAGTGACCGGCCCCCGATTGGTGATGAGGGAGGGGGCAGACCGGCTGACGCTTGTCAGCCTAGAAATGGATCCTACTGTTTGCGCATTGTTTGCACGATGGGGATCTCTGTTCTTGACTGAACTCCGAGGTGTACTCCCCCATAGGAATAAGCGCGGCGGGAATCATTTCGAGAGGAAAGCGGTCTAGTTGCTCCGCCAAGAAGACCAACCGTTTGACACCTGAGAAGGCAGCAAACCGGTCAAGGAACGCCTCCTGGGATTTCTTCCTTTCCGCGGATTTACGGTTCTTAGCGGCCGATCAGACTCCAAACTGAAGCGTGTGAGAGTACTTGATCAGGATCGTCCGCTCATCGCTGAAAAGACGCTCGGGATCGAAGTAAGTTCGGTCCGTTACGAGGCCCTCGTTCCAGACGATGTACAGGTCATTTCCTTCTCGGGGATTGTAGCGGAAGCGAAGGTTAGAGACGATCTCTCGGTCAGTATTACTGTACTGAACGAACCAGGCGGCAGAGATCTCCGTCGAGAGTGATACCTGCGTTCGGAACCGCGCGAGATTAGCAGTGAAGCTTTGGTTGCGGTGAGAAAAATCCACAAAATCGACGCGGTAGTCCAGCGACAGGCCCAAGTGTGCGGATGGATCCCAAGTCGGTCCAACGGATACGGATGCTCGCCGTCCATCGAAGAACTGCCCCCCTTCGACAGCCATGTTAACCTTAAGTGGATCACCTTGGGATGACCGGTACTGGAGGCGGGCAGCCGCAAAATGGTAGATCCCTGCTGGAACCGTGGTACCCTCCGGTAGCGAGAAGGGCGCATCCAGATTCTCATATCGGAATGGAATAGCAAGGTTAAGTACGTGTCGTCCCCACGTCTCCAGAACCCCCCTCGGCCCTATTTCCACTGATTCGATCTTCCCATCCACATTACGGTGGAAGACGGCCCCATCAGCTTGGAGTGCGTAGGTAAATAGGCGCGCCCCGGGCCCTGGCCGCCACCCGTACCCCAGGTTGGCCCGACCCTTTGTAAAATCACTACGCCTCAGGAAGCCCATTCCGGGATCGAACAGCTCTCCTGCACGAGTGAGGTCGAGGGCATATGTGAGTCCATCTGATCCCCGGCGCTCCCAATTGAATCGCATGATGCTCCGGTCGAGAGGAGTGGTCACCCCACCCCTCTCCTGGTCGTCAAAACTCTGGGCCCAGTTCAGGACCAGATAATCACTGCCCACGACCCGAAAGATCGCGTCTGTTCCATAGACGATGTTACGGCGTCCCTCCCGACCTAGTCGACTGGTCAAAATACCGCCTACATAAGAATTCGGGTTCAGCACACGACGACGCAGGCGCACTACGCCCAGGTTCTCCGAGACTCTTCCCTCAGATTCCGCCGTCTGGAGGTCCATAATGCCGACGTCCCAGTCTCCTACTCGACCTACCACTTGGCCCCCTCCGTAGATCCGGACCGGTGCTCCCTCAGCCAGTCCAACCGTCCGGGAGTGGAATAATCGATCCTGTCCTCCGAGAGAGGACTCGAAATTCGACGAGCGCTCCAGGAAGAAGCGCCTTTTCTCAGGAAAGAAGAGAGAGAAGCGCGTCAAATTCACTTGCCGGTCATCTGCCTCTACCTGAGCGAAGTCAGTGTTCGCCGTGACCTGCAGGGTAAGGTTGGATGTGAGCCCATACCGAACGTCGACTCCCATCTCCCTTACCCCATCGGCGACCTCCTCGTAAACGGTTCCGGACTCATTGAGGGCCTGGGTATGACCCCTACCACCCAGAGCATACGGTGTGACGTAAGCGGGCTTACGCCGCTCCTCCACTCCTTCGAAGATGATCTTCCGCATCTGTGTCGACCTGGAGTACCCATTAGAGCCCAGATCCGGTGGGATCGCCGGATGGATGTGACGCTCATTCTTCCGAGAGATATTGCGTAGCATCGTCGCGCCCATGACTACCTGTCCGTCAATTGCCTGAAACAGAACGCTGGAAAAAGCGATCCGCATCTCAGCGAACCATCCATGCTCGTCCCTGACCACGGCCACATCCCAGAAGCCGTTCCAATTCGAGTTGTTTTGTTCTGCATCATTTGAACGTTGAGAATCGCTGCGATTTCCAGCCGGCCCTGTCCGAAAGGCCAGAGAGTTCTCTTCGTCATTGAGGGTATCGATATAAATGGAGCAAAAGTCACTTCTATAGGACTGCTCGTCCCGTTCGAGTGAATACATCCGGATATTCTCGAAGTCCGAGTCGTACGCCTGACACGAGAAGTACAGATATTCAGAATCGTAGGCGATCCGAAATTCGGTGCGCTCAGTAGGCGGCGAACCGAACGTGGGCATATGCATGTAGACTGGTAGGGGTTCGATCGTCGCCCACGCAGACTCATCTGCCCTGCCGTCAAGGACGATGGATCCCGTGATCCGGGGGACGAAGTATGGGGCCTCACCCGGTCTAGCTGACGTCACCTGCTGGGCGCCCACAGGCAGAACGGTGATCAGCCACACAAAAGCGACCGCTGCCACACGAGCAACCGGCGTCATATGGTACGCACTCGATCTGACACGCCAGTTTTGGTCCTCAGCTTCCTGTAAAGTCTCTTCGAGCCACTGTTGGTTTGTAGCCATCTTACTTGAAGATAAAGCGCGGGATGTTGGACAGTGTGTCTTCTCAGCCTGATCTCTCTGGAGCACTCCCAACATTTTCTTAGAGCCATGCACTAATCCTGCTTTGACGCCCCGCCCGGTCTCAAGATACCAAGTGGGGCGTCTCCACCTCAATCAATTCAGTCAGCTGGGCTCAGTTGAGTCCTACGAGCTGCATGCTGAAATCCCGGAGCCGACGGCGAGCCGCGGAATCGAGGGCCTGTGGGTTGATCTCCCCAACCACCGAGGTATTGAAGTATACACCGGACCTTGGCGACCTGGCCGCGTTCACGACGAACATGGCGCCGTCCTCCGGGCTCAGGGTGGGGGTGCAGCCGGGACCTGGGACGGAGCAGCGCTCGGCGACCATATCCGTGTCCAAGTAGCCACCCGGGTGAACTGCGTTCGAGGTCACACCCGTCCCTTCCAGTTCCTCTTCCAGATCGAGCGTCATAAAGACCTGGGCCAGCTTGCTCTGACCGTAGGCCGTTCCTCCTTCATAGGGCGGACTCTGGAGCATCATGTCGTCGAAATGGATCATGCCGCCAGACTGCGCGCCGGAAGACACGCTCACGACCCGTGACGGTGCGCCTGCCCGGAGGAGGGGGAGGAGCTCACGGGTGATGAGAAGGTGCGAAAGGTAATTCACCTGGAAACGGAGCTCGTGCCCATCGGCGCTCTCCTCGCGGGGCGAGTTCGGCTGACCACGCCCGATGCCGGCATTGTTAATGAGGAGGTCCAAGCGCTCGTAATCACGCTTGATCGTGTTGATGAGCCCGCGCACCTGCGCGAGGGAGCCGAGATCTGCTTCGATAAATCGGGCCGTGCTCCCGACCGCCTCAGCCTGGTCGACCACCGCCTGACCACGCTCGACGTTGCGACCGTGCACGATGATGTGGGTGCCTGGTCCGGCAAAGGCGAGGGCGACTGAGCGGCCCAGGCCGCCCGTCGAACCTGTGACCATGATGATCTCCCTTCCCTCCAGGTCACTGGCCGAAACCTGGGCCAGGAGCTGCCCTGGCGCCGCCGGCGCTAGGACGATAGCAAGAAAGGCGGATAGGCAAGCCAGGCGCCCAGCGACGGCGCGGACCCCGGAGCCAGCGGACGAGATACCGTCGTACAAGAAGCGAGTATAGAACATCGATTGAACTCCACGTTGAGCAGATGAAACGGACTTCGCCTGGATCCTTCGGATCGAAAACTAGGTATAGCCGGCCGAAGCCGCTACGGATTTCCCGGCGACCGTGGTCAACGAGCGAACATAGGTGCGCTCGACAGCTCGGTACTGCTGTGCCATATGCGCGTCGCACACTTCGTAACGAGCCAACTTGCCGTCCTAGGTTAGGAGAAGACCCATGATTCGTGCACTGTCCGTTGTTATGCTGGCCTTCGTCTTCGCCGCACCCGTGGCCTCCCAAGCGCCCGAAGGCATCATGATGCGGGTGAACCGGAGTAGCAATCCCCAGGACCCAGACGACATGCCCGAGGTGACAATCACCACGGTCGGAGAGGGGTTTCAGGTGAGCACGGGCCCGGCCGTGATGCTCTGGCGGGAAGACCAGAGGGCCAGCGGGAACTACACGTTAAGCGGTCGTTTCACCCTCCTCGATCCGAGCACCCACCGGAACTACTATGGTCTTGTCTTCGGAGGCCGGAATCTCACCAGTGAAAATCAGTGGTACCTCTATTTCATGGTCGCTCAGACCGGTGAGTTCGTGGTCATAAACCGCATCGACAACGCGAACACGAACTACCTCGTGAGCCACACGGAGCATTCGGAGATCCAGCGTCCAGATGCGAACGGTCGGTCAGTGAACGACCTGGCGGTGCGGATCAACGGGGACCAGATCGAGTTCGTGGTGAACGGCACGGTGGTACACGCCACGGAGAGATCCGGGTCGCTGCTGGACACGAACGGCCTTTACGGGGCCCAGATCGATCACGTCCTCCCGGGCGTGCTCGTTGAGAACCTGTCCGTCACGGGAATGTGATACCGGACGAGACCCTTTCTCAGGTTCTTCTTATAGAGTGCCGCGGCCTTCCGTAAGCCAGGCCAGGTTGAAGCGCGCCAGCATAATCCGCTTGTAGGATAGCGGGGGGGGGCGGTGGGACTAGGGGCTAGTTGCTAGTTGCTGCCTGGGGGATGCGCCTCTAGCCACTCACGGGACATCCGTTGGGCCTCAGCTATTTGTTCACGCGTCATCTGACGAGCGACTCTGCCCCGGTAATCCTGCGCCTCCTCCAACCATCCCCGTGGCGGCTGTCCGTTGGCTGCGACGAGATTGAACCACATATAGGCACGGACATAGTCCTGAGGTACACCCGTCCCACCCCAATACATGCTTGCAAGGCGGTGCTGAGCCAGCCAATGACCCTGTTCCGCTGCCAACCGATACCAGCGTACCCCCTCGACTTCGTCAGTGGGGATACCCCAGCCGGTTGAGTATTTATATCCAACGGCCTGCTGAGCATCCGCATGCCCCTGTTCCGCTGCTAACCGATACCAGTGTTCCGATTCGATATGGTCTACAGCACCTCCCATACCGTGCTCGTAGTAACCCCCAAAAAAGAACTGAGCGTCAGCATCTCCCGCCTCGGCGTCAGCATGCATCTGTTCTAATCTTGTAACCTGCGCATTGACCTCGACGGGGATGACCGCTAGAGCGAGCACGAACAGCAGGGTTCTCTTCATGTTTTGATTCTGCCCCTACACCACTCAAGCCCGCAACTCAGGACGAGCAGAACAGTGTTGTATAGCTAGGCGTGGCTCAATGCCACGGAGGTAGGACTAGGGGCTCGTTACCTCAGCTGCGGGAATCATGGAAATAGACTTTGCCGCCCAGCTCTTCCTCAGGCCCCTGGAGTTCTTGATTGTACTCATCCTCGTCAACCGACCCCAAGTGAATGTCACCTCCCACATAAAGGGGCAGCCATAAGCCCTCCGCGGATCTCAAGCCACTGAGATCAAGATTCGAGCCTACACGCTCTGGCAGCTTCGACCCCTCCGCCGAGGTCAGGCCACTGAGATCGAGACTCCCACCTACATGCTCCGGTAGCTTGAGCCCCTCCGCCGTAGTCAGACCACCAAGGTAGAGACTCCCGCCTACATGCTTCGGCAGCTTCGACCCCTCGGCCAACTTCAGGCCCCTGAGCTCGAGATTCGTGCCTACATACTCCGGCA
>CAUZHN010000061.1:0-14400 GCA_963579625.1 Gemmatimonadales bacterium UBA6960
GGGGCGGTCCTCACGCGTGTGGCGGCTAGTCACCTCCGTGTGGGAACTTTCGAGTTCTTCTCGGCTCGCAAGGAACCGGCGAAGGTACGCCAACTCG
Source organism: Gemmatimonadales bacterium UBA6960 (assembly GCA_963579625.1). Lineage (GTDB taxonomy): Bacteria > Gemmatimonadota > Gemmatimonadetes > Longimicrobiales > Gaopeijiaceae > JAAXGI01. The sequence continues at coordinate 98 of CAUZHN010000061.1, forward strand.
CAGACTATGCGATACGACGTCACTTCCCGGAATTGGCCGACGAAGAGGACCGCTATCTCACGATGTTTCGGATGGTTCGCGACCGTCAGGCCGCAACAGTGGCTCAGTGGATGTCTGTGGGATTCGTCCATGGGGTGATGAACACCGACAACATGACGATTTCTGGTGAAACGTTGGACTATGGTCCGTGCGCGTTTATCGATAGCTATGCCCCAGAGGCCACTTTCAGCTCTATTGATCTCCAGGGCCGCTACAGGTACGAAAACCAGCCAGCCATCGCACAATGGAATCTAGCTCGGCTCGTCGAAACGTTGTTGCCGCTGATAGACCCCGCCGATAGCGCACGCGCCATTGAGGTGGCGACCGATGAGGTTGAGGAGTTTCAGACGATCTATCAGAAGTTCTGGCTCGAAAGGATGAGGGCGAAGCTAGGCTTTGATCATAGGGAAGGGGAGGACCTTGATCTGGTGAATGATCTACTCCGAGTCATGGATAGACAGGATATCGATTTCACCGTGTTCTTCCGCCGATTGGCAGATGGTGCGCGGGGCGACCTGGGGGCAGTCCGCGCGCTATTCAATGATCCGACCGCCTTCAACGTTTGGCTCAAATCTTGGCTCGCTAGACTTGAGCATGAAGACCGAAGCGCTCTCTCACGGGCGGATGCAATGGACCGGGTAAATCCCGTCTACATCCCGCGCAATCATAAGGTACAGGAGGCGCTAGATGCCGCTACAAACTCGGACCTCGAACCGTTCAGGCGTCTTATAACCGTGCTTGCACAGCCCTTCGATCGACTTAAGGGCTCAGATGAGTATGAGGATCGGGCACCCGACGGCTTCGGCCCTTATCGCACGTTCTGCGGTACGTGATCTCGGGATCTTCTTTGTGCACCTGCCGGCACGGCTGTCGCGCGAGTGGCTAGAGGCGCATCCCAGCGGTAACTAGCCCCCAGTCTCTCCGTGGCACCCAGACACACCCAGCTATACAGCAGTGTTTTGCGCGTCCTGAGTTGCGGGTCTGAGTGGGGCGGGGGCAGAATTTGAAAATATACTGCCAGGCCAGGTAACACAGCGGGGGCCGGAAAGCTTCGGTTCCGACCCCCACGAGAATACCGTGCCGGGCTATGCTCCGGCGCCAGTTCAACTACATGCCTACCGTGTACTTGGTGAACGCCCCACCAGCAAAACGGAGTGAGTTCGGGCCCTCAGCCGCGTAGACGTTTCCGTTCGCGTCCACGGCGACGCCCTCACCAGCTGCTCCCTGATACGGCCGCGTCTCAGCCGGGAATGGCGGGATGAAGCCGACGATTACGTCATCATCGATATGTCCGATGCGAACGCCATTGCTCCAGTTCGGATGGCTGGTCGGGCTCGATTCGGAGTCAATCGCGTAGATCATGTCGTCATCAGTGATGAAGATTCCGCTGATGCGACCGTAGCTGTATCGCGACTCAAGGTAGTTCCCGTTCTGATCAAAGATCTCGAGGCGGTGGTTACCCCGGTCGGCGACCCATAGTCGGCCCTGCGAGTCGAACTCGAGTGCGTGGGGGGTGCGGAACTCACCGTGTAGCGTGCCAATCTGGCCCCACTCCATGAGGTAGCTCCCATCTGAGTCGAACTTGACGATGCGCCCCGTCTGGCCCGCCTCTCGTCCGTCGTCAATCGCCCCGTTCGTGGTCATCCCCTGGCCGTTATGTCCGTCACCCACGTAGATGCTTCCGTCCGGCCCCGTGACGACGTCGTTGGGCTGGTTGAACTGGCCGGGCCCGCTTCCGGGTTGCCCCGCCACGCCGAGACTCATTAGCAGTTCACCGCTCGGGCTGAACTTGTGGACTTGGTGGCCCTTGGTTCCTTCGGCGTTCCCGGCGAAGTCGGTCACCCAGACATTTCCGTCGCTGTCCACGTGGATGCCGTGGGGGGTGACGAAGAGCCCCGCTCCGAAGTTAGCGAGAACCTCGCCGGTGTTCCGGTCGAACTTGAAGATGGGGTCGACCAGATTGTTCTCGCAGTTGAGGGAGCCCGGACCGAAAGAACTGGCGCCGCAACGCTCGTACGCCCAGATGTGACCGTCGTTCGGATCGATGTCGACGCCAGCCGTCGAACCCCAGTTCCGTCCTTCGGGAAGTTCTCCCCAATTCTCCATCACGTTCGGAGCCGGGTTGGGGATGCCCTCGCCGGTTATCGTGTTGCCCGCCTCCGAGGCCACGCCGGACTCGCTGGCGCATCCGGCTAACAGCACGGCGGTGCAGGCAAACATTGTGAACTTAAAAACTCGTGACGGTGACATCATAACCCCCTAACAAAGAGTGGCTGGCCCGATTGCGCAGCGGTGCATCAAGATTCCAGAGAAGTATAGTCTCGGTCATGAAACATTGCCGCGCCAGGGTCACAGGTGTGCCCAGCGTGGTGTCGGAAGATATCTTAGGATCAAATCCCCAGATCAGAGGGTCCCCTCGTACCCCCCTCGGACCGGCGCATCCCTCCTAGCGCACCTATCCAACAGGGTTTGGCGCGTCCTGAGTTGCGGGTCTGAGTGGTGCAGGGGCAGAATGAAGGTATGAAGAGAACCCTGCTGTTCGTGCTCGCTCTGATAGTGGCTGGGTGTGCAGAACCCATTCCAGATTTAGAAGAAATGCGTGCTCTCGCCGAGCAAGGCGATGCGATTGCCCAGAACGACCTCGGGCTTATGTACGCCAATGGCGAAGGCGTCCCGCAGGACGATGCGGAGGCTGTACGCTGGTATCGGTTAGCCGCTGAGCAGGGATATGTGAATGCCCAGACCAGCTTCGGGTTTATGTACGCCAATGGCCGAGGCGTCCCGCAGGACGATGCGGAGGCTGTACGCTGGTATCGGTTAGCCGCTGAGCAGGGATATGTGATTGCCCAGACCAACCTCGGGGTTATGTACTCCACTGGCCAAGGCGTACTGGAGGATATTGTGCTCGCCTACATGTGGTACAATCTCGCGGCGGCCCAAGGAAGAGACATTGCACAGGGTAACCAAGACATCCTCGAACAGCGGATGTCTTGCGAACAAATAAGCGAAGCCCAACGGCTATCCACCGAGTGGCTAGAGGTGCATCATCCCGGAGGCAACTAGCCCTCCCCAGTACCCCTCCGTGGTACCCAGCCACACCTAGCTATCCAGCAGTGTTTTGCGCGTCCTGAGTTGCGGGCCTGAGCGGGGCGGGGCAGAATCAGGGCATGACACGCTACCGCGCGCGCTTCGTTCTACTGCTCTTTCTACTGTTATACCTGACCGCCTGTCAGACTTGGCAAGCCGTCTCGTTAGATGCTATAAGTCCGGCTCAGTTCATTGAAGAAGATCAACCTGAGCGTGTCCGTGTGACCGGAAGGGACGTCCTCGACTTGGAATTAGTGTCGCCATCGGTCGAAGGTGATCAACTCGTGGGTGCGGGTGATTTCTCAATGCCCTTGGAAGACGTTCTCCGCTTAGAGGTCCGGGGGTTCAGCTTGGGACGCACTGTGCTAGTTACTCCGCCCGCGTTGCTCGCGGCCTTCATAAGCTGCTTCGTTCCAGGCTTTCGCCGCTTTCTCTGCTAATCTCTCTGCATCCAGCCACGCGCATTGATGCGCCTTCCACAAGAAACCACCGCCATGAGAACCGACACAGCCATCGTCACCATGCTCGTAGCGAGCTTCGCCGCGTGCTCGCCGACAACAGAAGAAGCCGCCCCCGCTTTTGGCGCGGGCGAAAACGTGTCCCCCTTCGCGATCGGCTCGCTGCAGGCCGCGTCACTGAGAGACGCCGCCTTCGCACCAGCCAATGACAACATGACGATCGCCATTAACGTGACGAAGGCTGATGTGGACGCCCTGCTGACGGCGGCGGGCCTCGCGACCGATGTCCTCCAACTCAGTGTCCAGCCACTGATCGTCCGCACATCCGACCGCGTGCTGCTGTTCGACACCGGCAACGGCCCGTCCGGAATGCTATCCGCATCGATGGCAACCGCCGGTGTCGAGCCAGCCGAAGTGACTGACATCTTCATCAGCCACAGCCATGGCGACCACGTCGGCGGGCTTGTGGATGCGGACGGCGCGCTGGCATTTCCCAACGCCGACATCCACATCTCGGTCAATGAGTGGGCAGCAATGCAGGCGAACGCACAACTCGCCTCACTAGTGACGGCGATCAGTCCAAGGGTTGTGGCGTTTGAGCCCGGCACGGATCGTGTGCCAGGAACCGTCAAGGCCGTGGACATCCAGGGGCACACGCCTGGCCACTCTGGCTTCCTTATCACCTCGGGTGAGGCCTCACTACTCTATATCGGCGACACGATGCACCATTCGGTGATTTCGGTGCAGCGACCCGACTGGACCATCGCCTTCGATGGCGACGCTCCGTTGGCGCAGGAAAGCCGGAAGTCGGTGCTTGCCTCCGCCGCCGGCTCCGGTCAGCGCGTTTACTCGGTGCACTTCCCTTTCCCGGGTCTTGGCAAGTTCGAGAACCGTGGTGGCACGTTCGTGTGGGTTGCTGAGTGACCGCCCGGCTTTCGCCGTTCTGGCTCGCCCGGTATGGGGGACGTGTCCCTAGAGGGGCACCCTCCTAGCCCCTCTCCGTGGCATCCAGCCACACCTAGCTATCCAGCACTGTTTTGCTCAAATGGTTTTCTGATTTCCGATTGAGCTAGGAGTCCCAACGCCCGAAAAACTTTCTGCAAAAATATCAACATTATATGCTAGAAATGGTTCGGAATAATGGGCATCCAAAGTATATGTAAGTGGTTGTGATATCATTGCTTGTAGATCTGTATCAGAATATAACTCATGCTGGAGGGTGTGGGTCGTGACGTGCTTATCGATCCCGGCAGCCTCCCGATTTGAGAAGCGGCCCTAATCTAGTGACGAGCACGTACCCATCACCTGGGGGTGTCCATATTGATAGCGATGTAGCCGAACGAGTCCGGCGGACCAGATTCATTGTTCCTGGTCTCCACCCACTGATGTGGTGTTGTGGCCGGCACGATCATGATGCCACCCTTCCTGATTTGATAATAGGCCGCAGGCCCGACCGGTCTTCCGTCAACAATGTCCGCGCCGGGGGTACCGGTCATGTAGGTCGCCTCACCGTCCATCAACAGGAAGATGTGGCTGTGATTCGGATGCGCTTCGGCACCGTCGCGCGCGCCCACCCGCTGCGCATAAAACACGACACCCGGGTCCCAGAGCAACGGATCTCGGGATCCTCCCGGCTCCGACATTCTCGTCCGGATCCTCTCGGAGCCGATGAGCTGCACGACGTCTGGAATTCCCCAAGTATTGCCGGATCTCGGCGTCTCTTTGTGCACTGCAAGATATGCGATCGTTCCCGTGGATACTTCCTTCCACCAGTAGGGCGTATTTGCCGGAATGACGATCAAATCGCCCTCGTTCAAATCGCGATCCCGCCCGCCCTCGATCACACCGTTCGAAAGCGTTCCTTCTGTAATGAGAGTTGCGGAGCCCTCTTTGATGACAATGATGTGATTCGTTGTCTTGTCCAGAACGGCCGTGGGAGACGCGGAGATACGTTCGACCGCAATCGTTAGTCCCGGATCTTGAAACAGAATGTCGCCCTCTGCCAGGGCCGCTTCCACTTCTGTGTCAGGGATGTATCCGGGCGACACCGGAGCAGCGAACTGAGCCGCGGCCACCGTGGGTAAACTCACGATGACCGTTACGACCGCAATTCCTACAACTGCCGAGAGCAACTTCGTCATCAATTCGTCCTCCTTGGTCGTACGAAGAAACTCGAAGGCATGGCGCCAACGGCGACGGCAGCTGATCGCTGTATCCTCCAGACTCGCAACACTGATAATCGAGAATCCGCTCCGCCGTCAACATGTGGGTGCCCGGCGGAAACATCTTGCAGCGGATGCCTTGGGTCTGAGGTCGCCGGTTCGAGCCCGGCTGGCTCCACTGAAGTACTTGAGCCGCATCCCCAGGATGGGGGGGAACTGAGGGCTCGCGTGCCACGCTTGCGGTCACCATATTTGCCGCGAATCAGAATTGTGGAGACGTTAGGCGGCGTTTCAAACTTCCGGCGAGCATCACCTTACGTGGAGCACTCGATCATGTCAGATATCGTTTCTTGGAATGTCCACATGTCAGTCCGCGAAGGACGACTCAGTGACGCGCGTGAATTGATGCCCGAGATGGTAGAGTCCACCCGCGGTGAGGTAGGGACACTGGTCTACGAGTGGTTCCTGGGTGTGGGTGGGACCGTGTGCCATCTCAACGAGCGGTATGCCGACTCCGACGCGGCGATGGTTCACCTTGGCAACTTCGGCACCAAGTTCGCTGAGCGCTTCCTTGAGTGCTTCGAGCCAACCGGTCTCTATGTTTATGGCGAACCAAGCGACGAGGTGCGAGCAGTCCTCGACGGCTTTGGCGCGGTGTACCTCAGGACCTTCAGTGGCTTCAGCCGCTAGAGGACCTCGTCTAGCGACGCCGTCTGACCATGATCAAACAGCTTTTCCCTTCGTCGTTGGCCTTGCTCTTCGTACTCGCCTCGTGCGGTCCCGACATGCCGCTCCCGGACTTGGCTATCCAGAATGTCACGGTCATCGACGCGGCGAACGGCGTTCGGGAGGCCCGGACCGTCGTAATCGACGGGGGGAGAATCACCGCTGTGACGGCCCCCGGCGAGGCGGTGGACGCGGTCGAGACAGTGGACGCCACCGGTCAATACCTCATACCGGGGCTCTGGGACTTCCACGTCCACCTCACGTATGACGAGCGCTTCACCGAGGCGATGCCTGGCCTTTTCCTCAGCCACGGAATCACCAGTATTCGTGATACTGGAGGGCCGTTGGAACGGGTGCTGCCCGTGGTCGAGGCGCTCCGTGCTCACGGGGCCACCGCGCCCAGAGTTTTCTTCGCCGGCCCGTTGCTGGACGGGGAGCACGTCGTGTACGACGGGGAGAACCGGCCCCTCCTGGGGATTGCCAACCCGGATGTGGAGACTGCCCGGGCAAATGTAGCGCGCCTCGCTGACGCAGGCGTCGACTTCCTGAAGATCTACGAGATGGTCGCGCCTGAGGTCTTTACTGCGGTTGTCGAAGAGGCACAGGCCCGTGGGTTGCCCATGGACGGACATGTGCCGCTCTCCATGCAGGCTCGGGACGTGGGGCCTCTCGTGCAGTCGCTGGAACACTTGCGAAATATCGAGATGGACTGTGCGGAAGACCCGTTGAGGCTGGTGGCTGAGCGACGGCGTATCCTGACCAACCCTGACGGAGTCTCCGGAGCGAATCTCCGGTCGCAGCTCCACAACCTGCAACGTCTGCCCTCAGTTGCGGCCTACGACGAAGCAGGGTGCGCCGAGGTGCTGTCGTCTATGATGTCCACGATCCAGGTACCTACGCTGAGGCTGAATGCTCTGAGCCTGCGGCCGCCCTTCCAACGCTTGGACTGGGACACGCTTCTGGAGACGCTGCCCGTCGAGGTCGAGGCTGATTGGAGGGAGACCACGGAGGCGAGGCGTTCGGTGGAGCAGACACAGGACACGACGTACGCCACGTGGAGCCTCTTCCTGGTCAATCTCATGCACGAAGCTGGAGTGCCCCTGGGAGCAGGCACCGATACTCCGATCTCCTTTGCTGCTCCGGGCTACAGCCTACACAGTGAGTTAGAGATGCTGGTGCGGGCGGGCCTTTCGCCGATGGAGGCTCTCGAGGCCGCCACCGTCCGTCCGGCCGCGTTTTTCGGACGGTCAGGAGAGATGGGCACTGTAGAGGTGGGACGCTTGGCCGACCTCGTCCTTCTGTCCCGGGACCCTCTGGACGACATCACCAATACTCGGAGTGTCGGGGCGGTGGTGTCCAAGGGAGAGTTTCTGAGCCGCGCAGAGCTGGACGACTTGGTGCGCTAGGAGGGCTGCCCCGGTAGAGGGGGGCTAGTCCCAGACGGAAAGTGTCACTCGATTACTCATGGCTTGAACAGGAACTCTTCGGCGACGTTTGGTTGGCGACCCCGAGACCTGCGTGGCTCGAGGGGTCGAGCCCGAACCGGGTCCCAAACTTCAGTAAGATCTGGAAGGCTCTGTCCCGCACTTGCAGCTCTGGAATCACTCGCCTGTATCCGCTTTTGGTGACGGGGTACCACTTAGAAGCAGTGAGTGTGGATAGAGGCGCATCCCCCCGGCGGCAACTAGCCCCTAGCCCCCCCGTGGCATCCAGCCACAGCTAGCTGTCCAACACTGTTTTGCACGTCCGATCAGGCTAGTACGTTGCGAGAGCCTGTTAGTTGAGCACGTGTAGGTGTCGAATAGTAGAGATAAGGCTCTATGGGCACTTGCAACTGAAAGACTTTGGGCGATGTTTCGCCGGTGACTTAGGTGACCTTTAAGTAAATGACCGGGCCGGATTCACGGTCTCACCGGTCGAAACAACCCGGTTTGACCTGCACAGTTGAGACGTAACTAGGATGTCCCAAGGGCACACCAAAAACCTCGAAGCTCCGATCAATATTTTATCGGCCGGGCTCGTAGCTGTTCTTTTGTTGGCGGGTAGTGTGGGGCTTTCTGCCCAGCAGAATGCTGGCGGCACCGAACTTCCGACTGGGATTTCTGGTCCTCCCCCTCCCGTTCCTCCAGCGGTTATCAATCAAGCTCGAGAGGCGGGCGTCACAGTACGTGCGGTGCGGGTGACCGAAGTCATGGAGACAGATGGCGCACTGGACGAGGCGTTCTATCAAGAGACGCAAGCCATCACTGAGTTCATACAGAGCATCCCCGACGCTGGGGCGGAACCGACTGAACTCACAGAGGTCTGGTTGGGATTCGATGACGAGAACATCTATGTCGGGGCCAGGATATGGGATTCACAGGGCCCGGATGCTCCGATCGCGACCCAGATGCGTCGAGACTCCAGGCTGGCTCGCAATAATGACAATTTCGGGATCTACTTCGACACTTTTTACGATCGTCGGAATGGTGTGGCTTTCTATACGAATCCGCTGGGCGCACTAACAGACTATCAGATCGCCAACGAGGGGCCGCCCAATCGTGATTGGCAGCCCGTATATGAAGTCCGGACGCAACGCTTTGAACAAGGTTGGACGGCTGAATACGCGATTCCATTCCGATCCCTACGTTACCGCCCGGGACGTGAGCAGGTGTGGGGCATCCAGATGCGTCGCACTGTTTGGAGAAGGAACGAGTGGAACCATCTCACTTGGCTACCACTTTCGGTGGGCCGTATGGGCGGTCCGTCTTCCAATAGAATCTCTTTATACGGGACTTTGGTTGGTCTAGAGGCTCCACCACCCAGCAGAGTACTGGAGGTCAAGCCTTTCGGGATCTCTGGTTTGCGGACTGACGTTAGCGCTGATCCGGAGATTCGTAATGAGGGTCACGCAGATGCTGGCTTGGACGTCAAATGGGGTATCACCGAGAACCTCTTGGCGGACTTCACATTCAATACTGACTTCGCTCAAGTAGAGGTCGACGAACAGCAGGTCAACCTTACCCGCTTCAGTCTTTTCTTTCCTGAAAAGAGAGAATTCTTCCTAGAGAGCCGGGGGACCTTTGACTTCGGCGGGGGTGGGGGCGGCCGCCCACCCGGATCGGCTCGAGGAGGCAGAGGTGGTGGTGGAGGCGGTGGTGGTAGCGGCGCGCCTACCATGTTTTATAGTCGTCGTATCGGGCTGCAGGACGGGCAGCAGATTCCGATCATTGCGGGTGGTCGTATGACGGGGAAGGTGGGTGCCTTTGATATAGGTCTAGTAGGCATCCGGTCGGATGACGAGCCTAACGTTGGTGCTGAGTCGACAGACTTCACGGTCCTCCGACTAGCTCGAAACATCTTTTCCCGAAGCAACGTCGGTATGATCTATCAGAACCGCTCAAAATCCCTTGTCGGGGAAGGGTCAAATCAAGCATGGGGCATGGATGGCGTCTTGGCCTTCAATGACGAAGCGACTTTCCGGGCGTACTACACCGAGACTCAAACGTCAGGTCTCGATGGACTAGACGCCAGTTATCAGGGCGCGTTCCGGTACGATGCGGACGAGTGGGGACTGGATCTCGGTCATCTTGTGGTCGGTGATGACTTCAATCCAGAGATTGGATTTCTTCGCCGAAAAGGATTCCGTCAGTCATCTGCAGGGGCGCGTTTTAGTCCCCGTACAGAGTCCATATCATGGATTCGCCAGATGACATTCCAGCCGAATATGCAGTATCTCGAAAATGAGCGGGCGGGGTTTGTAGAAAGTCGCCAACGGGGGGGTAATTTCAGTATCGAGTTCGAGAATAGTGATCAGTTGGGCTTCACGTATACGGAGTCTTACGAGAATCTGGTCAATGATGAAGGCATCTCTGGGGCGATTATGGCAGCAGGCCGGTATTCGTTTGAGGATGTCCAAGCCAGCTACATGTTGGGTCCTAACAACCCTCTACTTGGTAGGATCTCAGCGCGCCTGGGTAGCTATTACCACGGTGATATAAAGTCTCTAGGATTTAGCCAGGGATGGATTGCAGTCACCCCTCAGCTTTCACTGGAGCCCAGCATTTCATTCAATTGGATTGACCTTCCCGAACAAAGTCTAGGTCGACATGTGGCGCTCACTCGGGTCACCTATTCGTTGACGCCGCGGGCCTTTGTCAGCGGTTTGGTGCAGTACAACTCGGGGAGCAACACATTTAGCACGAATGTCAGGTTACGCTGGGAGTGGGCGCCCGGAAGCGAACTCTTCATCGTATATACCGAAGATCGTGACACCGATGTTCTAGGTCGACGGAGTCAGCTTGCTGGCCGAGGGTTGGTCGTCAAGGTGAATCGCCTTCTACAGATTTAGGTAGCTGAAGTAAACTCGTGCAGTTGCTACTGCACTCTCGCCTACGATGCTATGAGCCGAAGCCCAACGGCTGTCCCGCGAGTGGATAGAGGCGCATCCTTCCGACGGTAACTAGCCCCTAGTCCCTCCGTGGCATCCAGCCATACCCAGCCATACAGCACTGTGTCACGCATCCGATCAGGCTAGTGCGTTGCGATAGTGCTGGAGGGAATAATCAGCGCCTAAGAAAGGAGCTTGAAACACTGGGAGATGTCCTTACCGTGATTGCGGCTCTGACGATCATCGCGATTGGATTGCTCGTGCTCGCGATACTAGTCCCATGGTTTATCTTCCGAATGTCAACGTATACGTGGGAGACCAGAGACCTTCTTAAGGGTGTGAAAAAGGACGTATATCTAGCAAATGCACACTTGGCCGCGATGGCTGACCATCTCGAACATCTGTCGGACTTAGAGGCTCTTAAGGAACGCCATACTGACCAAGCCGGGGACTAGCTGATGGACTAGCGTGCAGGTAAGCAGCCCCCTGGCCCCCTCATTGGCGGCCACAGGACTGATTTCGAGTTCTACTTTTGATACCGGCTGACAGCGGCGGATTATCGCTTAGGGCCGCACTCGCTCGTACTTCCTGAGCGTTCGGCGATTGAGATGAGGTAAAGGGACGGGCTCTCCTCCGTAAATGTTACCCTCCCGATCCACCGCAACGAACTCTGCTCCGTTCCCTGGGATAATGTGAGGATTCGCCCAGGGGAACCGAATGAACTCCGTCACCCAACCCGTCTCGACTTCGCCGATGCGAATCCCCATTTCCCACCCGGGGTTCTGTACGTTGTCCGACTCGGAGTCTGCCACGTAGATCCGTCCCTGGTCGTCAAAGGCGATTCCACTCGGGCGCCCGAATTGGGTCCAAGTGGCGGTATGATTGCCCTGTTGGTCGAAAATCTGGATCCGGCTGTTGCCTCGATCTCCCACGAAAACCCGGCCGTCCATGTGGATGTCGATGGCGTGTATGGCACGAAACTGCCCGGGGGCGTAGCCAGTTTCTCCCCAAGACATGAGGAACTCGCCACGGCTGTTGTACTTCATCACTCGGTTGTTGCCGTTCTCGTTGTGGCCGTCCGCGATGAACACGTCGCCGTTGGGCGCGACCGCCACATCGCTCGGGGAAGTAAAGTGGTTAGGGCCATCTCCCTCTTCTCCGGGCGTGCCAAGTGTCATGAGCACTTCGCCTGTTGGGCTAAACTTGATGACGTGATGGCCCCGATCGTCTCCCGCGGGAATGTTGTTTTCACTCACGGCGTCAGTCACCCAGACGTTGCCATCGGAGTCAACGTCAATTCCATGCGGCCAGATGAACATTCCGCTGCCGAAGGCCTCGACCAGGTTTCCGTCGGGGTCGAACTTCGAGACGGGAGGCAGGTCTGAATCAAGGCACTCTGTTCCGAACCGCTCAGGCCCGGCATCGCAGCGGATGACGGCCCAGACATGGCGTCCATCGGGGTCGATCGTCGCCTTGCCGACTGCTCCCATGTTCCTTCCGCTCGGAAGCTTTGCCCACCCTTCGATGATCGCATATGGGTTCGAGGAGTTCTGTGCAGCGGTGTGCTGCGGTGCCAGCAACGAGGACACAACGAGAAGCGCGGCTATGGATACAATTGGCTTGCGAACCGACATGGGGTCACCTCGACGAACTCGGAAAGGAGCTACCTTTGGTCACCGCTACCGTACGCGTCCGGGGTTAAGCGGGCAAGGAGTCGATCTTGGGGACGAATAGACCTCTTGAGATGACTCCTGACCCAGTCCTCCCTCCGTGGCACCCAGCCCCACCTAGCTATCCAGCATTGTTTCACTCGTCCTGAGTTGCGGATCGTGTGAGGCCGGGAGCATTTTCGGGTGAAATGCCGTTTAGCGAAAGCTCGTTTACGGCTTTGTAGCTTTACTTCTCTGGATCTTTGGAGGTGTTATTCTACACGGTCTTTACGGGGCCTTTGGTTCTGGGGGATCTGATTGGGGAAGAGCAGATGATGATATGGATGGTTACTGAGACCGTAACCTGCGACCCCTGTCCCCCCGGCCTAGAAGATGGCAACCATCCTCCCCACAGGCACCGGTTAATGAGATTGCGGAATCTTCGGTTCCTACTCTTGTTTGGTATTATCGCCTGCGGTGGAAGCGGCAGCAGCCCAACTGCGCCAGTGGTCACGCCCACGCCCAAGCCAGTGGTCACGCTCAATCAGCCTCAGAGCCACACAAACGTGCTCGCCGTTACGATCTCCGGATCAACGACCGCGAACGCCACGCTCCAGATTTCCGGAGGCGCGGCCGTCGTGACTGCGACAGCAAGCACGTCGGGCACCTTCACCGCATCCGTCACTCTCAAGGCCAATCAAGAGAACCAAATTTCCGTCGTCGCGACCAACTCAGCCGGCGGTATCAGCACCGCAGCGGTCGTGACTGTCGTTCACGACGATATAGCGCCGGATGCACCTACCCCAGCTGTTGGCCGTTACGCGGGCGCAGACCCTTTCCCATTCTCGGGAACCACCGAGGCAGGGGCGGAAGTGACCCTGACATCAGCGATCGACTCGGTCCAGGCCACTGCGGATACCAACGGAAGATTCGAACAAGAGATCCACTTAGTCCCGGAAGCAGTCAACGAGATTACGCTCGTCGCTCAGGACCTGGCCGGCAACCAAGGAAACCAATACATCGCCAAGATCATTTCCGATACTCTGCCACCGACAGTGGAATTCGTTAGTCCGTTGCCGCCCGGCGGGCCTCAGGGTCCCGCTGACTCCGACGGGGACGGGAGGGTAGACATATCCTTCTATGCCGTCGATATGTGCACCGTATGTGAGCAATACCCCTTGACCGATCCTCGGACCAACGGAGTGGACCCGACATCCCTCTTCGTGGCGAATGATCGTGCTATTGGAGGAGGATCGGAACTTGGTGGCATCGACGCGGGGAAGAATATGTTGGAGGATGTTGATCTGGCGCCCGTCACTGCGATAGATGTGGATACGGGCAAACTATCGACGGACTATGAGGTTGGCTTGGCTTATGAATTTCCATCCGGTGTCAATGTCCTGACGATCACCGTGGCGGACTCCGCGGGCAACACGTCTACCGATGATATTGAATTCACCGTGGTGCCCGAACTCGGAGCACCTAGTCTGACGCTACATGACATAAATTCTGGTGATCGTGGACTCTATCTCTTGTCTGAAATGTATGACTCAGGAGGAATGCTCAACTGTCGGGTGGGTTCTCCAGTAGGTTGTCAGGGTCTCAACGTTGTCGCGGACCAAACACTGATGGCACTCTTGACGAGCGACGGTACGAAGGGGGACGATGTAGCGGCTGGAGAAAATTTCGGTCACTTATTCACGTATGGTGAAATTGTTGCCGATACTTCTGGCTTCTTTAACCCCCGCGGGAAGATTGTGCACCACCACGGAGAGGGTGTGTTTGGCCCCGGCCATTCGGGTACATACGCCGT
>CAUZHN010000062.1:0-13986 GCA_963579625.1 Gemmatimonadales bacterium UBA6960
TCTTCGTCCGCCACGTCCTCTGGCTCCGTGTCCGAAGCAGCCTCTTCCTCGAGCTCTTCGTCCGCCACGTCCTCTGGCTCCGTGTCCGAAGCAGCCTCTTCCTCGAGCTCTTCGTCCACCACGTCCTCCGGCTCTTTAACGGCAATCCTCTCCGGTGCAGTAGTGACCTCAAGGACGATCCGACGATTCGCCGCATCGGATTCCAAGACCCGAAGATCCACCGCCTCCCCCACCCTAAAGTACTCGACAAGTCGTTCTGAATCGTCCACAGCGGTGTGGGAAATCGGGACAAAGCCCTCAATGTCATCTCCAAGATCGACCACTACGCCCTTGTCCTGGAACCGCACCACAGCCCCCCCGGATTCTACCCCAGGCGCGAACTTCTCTACGATGCTAGGCCAGGGGTCATCCTGTAACTGTTTTATACCCAATGATATACGCTTCTGTTCGGGGTCGATGTCCAGGACCATGACCTGCACCTCATCTCCCTTGTCGACGATCTCTGAAGGGTGTTCAACCCGCTTGGTCCAACTCATGTCCGAAACGTGGACCAGGCCGTCGATTCCCATTTCAATCTCTACGAATGCCCCGAACGAGGTCAGATTCCTCACCGTCCCAGCGAGCGTCGTGCCCGTCGGATACTGCATGGGAAGCGACAACCAGGGATCCTCCTCGATTTGCTTCATACCGAGAGAGATCTTCTCTTCCTTTGTATCCACCTTAAGGACCACCGACTCGACCTCCTCCCCGATGGAGACGAGTTTTGAAGGATGCCGGATATTTCGGGTCCAAGACATCTCAGAAATGTGGACTAGTCCCTCCACACCCTTCTCTAACTCGACGAAAGCACCATAGTTCGTGATGGAGACTACCTTCCCCCGGACCCGAGAGCCCACAGGATAGACCTTGTCGATATCTGTCCAGGGATAGGGGAGAAGCTGCTTGAGGCCGAGCGAGATTCGTTCCCGGTCCCAATCGATGTCGAGGACCTTGATGTCGACCGTCTGGCTAATATCCACGACCTCGGAAGGGTGGCCAACTCGGCCCCACGACATGTCAGTGATGTGCAGGAGCCCATCCAACCCACCCAGGTCAATGAAAGCCCCAAAGTCAGTGATGTTCTTCACCAACCCCTCGCGAATCTGACCGACGAGAAGTTCCTTTACAAGGTTCTCCTTCTTCCTCTCCCGCTCGGCCTCAAGAATCACCCTACGGGATACGACGATATTCCGGCGCCGCTTGTTCAGCTTGATGATCTTGAACTTGTAGGTCTCACCAAGAAGGTCTTCGATGTGCGGAACCCTCCTAAGGGCGATCTGTGAGCCCGGAAGGAAGGCATCTACACCCATTAAATCTACGGTGACTCCGCCCTTGATCTTGTGGGAGAGCGTGCCCCTGACAGGGCGGTCATTCTCATGGGCCTCCCTGATCTTCTCCCAGACCCGGAGGAAATCAGCTTTCCGCTTCGAAAGTACGACGATGCCGTCGTCGTCCTCCAAACTCTCCAGAAGAACCTCGACCTCATCTCCGGGAGAGAGTGAGTCGGGATCTTTGAATTCGTCGCAAGGGACAGCTCCCTCACTCTTGAACCCAAACTCGAGGATCACCACCGTCTCGGTCAGGGAAAGGACACGCGCCTTTACGATCTCTCCCTCACGCGCATTCTGCATCTCTCCCCCAAACTCCTGAAGCAGAGCCTCGAAGTCATCCCGGGTGATGTCCATCTCTTCCTCTCCGTAAGGATCATGGGAGAGCTCCGGGGAGATGCCTGTGGTTGAGCTGGCTTGCCTGTCTTCCTCCACCCCGCTTAGATCTGTGGTGACCGCGGGGGTGACGTCCGACAAGATTCCATCGACGGCAGACTCACCCTGGGTGTCTGATAACTCTATATCATTACTATTATTGGACATGCGGGATCCGATTTCTGTCTCCCCCGACCAGGGAAGGATAAGTCGGGGGGCCTATGGTTGAATAACAGGAAGGGCTACGATCCAAAGGGTTCGCAAGCCCCGCCACTTCCGATACAGAGACGGTAAACTATTTCTCGGTTGCTTCCCGGGTCAAGGCCAATGCGACAGCCACGATCCTGACTACCTGAGTTTCGAAAGACAGGTCAGTGGTATCGATCTCTAAAGCCTCCACAGGCTTCTTGAGCGGCGCGACCGCGCGGCCCGTATCTGTCTCGTCCCGGGTGCTGATCCGCCGAGCCTCCTCACGTATCGATTTCTCATCCAATGGTTTCCCTTCCTGAAGAAGTCGACGTCGTGAGCGCTTCTCCAGGGATGCAGTCAGAAACACCTTGAGCCCCGCATTGGGAAACACTATGGTTCCCATGTCCCGCCCATCTGCCACGAGGTCCCCAAAGGAGAGCGCGGATCGCTGGAACTCGGTGAGATTCTGTCGAACCCAACGATTTCTAGCCAGAAATGGGGCGAGACGGGTGGTCTCCACGGACCGCAGGTCTTCTCCCGGATCCTTCCCCCTAACAAGGACCAGAAACCCCTCCTCTGTAGGAGCCAACTCCACCTCGAGTTGCGACAGAACCTCTCGATCAAGTGTGTCCCACTCCCCCTCAGGAATATCCGCTCTCATGACTGCCACAGTCATGGCCCTATACAAGGCGCCCGAGTCCAGGTGCCTGAATCCAAGTCTGCGCGCCACCTCCTTGGCGGTCGTGGATTTTCCCGATCCGGCCGGGCCATCAATCGTGACTACCAAAGGCCCCTCGCGTCCGTCGGTCACCCCCGGTCTTTCCAGGATTCAACCGAATCGGAGTCCGAAACAAGGGCAATAAGCTCCCAAAACCCCGGGAAGCTCACCTCAGCCACCCCGGGATCGTCTACTGATACATCGTGTGCCCCAATCGCACCGAGGACACCGAATGCCATGGCGATACGGTGATCACCACGAGCCGAAATCCTGCCGCCGAGATCCCCCGTCTGTCCCTCGATCCGAAGCCCGTCTGGCAACTCCTCCACACGGACCCCCACCGACGTCAGGTTGCTCGCCAAAGCACTGATCCGATCCGTCTCCTTTACTCTCAGCTCTGCCGCATCCCGTATCTCCGTCACTCCCGAGGCGAGCGCTGCCACGACAGCAAGTACCGGAATTTCGTCGATAAGGAGCGGGATGAGCTCCCCGCCCACCGAAACACCGTAAAGGTCAGAGGGGGAAATGATCAGGTCGCCAGCTGGCTCCCCCTTCGGATCATCGGCCTCACGAAGGTTCTGCACCTCGATTTTCCCGCCCATCTCGCGTAGAAGGTCGAGTAGCCCGGTACGAGTGGGGTTCAGACCCACGTTCTGGATCCGCAACTCGTCTCCACTCCCACCAAGAAGGGCAAGAGCGATCAGGAAGGCGGCCGAGGAGAAGTCACCGGGAACGGTAAGGTCGAGGGGCTCCAGCTCTGACGGGGCCACGCGAAGGCCCACTTCCCATCCTTCCGGGGTAACAGACTCGCTCACTTGAGCACCCATACGTCGGAGTATCCGCTCGGTGTGATCCCGTGAGCGACCCGGTTCCACCACCACCGACTCGACCCTGCCAGCTAATCCTGCAAGGAGGATCGCGCTCTTCACCTGCGCACTAGCAAGAGAAGAAGTGTAGGAAAACTTCTTGAGCGCACCGCCCTTTATTATCAGCGGAAGGCGGTCGGGCTCACCACTCTCCCAGAACTCCGCCCCCATCTCGCTCAAGGGCTCAGTGACTCGGCGCATGGGCCTTGATCTCAGTGACCCGTCTCCGGTGACCCTCGCCTTTAAAGGAAGCCCGGAGAGGAGTCCGAGGAGAAGGCGCGCGGTGGTGCCTGAGTTTCCACAGTCCAACGCCAATCCGGGTGAGCGGAGACCACTGAAACCCACCCCCTCAATCCTGACCTCCGATCCATCAACCGGAATCTCAGGGACCTTCGCACCAAGCTCTCGAAGGACTGAGGCCGTGCTCTGGCAATCGGCGCCTGCGAGGAGACCGCGAAGCTTGCTCTCGCCCCTCGCCACTACACTGAGGAGAAGAGCCCGGTGAGTGATCGATTTGTCACCAGGAACCCGGATCATTCAGCTCCACTCCACCGCCGGGTACGCTCCATGAACTCGGCGATGCGGTCAAGCTCCCGGCGGGCGAGCAAGTCCGCCAGCACATTCAGTGCGTTCGAGACGGATGTCAGCCCTGTCCCAGTCACGGGAGCGGAGGCCTCCAGAAGATCTCTCCAGATCTCTGGGCTTGATCGTGCCAATCGGGTCATATCTCGCCCTCCTGGACCCAGTTCGTCCCTTTCGCAACCCGCTGCATCAAGCGCCCCAGCCAGTGCGTTGGCAACAAGCTGCGGAAGGTGTGACACCCACGCCATCCGTCGGTCGTGTTCGGCGGCCTCAACCCATCGAGGTA
Source organism: Gemmatimonadales bacterium UBA6960 (assembly GCA_963579625.1). Lineage (GTDB taxonomy): Bacteria > Gemmatimonadota > Gemmatimonadetes > Longimicrobiales > Gaopeijiaceae > JAAXGI01. The sequence goes on from CAUZHN010000062.1 coordinate 4,384, forward strand.
CACCGCCGACTACGGTCCAGAACGCCTCCGCGCGTGCCCGCACCTGCTCGGAGACCTCATCCCCGACGCTAAGCCATACGGTCGCTCCTTCGAAGAGTTCGGCAGTGCCCGTATCAAAGCCAGATCCTTCGCCGCCGCAGATCGGGTGCGCACCGACAAATCTGTGAGCTAACCCTGCCACCGCTGCAGCATTCAACACCGGTTTCTTCAGGCTCACTGTATCCGTGAGTAACACCTCGTCCTTCCAGCAATCGGCCTGTTCTCCAATGAGCGAGAGGGTAGCCCCTAGGGGTGCTGCATAGACCACCACGTCTACCTCCTCCAGGACCGTACGGCTATCCGGCTCATATCGGTCGATCGCCCCGGCTTCTATGGCTTTAGCCCCCACTACGGGGCTCACGTCCATACCGATTATATGAGGGGAGGCCGCCCCAGACTTCAACGCGCGGCAGAGCGAGCCACCCATAAGGCCAAGTCCAACCACGGCTACGGTCCTAGGAGAGTTGTCTACCTTACCCTCGCCACTAATGACCATTCAGTTATCTCCCTCACCGTCCGGACGATATCCGATCTCCAATACAAGCCCATCATAGGCAACCTCCGCGCCTGGAAACACCTGACGTGCCTCTCTCTCCAACGGGACCACATTCGCAGAATACCGTGCGGAAAGATGCGTGAGGCACAAGCGCTTCACTCCGGCACGCGCTGCGATTTCAGCCGCCTCCCGCGCCGTACTGTGATGGGTCTCCTTCGCCCGGTCCGATCCTTCATCCGCAAACGTGCAGTCATGAATCAGGAGATCCGCGCCTCGCGCTCCTTTCACGATCTCATCGGATGGCCGTGTGTCCCCGGAATAGACAACCAACCGGCCTGGCCTGGGATCGCCAACAACCTCCTCGGGTCCGATTCGGTGACCCTTCCATTCGATCGCCTCTCCCTCATGAAGACGACCGTAGAGCGGACCTTCGGGAATTCCCAGAGATAGCGCCCTGTCAACGTCAAACCTTCCTGCGCGAGGATGCTCTCGCAGCGCGTACCCCAGCGCTGGTAGCCCGTGCCGGACCGATAGCGCTTCGACCCTGAAGTCCACCCAGTCGACCGACTCTCCAGCCCTTAGCTCCTGAATGTCGACCTCGTAGCTCATCCGGTTTCCCCCAAGGGCTATGGCGGCCTCAAGAGTTGAACTCGACCCCTCCGGGCCAAAGAGGTGAAGTGGATCGGTCCGACCCTGTAGGGACAGGGTGCGAAGCAAACCGGTGACCCCTAGGTAATGATCAGCGTGCAGGTGGGAGATGAACAGGTGATTCAGAGCGAAACCAGTGCCGAAGCGCATCATCTGACGCTGGGTGCCCTCACCGCAGTCGAAGAGGAGGAGGGTCCCCTCCCTCTGAAGAGCGATCGCACTAACGTTTCGCCCTACAGTGGGCCTGGAGGCCGAGGTGCCGAGAAAGGTAACTCGAATCATAGTGTGCCCGTCAGCGCCGCCAGAGATCCGGATGGAAGAGAAGTAGGACCGTGAATATCTCCAGCCTACCCACGATCATGAGTCCGATCAGAATCAGGTGTGAAGCGGGATCCATCCATCCGTAGTTCTCGGCCGCTCCGACCGCACCCAGACCCGGTCCAATGTTTGCGATGGCGGCTACACTTGCCCCAATGGCTGTGGTTAGGTCATGGCCCAGCGCCGACAAGACAAGAACCCCCACGGAGAAGAACCCGAAGAAGAGAAGCACGAAACCGAGGATATTAAGGAGCTCCGATTCTTCGAGTGCTCTAGACCCCAGACGAGTCACGACGACGGCACGTGGGTGGAGACTTCGCCGCAGCTCAGAGATGCCCGCCTTGAAGAGCACGTACATACGCATCGACTTGATACCACCGGCCGTGGAGCCTGCCATCCCACCCATGAACATGAGCATCAGGAGCACAAGCTGAGCTGCCAGGGGCCAGACTCCGTAGTCGTAGGTAACGAATCCGGTCCCGGTCCCAATAGAAACAACCTGAAACAGAGCATTCCGGAATACCCGCTCGAGACCCAGTCCCGAGGAGGCATTGGAAAACAAAGCCAGTACAAAGACCAGAGCCAAGCCAACAAGAAGAACTCCTGTGTAGAAGCGCCACTCCGAACTCGCCCAATACCCACCGACCTTTCCGGAGAGAGCTTGAAAATGGAGTACGAAGTTCACGCCCGCCAAATACATGAACCCGATGATCGTGTACTGTACGAAGGCTGAGTCGAAGTCCGCAGCCGACTGATTCCGGGTAGAGAATCCTCCTGTAGGCATTGTGGTGAAAGCGTGGTTCAGTGCGTCAAAGGGCCCTAGCCCACCCGCTAGGAACAGGATGATGAGAGCACCGGTGAGCCCCACATAGACATACCACAGCAGCTTCGCTGTCTTCGCGATTCGAGGCGAAAGTCGTTCAGGCGTTGGTCCGGGTACTTCTGCCCGGAAAAGATGCATTCCACCCGCTCCCAGAAATGGAAGGATGGCAACGCCGAGGAGAATGATCCCCATCCCCCCAAGCCATTGGGTCAAGGATCGCCAGAAGAGGATCCCATGAGGCAACGTTTCGATATCTGCGAATACGGTCGCCCCCGTGGTGGTGAAACCCGACACGGACTCGAAGAGAGCAGCCACCGGGCTATCCACCACGCCGGAGAGGAGATAGGGTAAAGATCCCACGACACCCAGCACGATCCAAGTGAGCGATACAACTGCGTAGCCCTCTCGTATCGTCAGGCTCCCTTCTAGTCTCGTGGTACTCACTCCGACCAGTCCGAGGGCAGTCGTAATCAAGGTCGTGACCAGAAACGCCCGAGCATCGCCACCCCCATATCCCCAAGCGACGAATGTACAAGCGAGAAGTGCAGCGCTGAAGACAATGAGTACGACGCTGATCGTGAAGATCAGGTGTCGGAAACTCATATGAGCAGCTTCTCCACGGCCGAAATTGCCTCGGGAAGAAGGAAGAAGATGGCATGATCACCCGGTTGGAGTTCGTCTCCCCCTCGAGGCATGATGACCTCTTCGCCCCGCACGATCCCGCCGAGAAGCGCGCCCTTAGGGAAGTGCACATCCCTAAGCCGCTGGCCAACCACCCGCGCACCTGCTCCGATCACGGTTTCCATCGCCTCAGCCTCACTCCCCTTCAGGGTAGCCACTGACGCGATGGGGCCCCGACGCACATACCTCAGAATAGCGTTGGCAGCCGAAATCCTTGGGGAGATGGCAGCATCGAGGCCAACACGCTCAATCAACGACATGTACTCCATCTTGTGGATGAGGGGAATCGCTCGACGAGCCCCACAGGTCTTCGCGAGCAAAGCCGCCAGCATGTTCACCTCGTCCCGGTTGGTGAGCGCTACGAACCCATCAATCCCCTCCACGCCCTCCATCTCAAGCAAGTCCAGGTCGGTTGTGTCCCCTAGGAGGACGAGTGCCCCCGGTATGATCTCCGCTAGCTCACGGCACCGGTTTCGATTCGATTCTAGGATCGTACAGTGCACTCCATGGTCGAGAAGGTGCTGGGCCAAATAGACTGCCTCGTCACTCCCTCCTCCGATCATCACTCTGCGGAGACGAAACGGATCATGGCCGGCCAGCGTGGGGAAGGAGTGGATACCTGAAGAGGGCCCAAGAAGGAAAATCTTGTCACCAGCCTCAACTACCGTCGAACCGGTGGGAATCTCGGTCTGTTCGTCACGCACGACCGCGGCGAGTACGAACGGGAGGTCCCCCACCTGTTGGTCGAGCTGGTTCACGGACTTTCCTACTACTGGAGCCTCGGGGAGAACCTTCATCCCCACGAGTTGGACCTTGCCTCCCGCGAACCGAGCCAGATCGGTGGCTGCGGAAGTGGTCAGCAGTCCGAAGGCCTCCCATGCGCACTCCTGCTCGGGCCCAATCATGAGATCAACCCCCAAGTCTTCCCTGGACAGGACACTTTGGGAGGAGTAGTACTCCGGGTGACTGATCCTGGCCACCTTAACCCTAACCCCCCGCTGCGAAGCAACGAGACAGGCCACCAGGTTCACCTCGTCCGAACCAGATACCGCCATGAGTATCTCTGCATCGGCGAGACCCGCCTCCTCGAGGATCGGGATCGCGGCCCCATTTCCCTTGATTGCAAGGACATCAAGATTGTCCGTGACGCGCTGGATCTTGTCCGGGTCCTGGTCGACGATCGTGACTTCGTGAGACTCCTCAGCGAGACGGCGCGCCAAGTAGAACCCCACGGCTCCCGCACCAACGATCAGAACTCGCATTCAGGCAGGTCCTCTGGTGTTCGGCATTGCACTTGGTAGCAATCGGCCAGCGCTACGAAAGCTGAATGGATGGAGTACCGTCCACAAGTGATGGATACGCTAAGGCGAGAACTCACAGATACTAGGCATTCTGAGAGGAAGCCACCTCTAGGAAGGGAAAGGCGGGCATGATCAGGCAGTGATCACCTTCCGTATCTTGAGCGTGCGTATGACGAGATAGATCGTGAGCAGGCCACCAAGAGCGTAGCCCCCCCACTGCCAATGGTCCCGGTAGAAGGAATTGTCGGGCGACTGGGCCAGGTTCCTCATGGTGACGAGCACTACTCCCGAGAGCCAGATATACGTTGTGGTGTACTCCCTGACCAATACCCTTTTCCACCTAAATGCCATGCTTTCGAAGGTCTCCCTCAGGCCGCTCAGGCGAGGGAGCCAACGGTTCACGTCGGTAATGTATCTGTGGTACGCCTCACCAAACTTCTTCCCGAGAAAATTCTCCTCCGCACGGATGATGGCGGCATACATAAAAATAAAGAGGGGTGAGGCCACCAGATTGAACAAGAGGGAGTTCGCCATCACTCCGAGGCCGACTAGGATGAGTATGTTGCCCAAGTAGAGCGGATTTCTTGAATGGGCAAAGATCCCGTCGGTAACGAGAACCTCCGCGTACACCCTTCGCCTTCGGCCTCCACGGATGATGTACTTCAATCCGATCGCGGCAATCCTCACCACCTGACCTGTGGCAGAGATCATGAAACCACTGACCATAATCGTCATTAGGTTCCCGGTCAGTCTGGGAGAGGGCACGAAAAGCAGGAGGTAGAACACCGGAAACAGCTTGTTGCGGTGGCGAAATAGGAAATTACCGAGAGCTGCCACAACCGTTTCGACAGGACTACTTGAGCGCGATAATGCCGCAGAAGTTGTACCACCTAAAGAAGGTCTCAACCTCCCGGCAACCGCAGTCCCTGAGGAGTTGTTCATTCTCTCCCAGAGTATAGGGGATCAGAACGTTCTCAAGGGCCTCCCGCTTCTGGGCGATCTCCATCTCGCTGTATTTTCTCCTTCTCTTGAAGTCGTAGTAATAGCGGATGTACGACCGATTTAGGAGTGGGTTCTTACACAGAAGCTTTTCCACGAGGAGAAGGCAGCCCCCGTTGTTCAGCTGCTCGTAGATCGATCTCACGAGCCTCTCCCTGTGGATCGGCCGGATGAACTGAAGTGTGAGACAGAGTATGACGACCGAGGCGTTTTGAACGGACACCCCATTCCCGACATCCACCCTCTCCAGCCTGAACTCGCGACTCACTTCCGACTCCCGGAATTTCTCCTCGCACTTGGCGAGCATCTCCTCTGAGTCGTCGATCCCAACGAATCCGACCGTCGGATCCAGATACGGATCCATGGCCAAGAGGGTGTTCCCGGTCGCGCAGCCGAGATCATAGATGTTTGTCCCCGGCACCGCCCAGTCCCTAGCGAGCTCGGCTACCATCCGTTGGATCTCGCCGTAGTAGGGAACGGAGCGATCCACCATGTCATCGAATACGGAAACCACCTCGTCACCGAACTCGAAGTCATGGACATCGCACGGTTGATCGAAAACTTTGTCCGTGGACATCAAGAGATCAGGGGGCTGTGGGCCACAGCGTTAGAGTATGAGCTGCTCCTTCCTCGACCCCCTGCCGTGTGAAGACCATGGGGAAGTACTCCCCGTTGCCCAGATTCTCTACGAGGTTGCCGTAGAACGGACTCCCAGGCTGAGCGGACTGACCAGGGGCATTGGTGGCAGCGACACTAGTAAGATCTGCAAAGTCAATGATACGCCTGAAGTTGGCACCCGTAGCATTGACGCTTCCGAAACCACCTGGGCGCTCCACAGTCGGCAAGTCGAACGCTGAAACCATCATGTGCGGCAAATCACTGTAATGCACCCGACCATGACGCCACTGACCTCGGTCGGCGCCGAGTTCGCTAGTCAATCGACTCAGAGCGTCCTCGAGGCCCTGCTCAATCAGCGCACGTCGTTCCGAGAGTGGCGTGGCAGAGTCTATCGCCCGATCGTCCACCTCGTCACTCCATCGGACATAGATCGCCCCCGCGGTGCTCTCCTTTGTGAGCTGCCCATCCCACTCGGAGATCAGGTTCCGGGCCCACTCGATGTCAGCATTGTCCGAGGCCCAGCCCTTGAATGCGGGGATGTCTCGCTCGGCAGCGAGCAGGTATGTGTCGTGCTGGATTCGCTTGTGATCTTCCACCGACAACTTCTCGCCAGACCCGAAGATCTGGTGAAGCCTTACAATCCGTGATGTCTCCACACCCCTGGACGAGTGGTAGAAGACGGGCCGCCCTTGGTAGCCTGGGGGATGCGTGTTGTTGTTAGCAGTGACAATGTACCCTCTCTCCGGGTTGAACTCTCGGGGGAGATCATCGCGGAAGCCTCTCCACTCGTACTCGCCAGTTCCCGGCACCGGAAGTCGACCGTTCCAGCCGTCCCGATCCGGTGTGAGCCCCGTGACCTGAAGGGCGATATTACCTTCTACGTCGCCACAGATCAGATTATGGGTAGGTACTAACCAATGGTTGGCCCGCTCGAAAAAGTCCTCACAACTGTCGGCCTGGGCGAGCTGGAAACTGCCCTTGTACGCAGCGGTTCCAGGGTACTGCACGACGGACTGCACCGCGTACGCTCGGCGGTTCTCGAGGTCCTCGTAGAAGACGGGGCCATGACGGCTGAACTTCAACACGACCCGCTCTGGATCCTGGCCTTTGACCTGGATCTCCTCTTCGATGATGCGCAGTGCTTCCCAGTTTCCCCTCCACCGAACGAGATTCGAGTCCTCCGGATGCATCTCCTCGACGAACACGTCGACCATATCGGTACCCGCGAAGGTGAAGCCCCACGCCAGCCGTTCGTTGTTGCCCGCGTCTACACCGGCGAACGGGGGTTCTCCGCCACCAATCACATTCCATCCAGGTGCGTTCAGATGCACGAAGTAGCGTAGTGCCGGCATCTCAATGCGCCTATGGGGGTCATTTGCGAGAATCGGGCTCCCCGTCGGCGAACGCTCCCCACTCATCACCCAATTATTACTCCCCTCAGTGGCAACCGCCCTTGGGGACACCTGAGCCGTGCGGACTCCAGACGTAAGTCCTCGATAGGACTCGACCACATCCAATGCCGGAAGCCTCCCCGCCACGAAGGGATCCCCGTCGCCCGCCCTCGCCGCATCCAGCACGTCCTGCGTGATTATACTGACGTCCAGGCCTTCGGGGATTTCCAGATCATCCCAGGGATCGGGAGCGAATCTGCGGTTGGCCTCTTCCACTCCGAATTCCGCCACATTCATCGCGAGTTGAATTTCATTCAGCGCGTGGCCTCTGACACTAGGTACGGCCAGAGCCGCCCAGCGTAATAGAACCGTCTGGGCCGTCCACGGATCCGGCTCGAGGCCAGCCAGCTGAAATTCCATGGGGAGATTCTCTCGATTCTGCTCAATGTAGGCGTTCACACCGTTGGCGTGCGCGGTGAAAAGGCGATGTCCGTCCGGGTGGTAGCTCGTCCACTCAGTCTCGTCCCAGGGACCCCGAAACATCATCAGTCGAGTTCGCCGATCGTACTCGAGCGCCTCGGGTCCGAAGATCTCAGAGAGTCGGCCCTCGTGCCAGCGACGCCACATCTCCATTTGCCAAAGCCGATCCTGAGCCATCACATATCCCTGCGCAAAGAAAAGATCATCGTCATTCTGAGCGTAGATGTGTGGAATTCCCCACTCGTCCCGAATGACTTCGACCGACTCCTTTAGCCCGGGTATCTCTAGGTCACCATCAATCTGAGCCAGTGACCGTAGGGCCATTTCCTCTACGTCACCGGGTACAGGAGGAGCGGAGCAGCCCGTGGCAAGGATCGCAAGGACGACTAGCAATGCCACAGGAAAACACCTCTTACGGACGAACATAGAACCTCCACGGCAGTAATAAGTGGACTCGTCTTCATCACATTGCTCCCAGACTGGGAGGCTGTCAATCAAGCGCCTGCAGTCGGCGAATCACCAGAGCGAACGAGAGCCCTCCTTCAAGTGACCCCCACAACCTTTGTCCTCCGCAAGTCTTTCAGAACATAGCCAACGGCTACTATGACCCCTAAACCTCCCACGAGGAAGGAAGGGTGAAAGGCTGAAGCCGCCGCCACAAACAGTAGGAGCCGGCCACTAACCGAAAGGGGACGAAGCGCATGCCCCTCCAACGCCGCAGCGAACGCGGAAAGGGCCACCATAGCCATGACCCCCTTTCCGATCACCAGAAATGCCGGGCCACCAAGTACGATCTCCGGATGCACGATCATCAGCAAGGGAATCAGATAGAGACCCTTCGCATACTTCCATGCGTGAAGACCGGTTCTCATGGGATCGGATCCAGCCACACCGGCAGCCGCGTAAGCGGCTAAACAGACAGGAGGAGTCACGTTTGAGTCCTGAGAGAACCAGAAAACAACCAGGTGAGCAGTGAGGACTGGGAGTCCGAAATCATTCACAAGAGCTGGACCGGCGAGAACGATCAGGACGATATAGCTGGCAGTAACCGGAAGCCCCATCCCCAGCACCAGGCTAGCAAGGAGGAGCAGAATGAGGGCCAGGAGTAGGTTTCCCTGAGAAAAGGAAAGCATGACGGAAGAGAAATTCAGGCCCAATCCGGTCAGTCCAACGATACCGACAATGATGCCTGCCACCGCACAAGCCAAGCTGACAGGAAGGGCATTTCGGCCAGCAAGTACGCAACCGTCCACAGCCCGCGCAATCCCACCCTCGAGCCACTCGTACGAGGGCTGTCGCCTTAGTTTGCCCGATCCCTGTTCCAGATTCTCTACCCGCATGAGCCGGTCCCAAGCAGCCCGCCCACCAGCCAGCGCGACAATGGCCAGGCAAGACAGGAATCCAACTCGGGCCACAGACAGGTCCATGAGGAGGGCTCCGATAAGCACTATCAGCGACAGAAGGTAGTGCCATCCCTTGGCCATCGTCGCCCCGAAACCGGGGAGCTCCGAGGCGGGAATCCCCTGAAGACCCCTCGCTACCGCTACCAGATGCACGAAGACGAATACAGTCCCCATGTAAAGAATGGCAGGAAGTAAACCTGCCCTGACGATCTCCAAGTAGGGTAGCCCGGTGTATTCAGCAATGAGGAATGCGCCAGCTCCCATGATGGGTGGGAGGATTTGACCTCCCGTGCTTGCAGCTGCCTCGATCCCCCCCGCCTCCTCTGGACGATACCCAACCCTCTTCATGAGTGGAATAGTGAAGGCCCCACTGGTCACCACATTCGCGATCGCACTTCCGGAGATA
>CAUZHN010000063.1:0-13928 GCA_963579625.1 Gemmatimonadales bacterium UBA6960
TGAGAATTGATCACGATTGGTCGGGTTGGGATCATTCCGGTTCTTCCAAATATCGCGTTTTCGTCTATGCCTCCTCTTGAGGCAGTCGCAGCAGGCTGGTCTGAGACAGTGTTCATAACTGGCCAGATCCTCGGCTTCCTGAGGGATCTGGTGACAGGGCAGGTTTCAGCCAGGAACCTGGGGAGCATTGTCGCGATTGGAGAGATGTCTGGTCAAGCCGCTGCAGGGGGTCTCCCGATGTTTCTTCGATTCATGGCCCTCTTCTCGGTGAACCTTGCAATCCTGAACCTTTTGCCAATTCCGGTTCTCGACGGAGGGCACTTGGTGTTTCTGGGGATTGAAGCGGTTCGTGGACGACCCCTCTCAATAGAACAGCGGCTTCGGTGGAGTAAGGTTGGCTTTGTCGTCTTGATGGGGATAATGGCGCTTGCTCTGGGAAACGACCTGCTGAGGCTCTTCGGCCTCTGATCTAAGATCGTTCACGAGTGTCTGCTCACCTTTCTAGAAGAAGGAGAGCTGCTCCGCGTTGCACTGAAGCCGGAGTCCTCCAATGTCGACCAGGCTAGTAGGTTCGTCCTGGCTCGCCACCTCCAAGAATCCCTTCCATCCGGCTCTCCGTAACGCCCGGAGCACGACTTCACGGGCGAGTTCGGGTCGGTTGCATTCCCTGGATAGATGAGCGAGGAAGATTCCTGAGAGCCGTGGATGGAGCAGCTCTCGAGCGAACCTTGCAGCAGCATGGTTGGAGAGATGACCGTGCGAGGAGGCGATCCGTGTTTGCACGGAAGGAGGGTAGGGACCCGTCCGCAGCAGTTCCTCATCGTGGTTTGCCTCCAGCACCAGAAAGTCGCACTGAGAGAGCGAATGACGGATGCCAGCGGTAGGCCTTCCCAGATCGGTGGCAATGCCAACACGGGTTCCGCAGCGGGTTCCCGTGACTGTGACGGCAACCGGGTCTACTGCATCATGCACAGTGAGAAAGGGGTCCACCCTGAACTCCCCGACCGTGAAGCTGCGGCCAGGCTCATAAAACCGGAGTTGCTCGGTTCCAGTGAGGAGTGGTGCACATGCCTCACTTGTAGCGTGGGTGAGATAGATCTGAGTTCCGAATTTACGAGAAAAGACACCGCTGCCCTGGGTGTGGTCCCGGTGGTCATGCGTGATCACTATGGCTGCGATGGAGGGAGCTTCGATCCCCAGGGAGTCCAGTCGCCTCTCCATCTGACGGGCACTAAGGCCAGCGTCGATGAGGATTCTGGTCGTGCTGCTCGTCAGGATTGTTGCGTTCCCTCTGCTTCCACTGCCTAAAACCGCGATCTTCACTGAGTTCCTCTGGCCCCCTCGTCTGCGTGGACTCTGTGCCAGATACGGGTCAGCAGGGCGCTCTCCCCAAAGGTGAGCGGAACACCTCGCCGGTCCATGGCTCGGGCCGCAGTCTCCAAAAAGGCTTCCAGGCGATACGGAACGAGCTCACGGCCAGATCCCCAGTGGAAGGGAGGAACAAACTTGGGTGGCAGACCTTCACCGAAGAGATTGGTTCCCACGCCCACAGTCGTACCGGCGTTTAAGGTCATACCAATCCCTGTCTTCACATGGTCTCCAAGGAAGACTCCGAGCTTGAGTAGGCCCGTATCGGTCTCGCCTTCAGCGGTAGTTACCCGAACGGATCCGTAGTTGTTCTTTAGATCGGAGTTTGTGGTCATTGCACCCAGATTTACCCAACGCCCCACAAGTGAGTGGCCGAGGTATCCGTCGTGTGCCTTGTTTGTGTATCCTAGAAGGATCGAGGTCGAAATCTCTCCCCGCAAATTGCACATTGGTCCGCACGATAGTCCCTGGAAAAGCCCTCCAAGAAGGTTTGAGCCGGTTCCCACAAAGGCAGGCCCCTGGAGATGGGTGAGTGGTCGAACACGGACTCCAGATGCCAGGTGGATTGGACCGGACGTCGTGTCAAAAACTACGCCGGGTTCTACGATTACGTCCTTCCCCATGCTGACCGGGTCGGCCCCGAATTGCTCTACTCCGGATATCTCCGGAAGCCTCTTAATGTCTTGTCCTTTCCCTTCTGGGTAGAGGGTAGAGAGGTCTTGAGAGAGCTGATTGGCGTTCCGACGCACGAGATCCCACGGAGTTTCAAGAAGGCTTCCGGGCAGTTCTACCCGACAGTCGCTCGATTCTCCGATAGTGTCCGATATGACCGCGGAGCCGTGCCTGAATACGCTGCCTTCACCAGTCAGTTCCTCTTCCGGAGGGAGAACTGCCCCGGGTGGGAGGAGCCACCCCACATGGGAATCTTCAGCCATGAGGCGCGCTCTGCTATTCGGCACCTTGGCGGGGATAATCAGTTCGGGCTCTCCACTCCTAGAGAGTGGAGGAGCGTAGCGTGAAGAGAGAAGAACAAGTGCCCTGTTCCTCGGGATCTCAGCAGGTTTGACTAGCGGGGGCACTCCGTCCATCTCGAAGCCTTCCAGCCCAGGAGCGGTAAGGTATCCGACCGTGGAAAGGCCGGTGGCCCGCTCTAAGCGCTCACGAAGAAGGAGAGCTCCGAAAAGGATCTCGCCGGCCGGCCGGGTGACTGTGAGGGGTGTCCAGCCACGCGCGATTACGTCGTCCACCAGGAAGAGGTGCCAGATCATTTGTCGGATCTGCTGTCCGATTCCACTGAAACGGACCCTTCTGATGCTGCGGTCGGGCTCGAACCCGCGTGTTTCTCTTTTAACCCCTCCGGGAGGTGGACTAGAAGTTGCTTCAGCTCCGAGGATCTCTGGCGGGAGGTCACCAACGTGATCCCCCCAGAACGAACGACCACCAGGTTGTCCACTCCGAAGAGGATGACGGGGCCGTCATCTGCCCAGACAACGGAGTCTCGAGAGTCCACGGGATGGAAATCGCCAAGTCCGCAGTTTCCAGTCGCGTCGGACGCAAGGGACCGTGTGAGCGATTCCCAGCTCCCCAGATCATCCCAACGGAAGTCGGCCTTCACAGCGCCCACTTGGCCACTCCGTTCGAAGACAGCCTCGTCGATCGATACGATTGGCACCTCCTCGAAGAAGGCGGCATCATCGCCGCGGTCGAGCAGGGGGAGGTAGCCTCCAATCTCGGGAGCGTGAAGACGGATCTCGTGGAGGAACCGCGACACAGGCAGGACAAAGATCCCACTGTTCCACCAATAGCCGGAGGAGATGTACTTTTCAGCGGTCTCTAGGTCTGGTTTCTCTACGAACTCGCCTACCCAGAACGCTTCGAGGGAGTTTCCGTTCACCAGTGGTTCTCCTGGCCGAATATACCCATAACCCGTTTCCGGTCGATCTGGGGAAACAGCTATGGTCAGGAGGATGTCTTCGGTCCGAGCAATCTCTGCTGCACTCCGGATCAGCGGGGAAAAGGAGGATTCGGGCTCGATCCGGTGGTCTGCGTGGAGCGACACGAGGATTGCATCTGGGTCGCTTTGGAGAATGCGATGCGCCGCCCAAGCGAGGACTGGGCCGGTTCCTCGAGACTTTGGCTCAACCCAAAAATTGTCTTCTTTCAGGTTCGGAAGTATGCTCCTGAACGGAGAGACCAAATGATCTCCTGACAAGATCGAGAGGTGCCTCGGCTCCACCAGCGAGAGGGCTCGATCGACGGTATCACAAATCAGGGGCTGCTCAGACGCGAGAGCCAGCAGCGGTTTTGGGCGGGAGGGGGTGCTGGCTGGCCAGAACCGCGATCCGATGCCGCCTGCTAGGACAGCGACCCAGAGATCAGAGTCAGTGCCGCGCAAGGAAAGCATTCACCTGGTTCAGGAGTTTCTTGAGGCTGAACGGTTTCGTCAGAAACGCATCGACTCCAAGGGAAAGCGCCTGCCTCCGATCCGCGTTTTGCCCCTTTTTAGTCAGTATAATTACGGGCAGATGCGACCAGTACACTAGATTTGGGGGCTCTTGGAGGACGTCTGGACCCGAAGTGTTGGGCATGATGATGTCCCGGAGGAGCAGGTTGCACGTGGTATCACCTCGCAATGCGTCGAGGGTCGCCGCTCCATCGCGCCCCCTGCTTCCAACTCGAAACCCGATGCCTGGAAGGGCGTGGTCAGGATCCGTCGGATGTGGGGTCTCATCCTCATGCCACCGGGAGCCGGAGGGATCCGGCGGGACGGAGCGGAGGTTCCGCCACAAGGCATCCCAAGTGACTGGTGCACGGACATTAGCGACTTCGCTCTTCCCGAGGGCGGTCTCCGCAAGGAGGCACAGGAAAACCTACCTTTGGAGTGGTGTAAAGTCAAGGAATGAGAGGGCTTTCGGGCTTGACACTACTCCCGCGTGGCGGGTAGTCTTTTCGTTTCGAGCGGGTCTTCCCACTGTGGGGTCTTCCATCTCCCCAGCTGAGTCGGAGTCGTGAAAGGCGCTATGAGACTAGTTCTCTGTTCGGTGGGTGTATCATGCATGTTTCTGGCGGCATGCGATGATGATCCGTTCCTCGTTGAATGGACTGAGAATCCTCAGGAAGCGGTCCTCTTCGCCCTGGATCGGGATGAGCTGAACTCCGCCTCGGCATACAATATGCTTGCCCGACTCCAAGTCGTTATAGAGGATCCGCTGACAGAGGGGCGTTGGGATTTCGCTGTGGACCGTCAGAATGGTAAAATGGTGTTCCTCCCGCCTCGCGTCCTTGGCATACCGTCGAAAGGGGCACTGGTCCCCTTTCCGGGGATGGAGTTCGAGGAGATGCAACGGGCGCCATCGGACACGCTACTGTACGTGACCGACAAACCAGTTCCAGTGGAGTTGGGGACGATCTACGTAGTGCGTACCCATGAGCAGATTGGGAGCTATGGCCGGATCTGCGTTTATTACGGCAAGCTCGAACCGCTGGAGATCGACCTGCAGGCTGGTGTTCTTCGATTCCTGCAAGACACCAGTCCAGTCTGCAACAACCGTAGTCTCTTGCCTCCACGGTAGGGAGCGAAGGTTTCGTTCATGCTTGATCTCAGGGAAATCCGTGCGGCTCCAGAAGTGGCCAAAGAGGGTCTTCTCAAGCGAGGGGCGACCGAGGCTGCAATATCGATATCAGAGCTATTGGGGCTGGATGCGGAGCGTCGTGAAGCGATCACTCGGGGTGATTACCTCCGCGCAGAGCGTAACGAGGTCTCGAAGAAGATCGGGGTGCTCAAGCGAGACGGTTTAGACGCATCGGATCTGATTGGCGAGATGAGGGATGTCGGTGAGGAGATCGATCGTCTGGAAAAGACCGCGAACGACAGCGAGGGGCGAACCCGAGAGCTGTTGTTCGCTATGCCCAACCTTCCCTTGGCCGAAGTCCAAGAGGGAGGGGAAGATGAGGGTGAGGTGGTGAGACAGTGGGGAGAGCCGGTGGAGCATACCTTTCCGTCTCAGTCTCATTGGGAGTTGGGTGAAGCGCTTGGGATCTTGGATCTTCCCAGAGGAGCAAAGATCTCCGGTTCGGGTTTCCCAGTTCTGCGTGGTGCCGGAGCGCGTCTCCAGAGAGTCTTGATCGAATGGATGCTCGACCTCCACGTACGAGAGCATGGATATCAGGAGCTTCGGGTTCCCTATCTGGTAACGGAACAGACACTCTCTGGAACGGGGCAGTTACCCAAGTTCGCAGATGAGTCGTATCTCATTGAGCGCGACTCGCTCTGGCTGATTCCGACGGCCGAGGTTCCTGTTACGAATCTCCATCGTGATGAGTTGCTTGAGTGCGAAGATTTGCCACTTCGCTACACGGCTTATTCGCCTTGCTTTCGGCGCGAGGCTGGTGCGGCCGGGAAGGATACGAGAGGTCTCCTCCGAGTGCACCAGTTTGATAAAGTGGAGCTTATCCGGTACGAGACCCCAGATCGGAGTCGTGAGGCACTCAACGAGATGACCATGGAAGCTGAGCGGGTCCTTCAGGATCTTGGCTTGGCGTACCGGGTCGTGCGACTGGCTGCTGGAGATATAGGATTCTCAGCCATGATGACCTACGACCTTGAGGTATGGTCTCCCGGTGTGTCCCAGTGGCTCGAAGTATCGAGCTGTTCTACCTGTGGCGATTTTCAGGCTCGACGGGCGAACCTCAGGTATCGACCGCAATCCGGGGAGAAGCCTGAGTTCGTGCACACGTTGAACGGTTCGGCACTGGCTCTCCCTCGCCTCCTCGTCGCGTTGCTTGAGACATACCAGGACGAGCAGGGGAACGTGACTCTTCCCGGCCCACTCAGGGACTTGATGGGATTGGACAGAATCGAGGCGCAGTGAGTGGGGGAGGGCTTAGGGGACTATGGCGTCCGTAGTGAGGCTCGCCAGACTTGGGCAGATATTCCCACGAAAGCCGTTGAAGAAGTGGTGGTTGGACGACAGGGATTTTGTGAGTCCGACGCGAGGAGGAATCAATACCGTGCACATCGCTGACGGTGCCATCAGGGCGAGGGCCTTCCCTGGTGAGCCTGGGTGGGTAACTTTGCAGGTTCAGGATACGGGCCCTGGTGTGGATCCGCAGATCCGAAACCGGCTCTTCGAGGTCGTCTCCACTACCAAGTCGGGTGGAGTGTCGGTTTCGTCCTCGCTCAGCGGATCGCGGAGAGGATTAACAACGGGAAGATCGCTCTCGTCCGCGGCAGATCCCCGGGGGTCGATGTTTCGGTTTCGGCTTTCCTCATACTCTCGGGATCCGGCCCAGACCTAGCCTTCCTAGACGTTCAACGAGCCGCACTCATCTTGTCTTCCAGCACCTGGTCCTTCGATAGCGTAGCCCAGCACCTAAATTCGGAACAGCGGTTCGCTGTCGAGCATGTCGATGGTCCCCTGTTAGTTCTTGCGGGAGCAGGCTCAGGTAAGACTCGGGTTCTCACCGTACGTGTCGCACGCCTGATCGAGGAACACGGGGTTTCCCCAGACCGGATCCTTGCCGTCACCTTTACGAACAAGGCGTCGGGCGAGATGAAGGAACGAATTCGGCGACTTCTGGGACGCGACCCCGCTGGTGCCTGGATAGGTACCTTCCACGCTCTCGGGGCCCGTCTGCTTAGGCGGCATGCACAGAGGCTAGGATGGGATTCGAGCTTCACCATCTTCGACGCAGAAGAAAGCCTTCGGGAGGTGAAACGGGTGTTGAAGGCCCGGGGGCTTGACATAAAGCGGTGGAGCCCCAAGGCAGTGGGGGCTGCGATCAGTGACGCGAAGAACCAACTTGTCGGGCCTGATCAGTTCGCCGGGGAGCACGGAGACGGCCTCGATCTTTTTCTCAAGACGGTTGCTGGCATATATCCGGAATATCAACGATCCCTAAAATCACAGAACGCCTTTGACTTTGACGACCTTCTCGTGAAGCCGGTCGAATTGTTCGAAGCCCATCCTGAGATATTGGAAGTGTACCAGCTGCGCTTCGCGTTCATTCTCGTCGACGAGTATCAGGACACGAACCACGCCCAGTTCAGATTTCTCGAGGGGCTTGCACGTCGACACATGAACCTGATGGTGGTAGGTGATGACGATCAGTCGATCTACGGATGGAGGGGTGCCGACATCCGAAACATCTTGGAATTTGAAGAGACATATCCGGGCACGAAGGTTGTTCGGCTCGAGCGTAACTACCGTTCGACCCAGACGATTATCGCGGCAGCCAATGCTGTAATTTGCTCGAATCTCCGACGGAAGGAGAAGACGCTTCGGACGGATCGAGAGGCGGGAAGGCCTATATCGCTTATCGAGACAGCGGACGAGGCAGACGAGGCCGGATGGCTCGCTGACGAGGTTGCGCGCTCTCTCGTCGAGGGCGAAATCGGCGCATACCGTGATGTCGCGGTTCTCTATCGCACTAACGCCCAGTCTAGAGCGCTGGAAGACGCTCTGCGGCGTAGAGGGATTCCCTATCAGATCGTGGGCGGAGTGAGGTTCTATGAGCGAAGAGAGATTCAAGATATCCTGGCGTACCTCAGGTTGATTTCTAACCCAATGGACATGGCCGCATTCCACCGGGTGGTGAATTGTCCCAGGAGAGGAGTGGGGAAGTCGACTCTGGAGAAGCTACGAAACTGGAGTGAAATAGAGGGAATAAGTCTTCTTGAGGCCGCTGGTAGGGCCCATGAGGTTCCTGAGTTGCCCAAGGTAGGCGTGCGAGGGCTTGAGCGATTCTCTGGTCTCATCCAGGACTTCTCAGCTCGCGCCATGTGCCTGGCTGTGGGACCGCTCATTGAGGAGCTTGTCGGTGAGCTCGACTTACTGGCTCGCCTTATTGATGAGGGGCCGGAGGGAGAGGATCGGGTTGATAACGTTAGAGAGCTTATCGCCGGTGCGATGGAGTTTGAGGCAAGTCTCACGGAAGATTCGGATGGGGATCCGCCAGACCACTTCACGGAACTTGATTTCTTCCTTCAGCAGGTTGCCCTCGTGACGGATCTAGATCGGCATGACCCCGGGTCAGATGCGGTTACACTCATGACCCTACACAACGCCAAGGGTCTCGAATTCCACACGGTGTTCATCTCTGGCCTGGAAGACGGGCTCTTTCCCCTTGCGCGAGCTTACGACAAACCAGAGCAGTTGGAGGAGGAGCGACGACTTTTTTATGTGGGGATCACGAGGGCTAAGAACCGTCTGTTGATGAGTTGGGCTCGAGAGCGTCGGCGAGCGGGGGAATTCATGGTTTGCCGACTCTCTCCTTTCGTCAAAGACATTCCCGACAAACTGATCGAAGCTGGACGGTCCCCCCGGCTCTGGCGAGCGAGCGAGGTGTTCCAGCGGCAGGGGTCGGGACAAACACGTGGACAGGTGAGGAGAGCCTTCGGGTCGGAGGTCGCGGACGGTTTCGGATGGGAGGTGGATGAAAAAGGTTTCGATGAGGACCTGAACCAGGATGTTGCCCGTGTGGTAAAGGGGGAGCGGGTCATCCACCAGACCTTTGGGTCGGGAGTGGTCGTGGGAGTTGTGGGCTATGGTAGAGACGTGAAGGTGACGGTCGATTTCGATTCGATTGGGCGAAAGCGGCTTCTGGCCCGACACGCCGGGCTCGAACGAGGTTTCTGACCAAACGCGGATCAAGCCGGAAAGGAGGTGGAAAGTGTCCGGATCCAAGGACCAGAGAGCAGTATCCGGTCAGGATGTGCGGCGGATCGCGGAGCTTGCCAGGCTCCGACCAGATCAGGAGGCCGTCAGGCAGCTTACCGAAGAGCTGAACGGCATTCTGGAGCACGTGCGTGTGCTCGAGACCCTGGATGTCTCGGAAATCGACGAAGAGGACTCGCTCACACTGGATCCCGTCTTGTGTCGAGATCCTAAGATTGCACCCGATGAGCTGCGGGGGGATGCTCCTAGGAGTATCGCTCCTGACTGGCGGGACGGATTCTTCGTCGTACCACGACTTCCGGCACTGGATCAGAGCGACTCATCTGGGGATGTCGTCGAATGACGAGTGATCCCACCATCTTCGAGATAGCATCCCGGGTCAGGTCAGCGGAGGTTGCCCCTGATCACTTCGTTCGGGAGTCGGCTCGGAGGGCCCGGGCCGGGGACACTGGGCTCAACTCCCTCCATGCCTTCCTGTCGGTGCAGGAGGACACGCCGGATGTTCTCGATGGGGTACTCTCAGGGGTTCCCGTGGCGGTTAAGGACAACCTTTGCACGCGGACGCTCGCGACCTCCTGTGGGTCTCGGATTCTTGCCGAGTATGTATCGCCATTTGAAGCCACCGTGGTCCTCAAGCTCCTAGCTGCAGGGGGGGTCGTCCTCGGGAAGACGAACATGGACGAGTTCGCCATGGGGTCGTCTACCGAGAACTCGGCGTTTGGAGCCACCCGGAATCCTCATGATCCCACACGCGTTCCGGGTGGAAGTTCTGGAGGATCGGCCGCCGCAGTTGGGGCGGGGATCGTCCGCTGTGCCCTAGGATCCGACACCGGTGGTTCGGTCCGGCAGCCTGCCTCTTTCTGTGGTGTCGTGGGGATTAAGCCCACATACGGTCGGGTTAGTCGATACGGACTTGTGGCGTTTGCATCATCTCTGGATCAGGTCGGAACGTTCGGAGCGACGGTGGAGGAGGCCGCACTCCTCCTACAGATCATAGCGGGTCAAGACCCGAGAGATGCCACCTCTTCAAATCGGGAAGTCCCCGACTACTTAGAGGAGATCGACGCCGGGGTAGAAGGGCTGACGGTTGGGGTGCCAGCGGAGTACTTCACCGAGGCGCTGGATCCCGAGGTGCGTCAGCTTTGTGAGGAGGCGCTCGATCGCCTACGGAAAGCTGGTGCCCTGATACGGGAGGTATCGCTCCCTCACACTCAGTATGCAGTCCCGACGTACTACATCCTCGCCCCGGCGGAGGCTTCATCGAACCTAGCCCGCTACGACGGGGTCCGCTACGGAATGCGTGCTCCGGGGACCGACTCAGTTGCGGCGGTCTACGAGGCTTCCCGCACACAGGGGTTTGGAGGTGAAATTATCAGGAGGATCATGCTGGGGACGTTCGCCCTTTCGGCCGGATACTACGAGGCGTATTACGGGCGGGCTCAAAAGGCGCGTGCTCTGATTGCCCGCGACTTCGAGCGGGTATGGGAAGGTGGGGCTGATGTACTCTTCACCCCGACATCTCCGACGCCTGCGTTCCCCCTTGGGGAGCGTACTCAAGACCCCGTATCGATGTATCTGTCTGACATCTATACCGTCACCGCAAACCTTGCAGGAATTCCGGGAATCTCTGTCCCCATCGGCTCAGTTGGCAGACTCCCTGTAGGGGGACAGTTCCTGGCACCCAGGTGGGAAGAAGCCCGTATGCTCCGCGCGGCAAGGGGTCTGGAAGTCCTCTTGGGGGGAGAGGTTCCGGAGGTTGGATGGGATTCAGGGAGAGAGCCTAGTGAAGGGGAGGGAGAGTGAGCGGCGGGGTTGGTAGTTCAGAAGCCGAGTACAACCGCGTGGAGTCTGTCATCGGTCTGGAGATCCACGTTCAGCTCCGAACGAGCCAAAAGTTGTTCTGTGCCGACTCCACCCGCTTTGGAGACGCGCCGAACACCAATGTATGCCCGGTGTGCCTTGGTTTGCCAGGTGCACTCCCTACGGTAAACGGGGAGGCAGTTGACCTCGCCATTCTGGCGGCGCTTGCCTTCGGGTGCACCATCCATGAAATGAGTGTGTTCGTTCGAAAAAACTATTTCTACCCGGACCTTCCCAAGGGATATCAGATCTCTCAGTTCGAGCAGCCACTTGCAACCAGTGGCCAATTCACTGTCGAGCTGGGGGGAGAGAGGAGGGAGGTACGGATTCGACGCATCCACATGGAGGAAGACGCGGGTAAATCCCTGCATGACCGCGTGCTTGGGTGTACAGTCGTCGATTTAAACCGGGCGGGGACTCCGCTGATCGAGTTGGTTTCCGAACCCGATCTACGAACCGCGGCCGAAGCCCGCGCCTACCTCCAGCAGGTCAAACAGGTGCTCGAGTATCTGGATGTCTCCGACTGCAACATGGAAGAGGGCTCTCTGAGGGTCGACGCGAATGTTTCGATTCGACCGCAGGGAAGCTCCGAGCTTGGAACGAAGACAGAGCTGAAGAACATGAACTCCTTCTCGAACGTCGAGAAAGCGTTGACCGTCGAGATTCAGCGACAGGTGGTGCTCACACGGAGTGGGAAACGGGTTGAGCACCTGACCCTCCTTTGGGATGAGGGAAAGGGTGAGGTTCGCCCGATGCGGACGAAGGAAGAGAGTCATGATTATCGGTACTTTCCAGAGCCCGATCTGCCTCCTCTCATCGTGTCGGTCGATCAGAGCGAAGCGATCCGCGCTCAGCTCCCTGAGTTGCCGAAAGTTCGGAGAGCGCGAGTCCAGCATGAATTCGAACTACCTGCCTACGACGCAGAGGTGCTCACCTCCACCCGGATGCTGGCAGACTACTATGAGGCGGTCGCGGAGCGGATGGACGATCCGAAGCAGGCATCAAACTGGGTGATGGGGCCGGTGCTTGCTCTCATAAAGGAGCGCTCCGAAGAGTTAGAGGGGTTTCCTGTCGCTCCAGAGGATCTCGTGGGTCTCATCGATCTTGTGCGCGACGGCACGATCAGCCAGACGGTCGGGAAGGATGTCCTGAGGAAGATGCTCGACCGGGGGGTGTCCGCCGAACGGGTCGTAGCTGATGATGGTCTCGCCCAGATCCGGGATAGTGCACAGTTGGAGAGGTGGGTAGACGAAGTCTTGACGGCTAACTTGGAGGAAGTGATTCGCTTTCGGTCAGGGGAAAAGCGGCTTCAGGGTTACTTCATGGGTCAGGTTATGAAGGCGTCGCGAGGGAAGGCCGATCCGGGCGAAGTGTCGCGTCTCCTGGGTCGAAAACTGGAGAACTGATCGTCCGAAATCCTGGCACGGGGCGATGAGCCGAGGCTTGGCTCCCGTGATCAATCTGAGAAGCATGCTGGTCGAAAACTACATTGTGTCTGGGTCCAGAGAACGAAGTGAGTGCGGCTTCTTCTTAGATATCTGGTGCACCGGACGGTCCCGGGTCTCCTGGTTCGAAATCCTCAGCGTCCACCTCCGGCAGTGGAACTTTCCGGCTCGGAGCTTCGACAATCTGGTTATCCGAAGATGTCTGTTCTCGTCGACGGTCGTTTAGATTTCCCAAGCCGGCGCGCAGCCCACGAGCGGTAGCTGCGCCATCCACGAATGCTTCCTCGGCTTCCCTCTGGACGACCTCCATGAACGCGTTGAATTCCTCAATGCGCTCTTCCATCCGCCCGGAGGCTTGCGTGATCAGATCGGAGAGGTGCGACATTGACCCGGACAATTTTGCTACCTCATCATTGAGCGTCTGGGAGATTGACTCCACATTGCTCGCCGTCTTCCGGATGCTTTCAACGACCGGGTCGGCGGAGAAGTCCTGTCGGGCTTGATCGAGCATCCGGACCCCCTTCCTCATCTGTAGCAGGCCGTACGAAATCAACAGAAAAACGCCCAGGAACATCGCTAAGATCGATACTGCGGAGAGGGCCTCTAGAACGTCGTATCCGTCTCGCGCTGCGATCGACACGATCGTGTCCTGTGCTGATGCCGTCTGGAAGGCTAGAAGTGCCATCATAGATGGAAAGTAGCGACGAACGCGAAAAACGTTCCACCTTCGATGCGAGTATGCCGGGCAGGCCATCGGTTGTAACCGACCCCCTTGGGCGATAAGTTGCGCGGGCCTTCTCTTTGAGGGCTATCCTCCGCGCCACACAACCGTTCGGACGTCGATGCCTTCATTTCTGGTCGAGGGGAGACACCCGCTCTCAGGTTCGATCCGTCCCGCCGGGAACAAAAACGCGGCCCTCCCGTGCATCTCTGCGGCGCTGCTCACTTCGGCTCCGGTGATTCTAGAGAACGTGCCACGAGTCCGAGATGTGGAGACCCTTCTCGAGATTATTAAGTCTCTTGGAGCAGGGGTGGAATGGCTAGACAAGGGCACACTCAGGCTCGAAGCAGCTCATCTGTACAGCACTAGCCCAGATCCGGTTCTCGCTGCACGGATACGGGCTTCGATCCTGCTGGCTGGGCCACTCCTCGCACGATCTCGCCGGGTCTTGATTCCGCCGCCGGGGGGTGATGTGGTCGGCCGTCGTCGCCTAGACACACACTTGCTTGCCTTCCGAGGTCTTGGGGCTGATATCTCAGTCCACGTCAACAGTCTCGAGATCACGGCTGGTCAGTTGAAGGGCGGCGACATCTTTCTCGATGAGCCGTCAGTGACTGCCACTGAGAATGCTCTGATGGCCGCTGTACGCGCTCGTGGCACCACGAGGCTCCGGAATGCTGCCACGGAGCCACACGTACAGGATTTGTGTGGTCTGTTAAACAGGATGGGGGCGCAGATCTCCGGTGTTGGAACACACATTCTCCAGATCGAAGGTGTGGACGAGCTAGCTGGGGCAAGGTTTCGCATAGAGTCGGATCACATTGAAACCGGGTCCTTCATCGGACTGGCGGCGGCCAC
>CAUZHN010000064.1:0-13575 GCA_963579625.1 Gemmatimonadales bacterium UBA6960
GCCCGTCCAAACCGTAAAGTGAAGACCGTCCCGCCCCCCAACCTTTTTGGTTGGCGGGCGGTTGGCCTCAGCGTCCCGGTGTCGCTGCCTGTGTCTCCGACTCATAGTGTCGGAATGCTACCCCTAGTCCCAGGGTGTGGTCAACCTCAGCCTCAGGCCTGAGCGTCAGAGCGGAACCTGCTGACAGGTGGACTAGGAAGGACCCTTCCAGTACGCGGGCCAGGAAGGAGGCTCAGAAGCGCGCAGTTGCGCGATCCGCTCGCGATTCCGTTGAGTACGCAGTTGAGAGAGCAAGAGTAGGGCGAGCCCGGCAAACGCCCAAAACACTGCCGTTTGCGTCAACATGAGGATCCAACCATACCGCCGACGCACGTACTCAGTCCAGCGCGTCTCAAACGTTCCGGTCGTATAACCGAACGTTCTTCGGAACGCCTCCTCGAAGTCTCCGGTCTCACGCCACCTACCGAGAAACACATCCAAACCTCGCTCTCCGGTCTCGGACACCAGGTACTCGACCGCTGAGCCCGAGAGCAGGTAGGCCAACTCCGCTCCGGTCCTCCCACGTGGCCAATCGAGATTGAGAGAGTCGAGGGATGGCGCACCACCACGGGCGAGTCCCAGCCGCAACCTCCATGCCTCTTGAACATTCCAGCCTCCGGAAGCCCGTTGCGCATAGCCCTCGTCGAACCAGCGTGGGACCCGCAGCCCATCGAGGTATTCATGAAGACCGAGGTGAGCCCACTCGTGGAGTATCGTCCTGTCCCGGTCCTGCAGACCACCAACAGCGGCTTCGAACAGCGGAATGACTGCCATCTGCCGCACTGGCATTGCAACCCCAGCACCCCAATCAGGGACCTGGCCGCCCGTAAGGAAGCCCCAGACCACAGCGTCCGGGGCCAGGTAGAAAAGCACGCGGCTTGGGACCGTCTCGGGAAGCCCTGGCAAGGGTGCCTGTCTCTCGAGGAGTTCGATTGCCCGCCGTGCCTGACTCTCACCACCAGACCAGTAGAACACATAGATGCGCTCACTATGGGGTGCCGCCTCCGGCGAGAGCACCCGAACCTGTTCTCTCCTTGGAAGATTCAAAGGCAACTGCGGCACTACCTGAGATCCCTGGCTAGGGGCCACCTGAAAAAGGAGCGCCACAACTAGGGAAAGCGTGGTCAGGACCCCTCGGCCTTCGTGACGAGGGCCAAATTCATGCATGCGACCACTGAAACGATCCGGTTCGCCAGCCCTATCCCCAAGCTGTCGGAGGTCAAGCGTGAGTCAAACTCCATCCTACGATCTCCCGTTTCAAATCCTCCGTCCTATGGATGCGCATCGCGGGAAAACAGCTGCTCGAGGATGTTCAGCAGTGATTCCTCGAACGCTTTGCGATCGTCTACACCCGTCAGACCCCTCACTTCTGACAGTGAGACGTCAGAAATCCCCTCCAGCCTAGTGACCTCTCTCTGGCAATCGGACATCTAGAGCCACTCACCCCATCCGGTCATCTCGTGGCCCTCCTGTTTCCGGGTCGGGTTCTTGCGCCCAACCCGCCACAGCCTCGAGGTCCGGAGGAAAAGGAGACCGAAATCTCATCGACTCTCCGCTGGCCGGATGCTGAAAACCCAATCTAGTCGCGTGAAGGAACTGACGTGGAGTCCGCCGGGCCAACTCCTTCGCCCAACCCCGATCAGGACCACCCATCCCACGTTCCCAGCCTTCACCGTACATTCGATCCGCCACCACCGGATGTCCCAAATGAGCCAGATGCACCCGAATCTGGTGAGTGCGGCCAGTTTCCAGACCGACGTCTAATAGTTCCGCAGCTCGCCATCGCGCTCTGACCCTAATCCGCGTTACCGCCCGCCGTCCATCCTCCACAACCCCCATTCTCTTGCGATCATGTGGGTCTCTCCCGATCGGTTCGTCCACGCGAACATGTGTCTTCGGAAGATGTCCCCAGGCGACCGCAAGGTACAGACGTCGCACCCGCCTCTGTCTGAGCGCGGTGGATAAGGCCCAGTGGGTCGAGTCATCCTTCGCCACCACAAGAAGTCCCGAGGTGTCTCGGTCCAGTCGGTGAACGATCCCCGGCCTAAGTGTGCCACCAATCCCGGAGAGATTCTTTGCGTGGTACAGGAGCGCGTTCACCATCGTCCCCGATGGATGCCCGGGGGCGGGATGCACGACCATTCCGGCCGGCTTGTCCACGACCAAGAGATGATCATCTTCGTAGACAATTGCGAGGGGGAGCGCTTCCGGTTCGGCAGCCAACGGGCGAGGGGGGGGGAGCTCAACCTCAATCCGGTCTCCCTCCGACACGATCTCCGATTTTCGCGGGAATTCGCCGCTCAGAAGAATCCTTCCCTCGTCGATCAGCGCTGCCACCCGGGTACGTGACAGCTCGAGGCCTCCGGCCAACCAGGTATCCAGTCGCGAACCGGCGCCCTTGGCATCCACCACTAGGACCCTCGGGACCGAGCCAGTCATTCCGCCCGTCTCAGCGCTACTCGTACTGGACATCCATCGATTTCGTCCTCCAAGACCGCCTCGTACGAGCGATCCGGGTCATCCGGGCCTGCGGACACCTCCAGGGCGAGCGTCTCACGGGCGATGAACTCCTCAAAACGCGAGACGGCTTCCTGGACCTCAGCTGGACCCTCAATCCTGATACGTATCCGATCGGTGATATCCAGCCCCGCGTCTTTCCGGAGGCGCTGGATACGGTTAACCAACTCCCGCGCCATCCCTTCAGTCCTGAGCTCGGGATCGAGCGTCGGATCGAGGACCACCGTGTGACCATCGTATGACTTTACCAACAGGTCTCCTGTTGCTGACTCAGTCACCTCTAGCCAATCGGACTCAAGCTGGACGTTCTCTCCATCAACCGTGATCAAAATCCTCTCACCGCTGTGGAAAGCGCGAAGAACCTCACTATCGAGCTCACGGATCGCCTGGGCAGCGCTCTCACTCTTCTTCTGGAACCGAGGGCCGAGAGCACGAAAGTTCGGATGAGCAACAAGTCTCACTATCTCATGGGCAGATTCGAGGAAGACCACTTCCTTCACGTTCAACTCGTCTTTGAGCACCGCGAGCAGCTCCGGGCGTGGAGCTTGGGAACCAGTTAAGACCACATGAAGCATACGGAGCGGCTGCCGCACTCGAATGCGAACTTCCTCCCTGGCAGCCCGACCCAGAGAGACAAGCGTGCGCACGGTAGCCATCTCACGCTCCAGCTCTGCGTCCAAGAGTTGGGGATCCGGGCTAGGAAACGGAGCCAGATGGGCTGAGTCTCCCCCCGTCAGACTTCGATGGAGCCAGTCAGCAAAAAACGGCGTTACCGGCGCGGACAACCGCGCTATGACGAGGAGAGCGTCCCACAGGGTACGGAAAGCCGCCCGGGCATCACGCGAGTTGGTGTTTCCCCAAAACCGAGGCCTGGATCGCCTCACAAACCAGTTTGAGAGATCTTCGTTCACAAATTCCACGACCGCCCGATACGCCGCCGTCAACTGATACTCACCAAGCTCATGCCCGACGACATCCACGATCCGATGGAGCCGAGAGAGGAGCCAACGGTCCAAAACCGTCCGCTCCAATGGCCTGGGATCCTCATCCCCTGGTATCCACTCCTCGACATTCCCATAAAGTGCGAAGAACTGATAGGTATTCATTACTGTATCAAAAAACTTCCGGGACGCTTCACGGACCCCCGCAGGATCGTAGCGCTTCGTGATCCACGGGTTCGACACGGTGATGAGGTACCACCGGAGTGGGTCGATGCCGAATTCCGAGATCGCGTCCCAGGGATCCACGACGTTCCCCTTGGACTTCGACATCTTCTGGCCTTCCGCATCCAAAATCATTTCGCTCACAATCACATTGCGGAACGGCAGACCCATATCAAGCATCGTGGCGATCGCGACTAAGGAGTAGAACCAACCCCGTGTCTGGTCTAGCGCCTCACAAATGAAGTCCGCCGGGAAATGATTCCGAAAGGCCTTATCATTCTCATACGGCCAGTGCCACTGGGCATATGGCATGGCACCCGAATCGAACCAAACATCCAGCACAGAAAGGTGGCGGCGCATTTCTCCGCCGCACTCTCTACAGCCCCAACTCAGTTCATCGATGTAGGGTCGATGGGGATCGAAGTTCTCCCCGAGGTCTCCAACCTTCTCTTCCAGTTCGGCGATCGAAGCGATCCACTCTACGTGAGAGGAATCGCTCTCGCAGACCCAGACCGGTAGCGGTGTACCCCAGAAGCGGTCGCGGGAAAGAGCCCAGTCCACGTTATTCGCGAGCCAGTGTCCGAACCTGCGCTCGCCTAGCTCAGGCGGATGCCACGACACTTCCCGGTTGGTGGTTAGCATCCGGTCTCTCAGGCCGGAGGTGGCGGCGAACCAGGAATCCCGCGCCATATAGATAAGCGGAGACGCACAGCGCCAGCAGTGTGGATACGAGTGGATGATCGATTCCACTCGGAAGAGCGCTCCTTGCTCCTGGAGTCGATCGAGGAGTACCGGGTCTGCATCCTTCACGAACATCCCCCCTATCAAGGGAATCTCCGATCGAAAATGACCGCGATCATCTACGGGACGAAGAAGGGGAAATCCATGCCTCTGGCCCGCGTCGTAGTCGTCGGCGCCAAAGGCTGGAGCGAGGTGCACCACACCCGAACCATCAGCATCTGAAACGAAATCCTCAGACACGACACTCCACCCGGCGGCGAGATCCTCGGCGGTCACTTCCACCAAATCGAGCGGCCTCCGGTAGCGCACACCGACGAGTTCATCCCCGGAGTAGGATCGCAGGATCTCGGCTCCTTCTCCGAGAATCGCCTCAACACGCGCCTCCGCTAGAATGAGGCGCCGATCCCTCCAGGCCACCTCGACATACTTAAGATCGCTCCGGACGGCGAGAGCCGTGTTCGCAGGAACCGTCCAGGGTGTGGTCGTCCAAACTAAAAAGGAGCGCCTCTCTTGATCAGCGAGCCCGGACTCATCAACCCACTCGCACAAGAAATAGAGGGAGGGATCCTCCACGTCCTCATATCCCTGCGCAACTTCGTGGGATGAGAGTGGAGTTCCACACCGAGGGCAGTACGGGACCGACTTATAACCCCGGTAGAGAAGACCCCGGGCCGCAAGCTCCTTCAGAATCCACCAGACCGACTCGATATACTCAGTGTGGAAGGTCACATACGGGCGGGAGTAGTCGAGCCAATATCCCATGCGCTCCGAAAAGCGCTCCCACTCCTCCTTGTACGTAAACACCGACTCCCTACAAACATCATTGAAGCGTGCGATCCCCACCTCCTCGATCTCAGGCTTCCCCGAAATCTCGAGCTTCTGTTCCGCTTCGATCTCCACGGGAAGCCCGTGCGTATCCCATCCCGCGATCCGGGTGACGCTGCACCCCTGCATCGTCCGATGACGACAGACGAGGTCCTTGATCGTGCGCGTGATAATGTGGTGAAGCCCCGGCCTCCCATTTGCAGTGGGGGGACCTTCATAGAAGACAAATGGCTCACCGCCTTTCGTTGCCTCCAGCGTCCGGCGGAAAAGGCCCTCCTCCTTCCAGAGAGCAAGAACCTGGTTCTCCAGGCTCAATAACGTGTCCGGTAAATCTGGATAAGTCATTGGCTATATTGATTATTACAGATCTATAACCACGTCGCGTATGACCGTGGCCAGGTGCGGTTCTGCCTCTCTCGCCGTCCGGATGATGGTTTGGACATCAGCAGGTTTGAGAGCGTGATGACCATTCAGGCTCCGTCGATGCCGCAGAACTGTCGATCTGCCACCACAATTCGGTGCAGGTCCAGTGCGTTGCATTTGTCATTTCACACCTCCTTCTACCTACTCGGACAAGAAACCTGGATTACCGACATCTTTCTTTCTGATGTCTAGCACTGTCAGGTCGATCATTCTGGTCGCTCCCCAAGTAAGGCCGAGCCAATGCGCACAATCGTGCTACCCTCCTCGACCGCCAATTCGAAGTCGTTGGACATACCCATAGATAGCTCTTTACCGCGAAATTCCGGGAACCTCTCCGCGGCCTCCTCCTGAAGCCCCCTCAGATCACTGAACGTGCGCCTGATGACCCCCTCATCCTGTGTGAAGGGAGCAATCGTCATCAACCCTTCCACCCTCAGAGTTCCGAACCCAAGCAGACGCTCGAGCGCCCAAAACAGTTCTTCCGGACTGAATCCGCTCTTGGACCCTTCCCCGGATACATTCACCTGCACTAACAAGCGGAGGGGAGGCACACCCTCGGGCGCCGTCCGCTCCAGGCGTTCTGCCAGCCGAATCGAGTCGAGCGAGTGAACGAGAGACGCGAACTCACGGACCCTTGGAGCCGTTCGCCGCTGAAGGTGTCCAACCATGTGCCAGTTGACGCTGCTGGGCATCACCTGGCCCGCCTTCGCCGCCAACTCTTCAAGGCGATTCTCCCCGAGGTCACGTAGCCCCATTGCCAACGCTGCCTCAATCGCCTCTACCGGATGTCCCTTCGTGACTACAACGAGTCGAACCTCATCTGGACTCCTGCTGGCCCGAGCCGCTGCCTGTTGGAGCCGCTCCCTCACGGCGGGTAACATGTCTTCCAGAAGCCGTCGGTACATCGTCAGGTATCTTACCTTCTTCACTGAAGAGGAGAAATACTGAAGCCCCGCCGGCCATCTGCGGCCGGCGGGGCTTCGCGGTCAGAAGGTCCTAGCAGATCCTACCTGAACCGTGTAGCCGGATCAGTCCGGGCTTCGTACTCAGTTGGTCGTAAATGTAATCGGAACCTGAATCCAAACCGCGACTACCTCGTCGCGGTTCAGGGCCGGGCTAAACTGGAATACGTCAGCAACTCGCATCGCAGCCGCGTCAAGCTGCTCGAACCCCGAGCTCTCGGCCACGAGCACGTTTTCCAGAGACCCCGTGTTGTCAATGAAGAAATGCATAAGCACCGTTCCACCGACTCCGGAGTCTCTCAGGACCGCTGGGTACTCTCGCACCAGAGCCGCCTGAACCTGGGTCCGGTTGGAAATCGAAGGAGCAACCTCATAGGGCGTGAAGGTCGGCTGGGCCGCAATGTCGATCACCACGGCATCCGCCGGGGGCGGTGGCAAATCCTCGATCGGATTTTGCTCGAAGGTAGTCGGCGCGATCGTCACATTTGTGTCGATCGCCGCACTGGTCACTACGGGGTTAGCCGGGCGCGCTATTGCCTCTGGCGGAGGCGGTATCTCGATCTCAGGCGGGAGCTCGATGGCCTCGATCTCCGTCATGGCAAACGTGACGTCGGACGCCTCCAGATCCGGAAAATACGCCATGACAAAAAAATGCACGACCGTCGCCACAACCATTGAGCCCCAGAACCAAGAACCGAAAGATCGTTTGAACCGATCGTTCGCCGTCTCGAAGATATCCTGGGACATTTCAGTACGAGCAGGATCATTCATCATCATCTCTCCACGGTCATACGTCGCTCTAGATCTGTCGCGAACACCACGTACACCGCGCCAGACCGCTTAAGCTGCTCTTGCACCAGATCCACGAACCGATACGGAACCAGAGCGTCGGCTCTCAGTGAAATAATGAGTCGCTGTCCCGACTGCATCCACTGCGGTCCAACTACTGCAGCCACATCTTGCATCGGGACGAGTCGGTCATTGATCCAGATATCCCCATTCCGCTCCAGCCACACATAAAGGATGTTGTCCCGCTTCTCATCGATCTGCTCGGTAGCAGCCGCTGAGGGCCACTGAATGGGCCGCTCGCGCTCGTTTTGGAACACCGTGGTGACCATGAAGAAGATCAGTAGTAGGAAGGCGATATCGGCCATGGATGAAGAGGGAATTGTCGATGACGCCTTGGTCTTCCGTTCGAACCCTCCGTCTTTCATTCCCATACCTCAAGTCTCCTCAAGAAGTTGGAGCGAAATGCGTTCCGCTCCTGCCAGCTGAAGTGCATCGAGTACGGAGATCATATGCTCATGTGCCGCATCCGGATGAGTCTTCACAGCAGCGATCAGATTTGGATTCTGGGCAACTTCCGACCGCCACACGCTTTCAATCTGCGACGGCGTCATTTGCTGCTCATCTTCGGAGTCCCCATAGCGTACAACGACAACACCGCTCGGCTGGACTTGGAGGTGGAGCACGTTCCTTTGGGAAACCTCTACTTCCTCGGCTTCCTCGGGCAGAACAACTCTGAGCCCTGAATCCCTAGGGAAGACAGTCGTCACCAAGAAGAAGATCAAGAGAAGGAATGCGATGTCCGCCATTGAAGCACTGGGGATCTCATCACTGACCTTCGACTTCTTATTCATGATTGCCACGAGACATTATCTCCTGAGCTATAGTTCGGTACAATCAATATTACTTGATAGGCTCCCTATCAGGTTTTGGATTGGCGCTATCCCTGACCACCCGCAGCACCAGCATCCGAGACCATTTGCACCCTGCCTTCCTGCTCAAGATCCCAGACAAGGTTCAGAATCTGCTGCGTCCCCTGCTCCATGTCCACGATGAGCCTATCGATACGGGTCACAAAAAAGTTGTATCCAATATTCGTCGGGATCGCAATGAGAAGCCCTGTAGCTGTTGTGAGGAGCGCAACCTTGATGCCGCCCGCCACCAGGGTCGGATCCACGTCGCCGGCGGTCTCGATTGACGCGAACGCCATGATCATCCCCGCTACGGTCCCGAGAAACCCCATAAGAGGGGCCACATTGGCCACCGTCGCAAGAATAACGAGCCCCCGCTCTAGAAAGCCTAGCTCAATCGTGCCCGTCGTATCGATCGCCTGTTCGAGCTCTGCCTCCTTGAACTGCCCGGCCCGTATCCGCCTGAGGCCTACTAGAAGGATGGCCGCTGTAGGTCCAGGCGTCTCAGTGCATCTCCGGATTGCCTCATCGATCTCACCCGACTGGCTGAGTTCCTGGACTTCCTCGAGGATCCGGTCAGTTCCCTTGTGTGCAACGTAGAGGGTGAACGCCTTCGCTATGATGACTCCCAGCGCAACCAGAGAGCATAAAACAAGGGCGTACATCATTGGCCCCCCGTCCGCAAAGAGCGTCATCAAGTTGTACTGGACGTTCACTACCAGACTCCTTTCAAATGACTCAAGGCTAGTGCCCCGAGACGCCCAGAACTTGGACGTAATCAGTCAGATTAATCGCCCGCGGAATGTATCGGGCACGTCCCGAACCTGTCAACGCGATCTTACCCGGGGCTCGATCTCAGCCATAGACCACCTCTGGCCTCCGGAAGAGCGCCCTCCAACAGTTCCCTCAGCCGAACAGTCTCAACCCCCACTTCGATCCTGTTTCCATGCGCCACCGAGATGCGGGATGTCTCTTCACTGATAACGATCACAATCGCATCTGACTCTTCGGAAAGCCCCAGGGCCGCCCGATGCCGCGTCCCCAACGACTTGTCGTAAAGGCGTGTCTGAGTCAGAGGAAGAATGGCCCCTGCAGCCTTGATCGTATCTCCCGTGATTATCACCGCGCCATCGTGGAGTGGAGAGAGGGGGGTGAAGATCGTGATCAACATCTCCCTAGAAACCCGGGCCTCGATCGCGCTTCCCGACCGCGCGTACTCATCTAGGGACACTTCGTTTTCCAGCACGATGATAGCTCCGGTCTTCGTACGGGAAAGCTGTTCCACCGCCTCGATCAGCTCATCGACAACCTTGCGGCTCTCCAACTTTGCAAACATTCGAAACATCCGGGTCTGACCCAGACGGGCCAGCGCAGCGCGGAGTTCAGGCTGGAATACGACGAGTGCCGCTATCGCTCCAAACTGGAACAGCGTCTCGAGAAGAGTCCGGATCAATGAGAAGTTCAGGACCCGAGCAAGAAAATAGATTCCAGCGAGAAACCCGACGCCCAGGATCATCTGCATGGCCCGGGTGCGCTGGAGAAGGAGGAGCACCCGGTACACGAGAGCGGCCACGATGACGATCTCGATTAGATCTGCCCAACCAGGCCTTATGATCTGGAACTGCTCCCAGAGGACGTTCAAGCCGTGCTCTCCTCCAAGCCTTGCTCGTCAACGGCATGTGCTACCGCGAGAGCCTGCACCGTGGGAGCCACATCGTGGACTCGGAAGAGTCTGGCGCCGCCCTGATAGGCGATCAGGCAAGCGGCTGCGGTTCCCACAGCGCGCTCTTGCAGCGGCACCTCCAACAGATCCCCGAGGAAGCTCTTTCTGCTCGGTCCAACCAACACGGGAAATCCAAGCTTCCTAAGTCTCGGAATTTCCCCTAGGAGAGCGAGGCTCTGGCGCGACGTCTTCGCAAATCCAATCCCAGGGTCCAGGACGATCGCCTCCTGTTCTATGCCCCCCTTCTTAGCGTAATCAACGGCGAGGCCCAACTCATACGAGACATCTGCGGACAGGTTATCGTAGCTGGCTCGATTCCCCATGGTCTCAGGGGTGCCTCTCATGTGCATGAGTACCACTCCGGCGCCAGCCTTCGCTACGACATCGACCATTCCAGTGTCGAAGACAAGTGCGGAAACATCATTCACGACCGCAGCTCCGGCCGCCAGTGCAGCTTCAGCCACCTGGGCCTTTCGAGTATCGACAGAAATGGGCACTCCGCAACGCTCGACGAGCATCTCGACCACAGGGAGGACACGCCGCAACTCCTCGCCGACTTCCACGGCCGAGGCTCCCGGTCGGGTCGACTCACCACCCACGTCCAGAATTCCTGCTCCCTCTCGGACCATCTGGTCAGCACGCCCAACCACGACTTCCAAGTTTGGGAGTTCTCCACCATCAGAAAAGGAATCGGGCGTCAGGTTTAGGATCCCCACCACGACCGGATCAGCCAGCGAAATTGACCCTCCCGCGATCTCCCACACTTGGTGATGAGAGAAAGGCTGCGAATTCGATGTCGGGTAGGAAGATCCCCTCATCCTCGCGAGGGATCCGGACCAGGATCTTCTCGTGAGAGATGTGCTGCTGGCGAGGAGACGGGAGCCCCTTCGCCAGCTGCGGGAGAACTCACTTCGTCCGTGTCAGCATCAGGTGCCTCCGAGTCGGGAGAACCCGTGGACTGCGATTGGTCTTCCTCCGAATCGCCCGAGTGGTCGCGGTCCTGGGAGTCGGAAGGTGCTTCCACATCGGGTGGTTGAGTTGCCTCCCTCAGCGGTGGGAGAGCCTTTCCCTGAGCCAGAAGCTCAACCTCGTTCCGGTCCAAGGTCTCTCGCTCAAGAAGCGCAGTGGCGATTGCTTCCAGAAGCTCCCGTTCGTTACCGAGCACCTCTTGGGCTCTTTGGTGCGCTTCATCCAGGGTGCGCTTTATCTCCCTGTCCACAAGCTGCGAGGTGTGCTCAGAGATCTCCCGCTTCTGAGTGATCTCCCTCCCCAGGAACACCTCACGGTCCGCATCCCCAATGGCCATCAACCCCACTAAATCCGACATTCCAAAGCGGGTAACCATTCTCCTCGCCATATCCGTGGCCCGCTCGATGTCATTACCAGCCCCGGTCGTGACCTTATCGGGCCCGAAGATCATCTCTTCGGCCACCCGCCCACCAAAGAGCATGCTGAGCTGCCCCTCCAACCAATCGCGGGTGTAGGAATGACGATCCTCCTCAGGGAGGGACGCGGTGAGCCCCAGCGCTCTACCACGCGGCACAATCGTAACCTTGTGGATCGGATCCAAGCCCGGAATGCAAAGCCCGACGACCGCGTGCCCGGCTTCATGGTAGGCCGTGAGCTTCCGCTCCTTATCGGTGAGCACCATGCTTCGACGCTCGGCCCCGAGCATCACCTTGTCCTTTGCGCTCTCGAAGTCCTCCATCGCGACCTTCTTGGCACCCCCGCGAGCCGCGAGGAGCGCAGCCTCATTACATATGTTCGCGAGGTCCGCTCCCGAAAGCCCAGGCGTACCTTTCGCTACTGTACCGAGTTCTACGTCGTCTTCGAGTGGCAGCTTACTGGCATGGACAATCAGGATCTGCTCTCGGCCCCTCACGTCAGGGGAGTCGACAACGACCTGACGGTCGAACCGTCCCGGGCGCAGCAGAGCGGGATCCAGAACGTCAGGCCGGTTCGTCGCGGCCAACAGGATGATACCTTCGTTGGTTTCGAACCCGTCCATTTCGACGAGGAGTTGGTTCAGAGTCTGTTCCCGTTCGTCATGTCCGCCACCTAGTCCAGCGCCCCTGTGTCGGCCCACCGCATCGATTTCGTCGATGAAGATGATGCACGGAGCGTGGGCCTTCCCCTGTTCGAAGAGGTCACGCACCCGGGACGCTCCAACCCCTACGAACATTTCTACGAAGTCGGAACCGGACATCTGGAAGAAGGGGCACTCGGCTTCGCCAGCCACCGCCTTGGCCATCAACGTCTTTCCCGTACCCGGTGGGCCGATGAGAAGTACGCCCTTCGGAAGGCGTCCTCCCAGCCGGGCGAACCTTTGAGGGTCTTTAAGGAATTCGATGATCTCCTCAAGTTCGTGCTTCGCCTCATCGGCTCCTGCGACGTCTTTGAAAGTCACCTTCGGGGTATCGGGAGAGATGAGCTTGGCCTTCGATCTACCAAACTGAAACGCCTTGTTTCCTCCTCCCTGCATTGTGCGGAGCAGCCAAAACCAAAAGACGATTAGGATGACCCACGGTAGCGCGGAAATGAGAAAACTCCACCAAGGGGTCCGCTCTGGCTCGGCTCGAACATCGACGGATCGGTTCTCGAAGTCGGCCAACAGACCCTCGGTGATCTCCCCCGGCAGGCTCGTCTCGAAAAAGGTGTACTCCTGCCCCTCCCGTGTAACAGCCCTGCTAAACTCTCCTTCGACGAGGACCCCCTGGATAACCGTCACCGACTCGATGTTCCCCTGAGCGAGTTCTGACCTAAAATCTGAATAGGAGAACTCGTACCGTGGCTGTACCTCTCCTCGAAACAGACTCAGGAAGAGAAGCGGCAACAGTATCACGAGGATCCAGAAGGAGCTCCTCTTGGACAGACGATTCCAGCCCGTATCTTTCGGGTCGGACTTCCGTGTGGGTTGTCGTTTGGCCATGAAGGAAAAGCTCTCTCTCGATGCCTCAGCAACCTTAGAGTGTGCGAAATCACAATGAGCGGAAGGTGCCTAGAATCGCACCAAATCCCGCAAGAAACATAAAGGAGCCCCTAAGGAACCCCAACACAAGAACCCGCTCACCCCTTCAGACGTTTCCAAGGTCCCTAACTCCGAAGCGCCACCCACCCTCCTCTCTCCCATGTGCCCCTGGTGTACTATCCCGGCCCAACAACCAGACTACGAGCCCCTCCGAATCCACAATCAGTGGAAGTCGCCTCCGCTCAGAGAGTGAGACCTGTGACTCTCGGAACACCTTCTTCAGCTTCTTTCGGCCACCGCTGATGCGGATCCGATCCCCTGGACGCCATCCACGAATACGGAGTGGAAACGAGAGATCATCAGGAAGAAACTCGGCCCACTCCCATCCATCTTCGGACCCCTCCCCGCGACCCGCACCGGACATTAAGCCCCAACGCACTTGGAATCGACGGCCCGAAAGACATACCTCCCCTTCGCCATTGCCGGGGGTCTCAATGTCGAGCAACTGCTTCCCGGC
>CAUZHN010000065.1:0-13221 GCA_963579625.1 Gemmatimonadales bacterium UBA6960
AACGCATCGGCGGCATCTTCACCCTGCGTAAGTGCGACCTCGTAAATTCCGAAGTGGGCCACATGGGCGGCGTAAAAAGACCGAGCCGCGCTCGTGTGGGTGTCGTAGAACGCGAAGTTATAATTCCTTGGAAGGTAAAGCTGGTTGTCGCGGGGCATGCCTCCGGCGCAGCCAGCCTCCAAAAAGACCACGAGCAGAACCGCCGTTTGGGAGATTCGCCTACGCAAGACAGGATTTCGGTACCGTATCATGCTCTCATTCTACCCCGCCCCACTCAGGACGCGCAAAACAGTGGATAGCTGGGTGTGGCTGGTGCCACGGAGGGACTAGGGGCTAGTTACCGCCGCCTGGACGACCTGCGCTAGACACAGGAATCCATCCCCTATGCACGCCGAAGATGGACCCTATGTGGACCCTATTTATGAGATCGCACACCCATCTAGTAGGCGTGCGATCCCGTAAGTCATTGTACCACAACAAGTGGAGCCAGCCGGGCTCGAACCGGCGACCTCCTGCTTGCAAAGCAGGCGCTCTCCCACCTGAGCTATGGCCCCGAAGATCTATCTAACCGTGATAGCGGTTTCCGAAGCGGATCAACACCGTGCCGACTTCGCCCTCGATGATACTTAGGATGTACAGGCGGTCGTACTCTAGCCTCTCGATCGGATCGCCCGGATTTCCCCCGAGGGCTTCTATGAGCCGAGGAAGGGTATTGCTGTGTCCCACGACGAGGTGCCTTCCAGACGTCGTGCCGAGCTGCCTGGCAAAGTCCGTCAGGTCGCTCGGATCGTACAGCTCGATAGCAAGCCCCGTCATTTCGCTCGTAGGCTGACCGGTCCAGCGGGTTCGCTTTAGATCAGTCGAGTGGATCCTTGTCAGCTCTGCATCCGCAAGCATCCTCGCGAGCAGATAGGAACGCTCCCGGCCAGCCGTGGAGAGAAGCGGATCGTCCGTCGTCGCCATGTCGGCGCCTAATACATCGTCGGCCCGTTCGGCATGCCGGACCAGATACACGACGATCGGGTCCTCTTGTGCGGTGACGAGCACGGGTGCTGCCAGGACGAGCGCGGTGAGGGCCAGAAAGATGTGACGGCGCATGGAGCAGCTCCGGAATTTCGGTCATGAGGGCTGAGCAAGCTAGTCGGGAGTTCGCCCCACCCGCCTTCCCTCTAAAAAAGATAGATCGGTGGGAGGCAATGTCCACCTAACCCGTGCGGATTTCCCCTGCACGGTCGATACTCACCCCTTCACGAGGAGCGGTAGAGAAGCCAGGCGCACAAAGCCCCCCGGCGTAAATCTACGTCGGGGGGCTTACTGGGGCGCGAACCGGAGTTCTGCGTACTGGTTTCTTAGGGCAGACGCAGAGAAACCAACCGGGCAGGATTCTGTAACAGCACGACAATGTACTGCTGCCCCCCGTGCATATAGGTCATCATACCGTACTGACCCGGTCCCGGCAGGGTAACCTGGCCCACCTTCTCTCCGGTGGCCTTGTCGAAGGCATGTAGCGCCGGCCCCTCCGCAGTGTCCCATTCGGTGACCAGAAGGTCACCCGCAACCATATTGAGTGAGTTGTCACCTCCCCCGAACATCGACGTGTCCACACCCTGCAGTGCGGGATGGTTCTTAATCGATTCGTCCACTTCGCCGACAGGAATCCACCAGATCCGCTCGCCCGTATTCATGTCGTACGCGGACACGCGGCGGTAGGGAGGCTTGAAGATCGGCAGGCCCTCAACCCTCGGAAGCCCTCCACCCGTAGCAAGCCCCCCGGCAGCGAACGGGGAGTGCGTGGTCCCTGTCGTGTGGGGGTTATCCGGGTCTTCCGCCTCGATCCCGGGCATAATGAACCCGCCCCCGCAGCCCGGCCCGGAGGGTGCGTAAAGGATCCCCATCATGGGATCCATCGCCACCGGGTGCGTGATATTGACCCCGCCGTGACAACGAATATTGGTCACGTAGTCGCCATCGTGGCCCGCCTGTACCCACGGCATGAAGGAGCCACCGATCTGGTATTGACTCATGACCTCGAGTGCTTGCGCCCGAAGTTCGGGCGTCCAATCAATCACGCGGTCCTCCGAAATCCCTTGAGGCTCCAGTGGCTCCGGTCGTGTCGGGAAAGGTTGCGTGGGCGCGAGCTGCTCACCGGGCACGCGTGACTGGGGTACAGGCCGCTCCTCGATCGGCCATATCGGCTCACCCGTCTCTCGGTTGAGTGCGAAAATCATCCCCGTCCTCGTGTTCTGGATCACCGCCGGAATCTGTTCACCATCCACCTCCAGATTCGCGACGATCGGGACGTGCGTGGTGTCATAGTTCCAGATGTCGTGATGCACGGTCTGATAATGCCAGACCCGCTCACCCGTACGGACATCGAGTGCAATCGTGCTCGTCCCAAAGAGGTTGTCTCCCGGGTGAAAGCCCCCGTAATAGTCGATCGTCGCCGGGTTTGTCGGAATGTAAACGACCCCACGCTCGTAATCTGCCGAGATGGGTGCCCAGGAAGAGATGTCGCCAGTCCACTCCCAGGCATCACTCTCCCATGTGTCATGTCCAAACTCGCCTGGCCGAGGAATGACGTGGAACTTCCAGAGGTGTTCTCCAGTTCTCGCGTCAAATCCCTGGATGTCTCCAGGCACGTTCTCGATCCTCGTCTGGGTGTAGCCCTGCTCAGCGGAGTTCCCCACAACGATCACTCCGTTTACAACGATCGGGGGTGAGGACGTCGTGATGTAGCCAAGCTCCCGCGGAATCCCGTAATCCGGGTCGTAGGGCTGATCCCACTCTTGCCAGCGGCCCCAGTCCCGTAAAAGGCTCGGCAGCATGTCCACGACACCCGTCGCCGGAAAGCCTTCGATCGGCACAGGAGATCCAAATCCCTCTAGGGGACGGCCGGTCTTCGCATCCAAGGCATGGAGGAAGAAGGCGGGAGAGGAGTAGTAGATCACATATCTCCCATCGATCTCCGCGTAAGCGACTCCCTTGCCGTAGTTCTGACGCATGGAGCGTTCCCACCGTGTGGTGTTGGGTTCGCGGTAGGTCCAGATCGTCTCCCCAGTCTCTGGGTCGATCGCAACCACCGTGCGCCGGTGACCGGCCACCGTGTAGAGTGTGCCGTTGATATACTGAGGAGTCGCCTTGAATTGGAGCTCCTGTTCAGGACCGAAGTTGTCACCCCGCCAGATCCAGGCTTCTTCAAGATCATTGAAGTTCGAGGCGTTGATCTGATCTGCCGGGGAGTAGCGGGTGCCCCAGGCATCCGCACTCTGGTAGCGCCACTCTCCGTCCGGATTGCGCCGATCTTGAGCGCTTTGCCCCTGAGCAAAG
This sequence comes from Gemmatimonadales bacterium UBA6960, assembly GCA_963579625.1. Taxonomy (GTDB): domain Bacteria; phylum Gemmatimonadota; class Gemmatimonadetes; order Longimicrobiales; family Gaopeijiaceae; genus JAAXGI01. The sequence continues at coordinate 3,328 of CAUZHN010000065.1, forward strand.
GGCGGTGCCACAAGAGCAGCCACCAGGACCAGGGCGAACCAACGTGTTGGGCAAGAGATGCCAGGAAGAGATATGGGCATGATTCCCTCACTGGAAAGAGTCTTGAACGGAGGCAGAAACATCGTGAAAAACCCTCGGAACCACCCTAAGCAAGCGATGAATCCAGCCAAACCGGATTTCGAACTACAAGCCGGTCACAGTAGCTAGCCATATGGTGTTCTGCCAGGGTGGAGGCCCTCGGGACATTTGGATCGTGCTGTGTTTTCTCGCCCTTGCTCCATCCGAGTCAGTCGCCTAGATGGTGGTCCAAAGTGAGCAGATGGACCCCTCACTCGGCCTTCCCAATTTCCTCCTCAACGCGCTCGAACCTCCGGACCTCTCCTGGACGCCTATCTGATGGAAACACGTCCATCCAAGCCGGATATTCGAGCGGGAGCCGACTAATTGTGTCCAGCGCTTGAAGATCGTCATCCGATAGCGATAAATCGACGGCACCGAGGTTGTCGTCCAGTTGAGTGAGTGTTCGCGCTCCGATGATTACGCTGGTCACCGCGGTATTCGCCAGGACCCACGCTAGTGCCACCTGAGCGACGCTTGCCCCATGATTCTCAGCGATCTTGCACATGACGTCGACTATATCGAAGGCCTTCTCCTTGTCTATGGGAGGAAAGTCAAACGAAGCACGCCGCCCTTCAGCTACTTCCTTGTCACGGGTGAATTTCCCCGAGAGGAACCCACCGGCCAGGGGACTCCATACGAGCAGACCCACCCCCTGATCCTCAAGGAGGGGGATCATCTCTTTCTCCAACTCCCGACCGGCCAGCGAATAGTAAGATTGCGTACACTTGAAGCGCTCCAGCCCTTCAGACCGGGAAATCCCAAGCGCCTTCATCAGCTGCCAGGCCATCAAGTTTGAGCAGCCGACGTAGCGGACCTTTCCCTGCCGCACGAGATCGTCGAGCGCACGGAGAGTGTCCTCGATATCGGTGAGCGGATCGGACCGGTGAATCTGGTAGAGGTCGATGTAATCCGTACCGAGTCGCTTCAGGCTAGCCTCGACCGCCTCGGTTATGTGGAGACGGGACAGACCTACGTCATTCGGGCTCTCTCCCATCCGTCCTCGCACTTTGGTCGCGAGCACCACATTGCGCCTCCGGCCTTCAAGGGCCTTTCCGAGCATGGTCTCCGATTCACCTGTCGAGTACACATCGGCGGTATCGATGAAGTTGATACCGGCATCGAGGGCACGGCCGACCATCTTATCAACGGTTTTCTGGTCGAGCCCACCGATCGTTTCCCACATCTGGCCTCGGCCGCCGAACGTCATGGCACCAAGACAAAGCTCCGAAACGAATACCCCGGTATCGGCAAGCACCCTGTATTTCATCAGGCCTCCCTGGTCGGACTCCGCCTACTGTTAGTTACCCAGTGTTCTAGCGCTGTGGAGTAGCGGGGCTCTGGGTTTCCCCAATTCATCGAGTCGCGCAGGTTATGCGAGGGCGAGGGCAGACACAAGCTCGGGGGCTACCACGGAGCGGGAACTCCTTATGAGCTCTTTACACACGGGAACCTTGACGTATGCCTATGGTTGGACCTTCGTTACCGGTGATCAATCCTCCTCATTTGGCCGACCGTGACCGATCGGCATTCGAATCCTTTCGTCGTCCACACTTCTCAGGCCGGATCCCCGTGAAGAGAAAAGACTCCCGGGTACACCTCAGCGCACTCTTCGCGATCGTCTTGATCTTCGGGGCCAGGTCATCTCTCGCCGCACAGATACCAGCCGCACAGATACCAGAGGGGCTTCCCATCAGAGAGACCGAGGTTGAGAAGACGGAGCCTGGCCAGGAAGAAGCACCACCTGTCACGGATGCGGGTCCTACCCCCGAGGCGCTGGGTCTCGTTGCGGGGCGACCCCGTGTCACCCCGACCCGGGCTGACAGTCCCCCGATGATCGACGGCATCCTGGATGACGAGATCTGGGCAACGGCCGCGCACCTGACCGAGTTCACCCAGCAGGCTCCACTGGACGGCGCGCCTGCCACCGAGGCGACGGATGTCTACGTGGCATACGACTCTGAGAAGATCTACTTCGGGTTCCACGTCCACTATCAGGATCCGTCGATCATGAGGGCCAATCGTGTGGAACGTGATCGTGCCATGCAGGATGACCTTATGACCGTGTACTTCGACACCTTCCTGGATCAGCAGAGGGGCTACGACTTCGACGTCAACGGATTTGGGGTTCAGGGAGAAGGGGTTATCAGCGCCGACGAAGGCGGGGGGGGAGGCAGGGGCGGCCACGGTCGTGGTGGCGGTTGGGGTGGTCCCCAGGGGGCGATCCCGAGGGCGGACCGGTCCTGGAACACACTCTTCGATACTGGCGGTCAGATCGTCGCGGATGGTTTCACGGCCGAGATGGCAATCCCCTTTAAGAGCCTACGATATCCGAACCCACCGGGTGAGGAGCCTCACCGCTGGGGACTACAGATCGTAAGGGAAGTGAAAGGAAAGGATCAGGAAAGCCAGGTCTGGGCCCCCATGTCTCGCGACGAAACGAGCTTCTTTTCCCAGATGGGTATCCTCGAGGGGATGACGGACCTCTCCACGAACCGGAACCTGGAGATCCTCCCAACCTTTACCGCGATCCAGTTTGGAGAAATCGATCCGACGCAATCCCAGTTTGTCAATCAGGACACCGACCCGGATGCCGGCCTGAACGTGAAGTATGGGATTACCTCGGATCTGACCGCCGACCTCACCATCAACCCGGACTTCTCACAGATCGAATCGGACCGCCCGCAGATCGAGATCAATCAGCGCTTCCCTCTCTTCTTCTCGGAGTTGAGGCCCTTCTTCGTCGAAGGAGCGGAGATCTTCGAGATCAGCGCTCCCGTCACACTCGTTCACACGCGAACCATCGTCGACCCGGACTATGGAGGAAAGGTGAGTGGGCAGCTGGGACGGTTCTCGGTCGGCGCGTTGGCCGCGAACGACCAGGCCCCCGGAAGAGTGGACAGCCCTGAGGATCCGGCCTTTCATCAAACTGCCCAGACGTTTATCGGGCGAGCCCGCTACGATCTGTATGCCGAGTCGAACATTGGGGCAGTCTTCACCGATCGTGAATTTCTGGATAGCCATAGTCGCGTGTTAGGCATGGATGGGAACTTCCGACTCACCCCTACGATCTCGGGTGGTGTTCGCGCGTTCGGCTCATCCTACAAAGGTCTTGGAGAAGAACAGGTCGGCGGCCACATGCTCGTGGCCGGAATCCAGGAGAACGGCAGAAACTGGAACTGGCGGCTCAACGCGCACGAGATCTCCCGTGAGTTTGATACTGACGTGGGTTTCGTGCGCCGCAGGGATATCCGGAACATCAACGGAAACCTTAGCTACCGCTTCTGGCCGGAGAGTTGGATCATCAACTGGCAACCCGGCGTCAATTACGGACAGAACTACGACTTCGATGGGATTCTCGGGGATGAGAATCTGAGCGCCAACCTCGGCTTCAGCTTCGCCAAAAACCTGCGCCTCTTCACGAACATGAGTTGGGACATGGAACGGTTCGGGGGCATCAACTTCCGGAAGAATCGGTTCTCGATCGGCGGCGGCAAGAACGATCGCAGCTATTCCTTCTTCGGCAACTTCAGCATTGGGGACGAGATCTTTTTCCTCGGACCCTTCCTCGGCCACCAGGTCAGCTGGAATCTGAATGGTACGGTACGCCCGACGGACCGCCTTCAGACTTCGCTTCGCTTCGATCGACGGCGCTTCACGGATCCTGGGAACAATGACACGGAGATCTTCGATGTCCGTCTCCTACGCGCCACCACGACCCTCCAAATCACCGACCGGTTGGGCGTACGCAACATCACCGAATTCAACTCGCAAGACGAAACCTTCGACCTCAACGTCCTTCTCAATTACCGGGTAAACGCAGGAACCGTCATCTACCTGGGCTACGATGATCACTTCCAACAGGCCGATCTGATCGAAGGCGATCACGACCTGGACGGATTTGAGGAGCAGCTTTTTTTCACGACGGGCCAACGTCGCACGAGCCGGGCACTCTTCGTCAAGCTCCAATATCTTTTCCGGTACTGAGTGCTCCTTCACGATTAGTGGTGGTCAGTGGATCCATCCCGAATTCCCAGTCTTGATTTTCATATTCGCGTTACCCTAGTTACGGCATTCATGCCCACCCAAACGACGAGACTCCGGCGACCCGAGGCGAATCCAGTCCTCCTCTTCGTCCCCTTTACATGAGATATCCGTCGGGGTGCCTGCCGTCTTGCTCCCCGCTCAACCTTTGTGCAGTGGGGCTTATTGGCGGACTCTTTGTGGGTGGGACGGCCTCCGATCTCCGGGGCCAAGCCCCGGCCGAACCGAGAACCATGCGGACGGAAGCCAACGGGACTGTGCAAGCGATGTCTCAAGCGGCCCCGACCCCTGAGGAGTTGGGTCTGGTTCCGGGCCGGCCCAGAGTCAGCCCGACTCGAACTGACACGCCGCCCGTGATCGACGGCGTTCTGGACGACGAGATCTGGCGCACGGCGGCACACCTTACTGAGTTCACCCAGCAATCCCCCTTAGAGGGAGCTCCCGGGACCGAAGCGACGGACGTCTACATTGCATACGATTCGGACAACATCTACTTCGGTCTTCACGCGCACTACGAGGATCCATCCATCATGCGCTCGAACCGGGTCGAGCGTGATCGTGCCTCGCAAGATGACCTCATGACCGTCTACTTCGACACATTTATGGATCAGCAACGGGGCTACGACTTCGACGTGAACGGTTATGGTGTTCAGGGCGATGGGATCATGTCTATGGGACGTCGAGGCTTCCGTCCAGGATCCGGTACCGTTGCGCAGGCGATCCCTCCTGCGGATCGATCCTGGGACGCACTCTTCGAAACCGGAGCACAACTCGTCGAGGACGGGTTCGTCGCAGAAATGTCGATTCCCTTCAAGAGCCTTCGTTACCCGAGGCCGCCCGAGGGAGAACCCCACCGCTGGGGATTCCAGATCGTTCGGGAGATCAAGTCGAAGGACCAAGAGAATCAGGTCTGGGCGCCGATGTCGCGTGATGAAACCAGTTTCTTCACACAGATGGGAATCATCGAGGGAATGACGGACATCTCCACTAGCCGCAACATTGAGATCCTTCCGACCTTCACGGCCATCCAGTTCGGATCGATCAACCCGACAGTTCCGGAGTTCGCCACCAAAGACCCAGATCCGGATGCCGGCGTAAATCTAAAGTACGGGCTGACATCAGATCTCACCGCTGACTTCACGATCAATCCGGACTTCTCCCAGATCGAGTCGGACCAACCACAGATAGAGGTCAACCAGCGCTTCCCTCTCTTCTTTCGGGAGCTCAGGCCATTCTTCATAGAAGGTGCGGAGATTTTCGAGATTCGGGCTCCGGTAACCTTCGTGCATACACGCACAATCGTGGATCCGGACTATGGGGCGAAGTTGAGCGGGCAGGTCGGTCGATTCACTCTCGGCGTGCTGACGGCAAACGACCGCGCACCGGGAAGGGTGGACAATGAGGAAGATCCGGTATTTCACAAGACCGCACAGACATTCATCGCCAGGGCTCGTTACGAACTCTACGCAGAATCGAATATGGGAGCCATCCTCACCAACCGTGAGTTCCTGGACAGCCATAGCCGAGTCTTTGGGACGGACGGCAACTTCCGGTTGAGCCCCACGATCTCCGGCGACTTCAGGGCTGTGGGCTCCCGTTCCAAGGATCTCGGCACTGAGGAAGTGGATGGGCACATGCTCGCAACCCGAATCCGCCAGAACGGCCGAAACATCAGCTGGGCCCTGTCAGCCTATCAGATTTCCCCAAACTTTCGAACGGAGGTCGGCTTCGTCCGGCGCCGGAACATGCGGACTGTTGCGGGCGAGTTCGGATACCGGTTCTGGCCAGAGAGCTGGGTCATCAACTGGGGCCCAACAATCGATTACGGACAGAACTACGATTACGATCAGGTCCTCCAAGATGAGAATTTGGCACTGGGGATCAACTTCAACTTCGCCCGAAACATCAGCTTTTCCTCCGACTTTAACCAGGATATGGAGCGGTTTGGGGGCGTCAACTTCAGAAAAAATCGGCTCTCCATGAGAGCGAGGGTCAACACGAACCGCAGTTACTCTTTCGGAGGCAGCTTCGCTACCGGAGATGAAATCTTTTTCCTAGGCCCGTTCCTCGGTCATGAATTCACTTGGCGTCTAAACGGAACTGTACGTCCCTTGGACCGCCTCAACGCGAACCTCAGCTTCGAGCGTCGCCGCTTCACGGATCCTGCCAACAACAATGAAGAGCTGTTTGACGTGCGCATTTTCCGAGCCACCACGAACCTTCAGTTCACGGATCGGTTGGGAATGCGCAACATCATGGAGTTCAACTCGCAAGCCGAGACCATCGATTTCAACGTTCTCTTCAACTACCGGATTAATGCGGGGACTGTCTTTTTCGTCGGATATGATGACCACTTCCAACAGGCCGATCTAATCGAGGGGGACCGGGATGGAGATGGTCTGGAAGAGCAGATCTTCTTCACGACAGGCCAACGACGTACAAACCGGGCAGTTTTCGTAAAGCTTCAATACCTACTGAGGTACTGAGGGTCTAATCTGACCGGCCAATTCGGTCAAGCTCGATCCTCAGTAGTTCCGGATTGAGCGTATCCAGTGATAAAGAAAGGAAATCGTCGATCCTTCGGCTCAGTCTCTGAAAGACTTCTTCAAAGGCTTGCACCTCGTTGGGCGCCCCCACAGGGTCTTCGACCCCCCAGTGAGCAGTCAACGTCGCTTCCGGAAATACAGGGCACGCCTGCCTGGCCTGATCGCACACCGTGATCACTACGTCCCAACCGCTACTCAGCACCTCTTCGATTCGCTTGGGTCGGTGGCTCACAACGGAGATGCCGTGCACCGCCAGCACCCGGAGCGCACCAAGGTTCACCAGCGCAGCTGGCGTGACACCCGCGCTTTCCACCTCTACACAACTGCTGCCCCGCTCGCGGAGGAGAGCCTCGGCGATCTGACTACGAGCCGAGTTCGCCATGCACAGCACCAATACGCGGAGTGGAAGTTTCATTCGAATCCCCACAGGGGAGAGCCGGCGAGCGATAAAGAGAACCGGCTTTGACGAAAACGAGTGCCATAACCACCTCCCCAACGTATCCCAGTTCCCTCGATCAGTTGCTGCTTTGAAACTCCGGTTGTCTGACCTTCGCAGGGCCACTCATCAGAGGGATACGCTCCCCGTGCTGGCCTAGGGGGACATAGATGGGATGAGGAGTTTGAAATGATAATGCTACTCTCGATCAGCTCATAGGACAGCCCAAACCTCCATTCTTCTCGTCAAGCCTCTTTACGACCTAACACCCACAAGATAGCTTCTTGGCGTCCCTAGGGACTGGGCTGCAGACGTTGGGTCAGGAGTGCTCGACGCCAGCAGGCCGCGGGACTTGATCCCGCCGGAGCTTCGCCCAATGTTGACTCTTGAAAGGAGGTGATCCCTTGTCGATTTCCAGTAGCCAGTTCAGCCTAGCACGGGCAGGCGGTCGCCGTTTCGGTCGGTAACAGCCGAATCGTTCGTTCGCTGTTCTAAGCCGCGCATCGCGATCGCGCTAGGCTGAACGGCGTGACGAAAAGGCCGTCAACGAATTCAACTCGTTGACGGCCTTTTCCTTTGTGATAAGGGCACTCCTGACAAACCAGACGGACCCAGCTATCCGAAGTAGCTCAGGGTTACTTTCCTAAGTACAACAGTGATAAGCAGTTATAGATTTTCAGTAAGGCTACGCACAATCATACTACTCACAATACCACTCACTTAGACCGGAAAATCAGCCCAAATACTGCCGACCCCCCCTTCGGTCGCCGGGGTGCCTGGTACTAGTGCAAGGTCATATACGTTGGCCCAGTTCTAGAAGATCATGATGTGGGCCATAGGCTGGCCGGAGCGCATCAAGTAAGGTTGAAAGGCATCCGGCTGGGTTGAGAGTCCGGTCAATTCAGGTGTGGCATTGGGCACCCAGATGATCGTCAGAGGTGAGGCATTATTAAAACGAGGGCCGCGAAGCATGTATGCTATCGCAATATCTGGCATCGGTACGTCGCCGGCCCGGATCTCCTCTTGCACTAAGTCTGCTGCGTTGCTATCGCCCCTTTCGAACCCGAGTTCTCTTCTCCGAGCCATCATTGGTTCGATACTCTGTGGGAAGCAAGACACTCTGAAGTCTGCGCCTGGGTCGTCTGCCCAGCAGATCATATCATTCGTGCCCTGACGCAAGACGGTGCCGTTGTCGTTTCCATCAAATGAGAGGACAGTTGCTCCATCTCGCAGGGCTTCGGGCAGTGGGGCCACGGTTTGGGTGATTATTTCTCCAGTACTCTGTTGGGCTTGTACAGGAATCACCGCGAGCAATGTCGCGGTAAGCACAAACAGTGATCTCATAACTCCTCCATTGAATGACGGCCTGTCCCGCTGGTCACTGCAACTTTCTTGAACTGCTTGAAAATCATATGAACATCTAGAGTTTGTCGCATCCTAACTAAATTTTGTTACTCCTCTACGAGGCAGAGAATTAGGGCGTGAGACGCTACCGTCGGACCCATATTTATCTTACTACTGCCTTCAGATCAGGACATGGCCGATAGCGATTCGTTCGCGGGCACCGCGCCACTCCGAAAGAGTGGTGGGGCGTCAGCCCCATGGAGTCAGGTTGCCGGCTTTTTGTTTGGCAGTCGGCCCCCAGTACCGGGCACCCCCCCTATTCCACCGCCGGTCTGGATGAATCACTAAACAGAGTTTTGCTCGTCCTGAGTTGCGGGTCTGAGTGGGGTGGGGCAGAATGAAGGCATGAAGAAAACCCTGGTATTCGGCTCACATTGTGAGCCGAATTAAGAGATTCTCTGCCTCCCGAGCGTGGCATGACTAAACGCGTCATCTTGCTTGGAGTGGTATCGGTCCTCCTTGTTTCGGTTAGTGCCGGATGCTCAGCCGCATTCTGGGAGGGGTTTAATGAGGGGCTTGCCGGGGCCCAGGGGACAACTTCCGCCGGAAACGCGTACGCGAGTTCGAGTAAGCTTATGCTCTTCGGGGGACTTGGGCACGAAACCTACCTGGGTTGCATCTCCTGTAGCGAGCACACCAGTGACTCAGTCTTCAACGAATACAGTGAGTTCGGAAATGAGTACTCAAGTTCGAGCATCTACAATCGCTACAGTCAGTTCGGCTCAAGATACGACAATTACAGCGCCTGTAACCCCTACGCGTCCGATCCACCCGTCGTGGTTGGTGAGGATGGTACGTACTACGGTCGACTCACTGTCAACACCTACAACAGTGATAGGTTCGGAGACTCGAACCTCCAGGCTTGGCTCGACTTAATGTGCCAATGAGCCCCCCTCCGTGGCACCCAGCCACACCTAGCTATCCACTGTTCTGCTCGTCCTGAGTTGCGGGCCTGAGTGGGGCGGGGCAGAATCAGGGCATGAGCAAGATGAAGATATTTGCACACTGGTTGTGGCGAGCAACATGAGTACGCTGGGCGTGGTGCATGTGACCTTCTCGCTGATCGCGATCGGGGCCGGTGCTGTGGTCGTCATGAACGCCAAGGGTACGCGCTGGCACCGTACGTTCGGTCACATCTACGCTACGTCGATGGCGGGTCTGATTGTCACCGCTTTCTTCATCTACGACCTGACCGGGAACTTCGGGCCGTTCCACGTGGCAGCATCCTTAAGTGCAGTGACCCTAGTAGGAGGCTTGTACTATGTTCGCGCTCGGCGACCTAGGTACAACTGGATTGAGTGGCATGCCCAGTGGATGAGTTGGTCCTACATAGGGCTGATCGCAGCC
>CAUZHN010000066.1:0-12938 GCA_963579625.1 Gemmatimonadales bacterium UBA6960
ATTTTCGACGCTGAAATTGAATAAACCCTTGCGTTGTCTGAGGTGCAAACCCCCACCATACCCCGCCTAAGATCTCAGGGCCTTCTGCTACTGCGCCTAGGACTCAGCTCTCAGGCTCGAAAAAACCGAAATGCTCCAGCATGAAGAAACGGATCGCTGACGCTAGCCGCACCGCGTACACTTGCCGATTCGCGTCCGAGTCTCGGAGACCGGGATATTGGTGCTCAAGCTGAATCCCACTGATGACTTCTGACTGGGTCCTTGAGCCGTGCTGCCTGGTATTGTATCCGCCGGTCCAGTACGGATCCGATCCGGGAGACGGATCGCTCGGGCTCGGGATCGAGCGCACACCCTCATCGGCAAGGAACGCACCGAACGACTTCGGTCCTCGCAGGAGTTCTGAAAATGCTTCCGGAGAGTACCGGCCCAACTCCCGGATACTCGTCTTCTCCACGATGGTCATATTGTTAAGAGCATCATCACTTTGGTTGAGATCTGACGTGCTGAGGAGGTATCCCAGTTCAACCCTAGGAATCGAATGCCCGTGACCATGTATGTCGAAGTACATCCCACTGTCATAGTCGTCCACGACTACGACCCGTGCTGCCTTGATCCAGTCTTGGAATTCGTGCCACGCGTTTTCGGCGAACGGATTACCCTGTGCGGCTTCAACTATCTCGCGGTTCGGATCGAGCTTGCTTCGGTGCAAATGTGAGAGGACCACGTGTGGCGCGTATCCAGTCGCATCGATGAGCGCCCCCCTCACTGCAAGAATGAGCGATGCCGTGTTTAGATCAGACCCTGTGACGCCATAAGTGCGGTCGGCTACCTCAGAGGGCTTAAGGGCTCCTCCGTGCGGCGCTGACACGATGATGGGCAGTTTGCCCGGGATGTATTCGACATAGTTCTTACGGCCAAAGTAGCTTGTGCCGACCTCGTAATTCGAGATGACTTCCGGCACATACACCTCTAGATGCACACTGCGACTCCCGTTAGCCACCGAAGCCATCACGGTTGTCTCACCCTCGGAGACACCGGTGGCGAGACCATTTTGGTTGATTGTAGCAATCGCGGTGTCCTCTACGGACCAGGTGACCATCTGGCCATAGACAACCTGCCCAGCCTCATCAGTCACCGAGGCGAAGAAGTCGGAGGTGCCACCTACTCCAACGATCAGGCCCCCCTCTGGCTCAATCGTGACGGTAAGCGTCACCAAGTCTGTACTCGAATCTCTACACGCCGGGGCCAATAGCAATAAAAGGGTCGTGCCGATCCTGCTGAGGCGCACCCATCCGGTACAGCTAGTTATTTGCATCTTCACGGCCCCAGATTTCGGAATCCGTCTACCGCAAGCTCACGGGTACGTAGTACCGGCTTCAACTTGTTCTTGTCACGGCAATTAGGTCAGCCTAGCTGATTTGCCCTTCTGAGACGAGACTAGGAGGAGATCAAGATGTCAGCAGAAAAGAATGATACCCCGACAAAGATCATCACTGTTCTTCGAAGGTTGGAAATAGGAATTGCGAACGGTACAGAGCTACCGAAACCTAGAGCTCGTCAGGTTCTGTCGATGAACCCGGCAGATCACGTCATGGAAGATTCGCGAAGAGGGTAAAACGAGCGATCCATCTGAATTTTCCATCATCCTGCCGTGATCCAACCCTCCCGTTAAGTGCCCGGCAAGTGTAGTGACCCCGCAGTGCTTCATTCAGACGTCATGATGGGATCAGGCTTGACTCAGGGGGTTTGGCCCTTCGTAGAACAGCTCACCAATGGTCCCGAATGAATTTCATCACGGCCTCGCCCACCTGGTCGTCCGAAGCGTTCATCTCCGTCATCAGACTACCGTGATCGCGCCCCGGCACTTCCAAGGCGACCACATCGCTATTCCCCGCTGCCCGCATTCCTTCGCTAAACCTGTCGTTCTGACTCTTACGCCATGCTGCGTCACCATCAGCATAGATCAGCAGGATCCGGCCTCGATCTGGTCCGATGTGCGGTGTTACAGACGCAGAGAGCCAAACCTTCGGGTCTTCGCCCCAGACGTCTTTCGGTCGGTCCGGTGCGGTTTCCTCAACAAAGAGGAAGGGGCTGATGGGAATCGTACCACGGAAGGAATCCAGACCCAAGCCATAAGCGGCCAAGTGTGTTGGATCGAGTGCGAGCAAGACGGCAAGATAAGCACCCGCTGAGTGACCGGAGAGGTAGACGTTATCCGGATCTCCCCCGTACCGCTTGATGTTCTGGATGACCCAAGAAAATGCGGCAGCTGCATCCTGTACGTGTGAGGGGTGCATCACGTTGGGCGAAAGCCGATAGTTCGCGGATACTACGCCAATTCCGTGGGGAATGAGTCGCGCTGCAATATGCTCACCCGCGTTCTTGCTTCCATTTTGAAGAGCCCCGCCATGGAAGAACACGACGACCGGCACTTCTTCTACATCTTTGGGCATGAACACGTCTAGCATGTCCCGGGCGTTAGCGTACTCGACGTCCGGTATATAGTCCAGATTCCGCGAGATCACCACAGCTTCTAAGTGTTCCACCTGGGACTGCGCTGGGGTCGTCAGGAAGCACAAGCTTGCAGTAAAAAGGACACAACGTGACCACTTCTGTGACCAGGTCATCGTCTACATTCCTCCGAATGGTTGAAACGTATCAGCGAATACCTTCGACATGTAATTTTAACTTTCTCGAGCAGGCCTTGATGACTCAGGTTCTACTTTTTCACGCGACATCTCGGTCTGTAGTGCAGTGAACTTGCTAGCACTATCTGATGGCAGTCGTATCGCGGGCACGATTGCCGATGAACGCATTATATAACCACGCAAAAACGGCACCGGCGATCGCACCGTCAACAAATGCGTAGAGAGTCACAGCCATTACCGACCCGAAGCCCGAAGGTCCATTGTAGCCCGGGTAGAGCGACTCACCTAGATCTAACAAACCTCCACCATAGGAGGGCCAGATTAGGTTGGCCATACTCACAAAGAAGAAGCATCCGCCCCAGAATACCGCGGCTGTTAACGTAAGAGCCTTCAGGTTGAGTGACATGACTACCTCCCGCAAAAGGAATGTGGAAAATATGACCTGCGCTTGATTGATTGGTACACGCAAATATTGCACAGGTCACGCCAAGCAATAGTTGTAAACGTCACGATTTCAAAAGTCCTACTGTTGGCCAAGTAGTTCCAGTTTCTTCGAGTGACCTGCCCCCAAGAGTCGTACCATCTATGATTATTGTCTAAAGTATTAGTCTGACCATATCTGATGTTGCTTGGGGGGAAGTCCGTGGAGTAAAGGGGTGGCTTCAGGAGCTTTGGATCTGTCTGTGTGGCTCCGCGGTTGGGGGACAGCACCTCGAGAAACTGTGGGTCTGGATAACATCGTACTTGCTCTCCCTCTCCGACTTGCAGCATCCCCGGTTGATCTGCAGTTTCAGCCACACCCGCCCACCCCCTCAAAGGTGACGAACGTGCGCTCTTGCCCAAGACTCCTGGTCCTGCTTCTTCTGCTGGGCTTAGTTGTCGTCCCAGCCACTGCTCATGCTGACGTCACGGACGTCGTGTTCACCAGCTGTGTTGACGTGCTGGGGGGCAGATCGTTCGGAGAAACGGGAGCTTACGAAAAGTGCGTCGGCAAGATTTACTTCGCTCTTGACCCCGAAAGCCCTCGTAACCGTATCATCGTGGATCTGGACAAAGCACCTCGTAACGCTCGGGGTGAGGTGGAATTCTCCTCCGATCTCTTCGTGTTAAGGCCTAAAGACCCTTCGCGGGGGAATGGCGTCCTCTTCTTCGATGTGGTAAACCGGGGCAACAAGTTGCTACTGGGGCGGTTCAATTTGGCGAGAGGGTCGGTGGATCCAGCGACTGAAGCGGACTTCGGAGATGGCTTCCTCATGCGGGAGGGCTATACGCTCGTCGCAGTGGGGTGGGAGGCCAGCCCGAACACTCCGGCGGTCGCCTTATATCCTCCAATGGCCACCGAAGCCGGCAATCCGATCCATGGGCAGGTCAGCAACTGGTTCATTCCCCTTTCCCCTAGTAGGACCTTTGAGCTTACGTCCTCCTATTGGACAGGGTTTGAGGAGTATCCGCCGCTGTATCCTGAGGATCTCGACTACCGCCTAACCGAGCGTCTCGGCTATCACGGGGAACTACATGAGGTTCCAAGGGAAAGCTGGGAGTTCGGGCAGATGGTGAACGGCCAGGTCGTGTATGATCCTCGCCACATCTTCCTCTGGACCGGCTTTAGGCCTGGCTATACGTACGACCTCACTTACGAAACGAAGGATCCGCTCATCAGCGGAGTGGGTTTCGCCGCAATCCGCGACGCAGCTTCCTACTTTAAATTTGATCCTGAGGCTGAGGTCCAAGGTCGATACGCCTACGCATATGGGGTCTCTCAGACAGGGCGGTACCTACGACAGCTGATCCACGAAGGTTTCACTGTCGACGAGCGTGGCGATCGTAAGGCTCTCGACGGGATCTTTGTGCACGCGGGAGGAGCGTCGCTGGGCCCCTTCAATGAACGCTTCGGACAACCGAATGACGGCGGATTTCATTCGCAGACGAAGTTTCCCATTCTCTATCAGGAGACCCGCGATCCCGCCACGGGCAAGATCGATGGCCTTGGGTCCCGAGTCCCAGACGGACTGCATCCCAAGGTCTTCCTCTACGAAACTTCGTCTGAGTATTGGGACCGGGGGCGAGTTGCAGCCCTCAACCACACCTCGCTCGATGGGCTCGAAGACGTCTCCCTCGCCGAAAACGTTCGCTTTTATCTGATGGCATCGATCCCCCACAGTAATGGATCTCTACCGCCAACGGACCGCTTTGAACTTCAGGAAAAGGGGAATCCCATTGACGTCAGACCGTCAATGCGTGCGCTCCTGGTCGGCTTGGACCATTGGGTCCGGGAGAATGAGCTGCCGCCGACCAGCCAGTACCCAACTCTTTCAGAGGGGACCCTCATTGATCGCAGTAAAATCAAGTTTCCAGAGATTCCTGGAGTACAGTGGCCGTACGAGGTTCCCGGGGGATACAGGTCGGATCTTTCAGGCCGCCTGACTGACAATCCGTTGCCTTTCTTGGTTCCTGATGTGGACGCCGACGGGAATGAAACAAGTGGTCTAGTCCTTCCCGAGGTCGCTCAGCCCCTGGGCACGTATACCGGTTGGGCCTTTCGTAGTATGCGAGCGGGTGCACCTAGTGAAATCCTGATGATGGCCGGCTCCTACATTCCGTTTCCGCGGACCCGTGCGGAGCGGCGCGAGTGGAGCGATCCCCGGCCATCCGTGGAGGAGCGATACGCAAGCCGGGCCGAATATCTAATGCGCTTCGAGGAAGCAGCCCGACACTTGGTCGAAGAGGGTTATCTTCTGAGCGAGGATTTGCAGCGGGTCATCGACGGTAGCGCCTCTCATTGGGACTGGCTTATGGAGCAAAGTCCCGAAGCCCTGCACCCCTGAAGTCCACACTCGCCCTCGTATAGGTACACACCACGATCCACTAGCCAGTTATAGCACGGGCCGTATCACGCCGACGTCACCCTCGATGGTCAACTCCGTATCCAAATCAGCGCTCATATTCTGCAGATTACGGAGTAGCCGCTGCGCTCTTTCACCCTCCAGGACATAAGGTTGGACGACATCGAGCCCAAGCCCGGCGATTGGTACGAGTTCGACACGACGGATGCCATCCCTGGCGAGCGTGAGTCGCGCGACGAAGTTGTCTATGAAGTAATCGTGAGAGTGTCCGAATGCGAAGTTGGCTAAGGAGTAGAGAATTACGCGACCCTTGTAGATCTCTACGCCTTTAGGCACATGGGAGTGGTGTCCCAGAATGACATCGGCTCCTGCGTCGATCATTTCCCGGGCGAACTTTCGCGCTTCCTCGGGGATGTCTTCACTTCCCACCCCCCAGTGGAAGGAGAGAACCACGAAATCCACCTCATCTCTCACCCGCCTGACGTCCTCGCGGATAATGAAGGGGTCAAGAGCCATCACGCCTGCCCCACCGGGTCGGGCAAATCCGTCCGGCCCGTAAACATTCACCCGGTATGTATAGGCCAGGAAAGCAATTTTCATCCCCTTACGCTCAACGATGTGTGGCTTACGGGCCTCGTCCAGATCGTGGCCAGCCCCGACCCAACCCACACCAGCTTCAGACAGGGCATCCATCGTATCGAACAACCCCATCGTTTCGGCGTCCAATATCCGATTGTTTGCGAGGGAGATCACGTCAAACCCCGCCCAACCTAAGGCATCGGCAAACCCCACAGCCCCAACAGAAGCTATTTGCCGAACCTGTGCCCGATCGGAGATTGGCATCTCTAGATTTGCGAATGCCACATCCGCGCTTTGCAGCATTGCCCTGATACGCTGAAACGGGTGACGCCATTCCTCCTGCTCTGTTTCGAAACTGATATCGCGCTGGAGCGTGAGGTAATGCTGCTCCTGGTAGGTCACGTCGAGCTCATCCGTTCCTATTCGAGCACGGATTGAGTCCCGGTTTTCCTCAAGGTTCAAATACGGAATGGGAATCCAGTTTCCAGGGTCATGTGAGTAGGCTACCGTGGGCCTGTACGGTAACCTAGACCACTCCATGTCACCGCCCGCCAGTAACTCTACTTCCTGTGTTACTCCTCCATCTGGGAGGAAGAGTGCCGCCGAAATCGCGACGACCAAGAGTTTGCTAACCGAGAGACAGGTCGACATGGAAGGCTCCTTCCACTGTGTGTGCGATGAACCGTAACGCCAACTCTCAGAACCTAAGCTAATGACTCCAACCTCGCGAAGCCCAACCCAGAGAGTCCGCCCCGGATGCGGGTTCACTCATGAAAGTGGACCTCGGCAATAGCAATCCCCCTCTCGCCAGCTACCGCATACAAGAGGTAAGTGCGTCCATTTTCCTCAAAGATCGCGGGGTCGCGCAGCTGGTTCACATGTCCGTACGCTGTGCCGCGTACGGATGGCTCGAGTGGGGCGTCCGCACCCTCCCAATCTCGTTCGGGCCGGAGCACCTCCACGGGATCAGTCGCCGACCAGTTCATCCAGTCACCAGACATGTCAATGGTACTGACCATGATCCGCTCAGGGACGTGACCAACCTGCGTCCAAAAAACATACAGGCGGTCATCCTGGGTGAGGAGCGCAGCGTGCCGCATGTTACTTTCGAAGTCCCCCCCGGACCCGGGTGGAAGAAGATCCCCCACATCGAGCGCATCACTGAATAACAAGGGGCCCTCCTCAAATCCGCTGAAACCGTCCTCGGAGCGGTAGAACTGACCCGGCATGGACATCGCATAAATAAAATCTTCGTGTGCGAACGCACGCATGTACGAGCGGCCTAGAATCTCCGGACGCGTCTCGAAGTGGATACCATCCTGTGAGACTGCCGCCCGCGTCACCTGATACCTCACGTCCTCAAGCCCGTGGAAGTACATCACGATTTGCTGATTGGCTTCGTCCACGTGCACGTCAGGTGAAGCGATGTGGGGTGTGGTGATCTCCGTCATCACAATGTTTGTGATCGAATCGTGTGAAAGCGAGGCACTGGAGCTGGCCCAATGTGTGGCTCGAATCTGCTCGAACTCCTCTGGTATGACTTCGGGGGGTTCCGTCAGAAAGTATGACTCAGTGATCTGAAAGCTTCCTTGGGGGTGGATCGCCCACGGACCGACAGGTCGGCCGCGTAGGCGAGACGGATGTAACGGCCCTTGTGGTCGGCGAAGTAAAGATAGTAGGTGCCTAGCGGCCGCTCGATCCAGTCCGGAACACGAATCAAGGACGGGCCTTGGATATTCACTCCGATGCTTGGATGGAGATCGGGAGTAATGATCGGCTGGTCCCAAAGGCGCTGGACACTCACGGTGGTCTCGTGGGCCTCGGAGCTGTTGATCCCCACCAGACTCACAATCGCCACCAATCCAATCCCGAGGACCGACAACTTAACAGCCCAGTGCTTCCTCATTTCGGCCTCCCCTCAGTCCTTAGTTATCACCGGATTTGACGCCCAACGGCATCCGCTCCATCATTAATTTATGTGGTTCCCACGATGGTTCCGTTCCACGACGGCAGCACTTCTGACTGCCCTACTCAGCATCCTCTCCACGGGTGCGCCATCTCACCATCACGAGCAGCCCGATAGTCCACACGGTGCAGTTCACGTTATCGGGCCTGACCACCACTCGCACGGTACGGTTCTCGTAGATCAAGACGATCAAGTGCCTTCAGCTGGGCCCCAGATCGCAATAGTGGTCATATTGGAATTGGAGCCACTGCTTCCACTGCCAATCGTCAGCGTCCTGAGGTGGGAGGACTCCATCCGCCCCCGCGAACGCGCTCCCCCTCCTTACGCTCCCCGAGCTCCGCCAAACCTCTCTTAATCGACCAGTCCGCCCACCCCTGGGCCGGAACGTCTCTCCGCATATCCAGAATCCTCGTCACGCCTTTCCACGGGGTGGTTGAGGTCACAGGAGAAAGGTTAAGTGAACACCACATTGATAACCAGAACCGCTTTGGGAGCTTTGCTCGTGGCGCTTCTCATGATCCTTCCGGGTTCGGCCATCGCTCAGATCGCGGAGCAGGCCCCTCTCCCCGAACAACGCCAGGTCCGATCGGTTACGCTGGATGAGGCAGTTGGATTGCTCGGGGCCAATCTCAGCCTGCACTTGGCGCGCCTGGAAGCAGCGGAGGCCAAAGGTGTAGCTCGCCAGTCGAACGCCTATCCAAACCCAACAATCACGGCGACCTACGAGTCGCTAGACAAGGTGGGCGCTGGGGGCACAGAGAGCTATCTCACCTTGTCCCAGCGTCTGGAGTGGCCGGGGGCACGAAGCGCCCGTCTTGCCGCAGCCAGAGAGGACGCAGTGGCCGCTCAAACACGGGTCGCCGCGGACAGCGCTCTCCTCGTGTTTCATGTGAAGCGGGCATATGTGCAGGCAACACGGGCTGACAGATACGCTGAGATTCTTGAGCGGGCAACGACAA
The DNA here is from genome assembly GCA_963579625.1 of Gemmatimonadales bacterium UBA6960. Taxonomy (GTDB): domain Bacteria; phylum Gemmatimonadota; class Gemmatimonadetes; order Longimicrobiales; family Gaopeijiaceae; genus JAAXGI01. The sequence continues at coordinate 8,996 of CAUZHN010000066.1, forward strand.
TCTTTCGACAAGCAGTCGCCAGCGCGGGGGAACGATACGAAGAAGGTGACGTGTCACTCTACGATGTCCGTCGCATCGAGGTCGAGCGCGTGCGGTACGAGGCATCTCTTGCGGACGCCCGCTTCGAGGTCAGTTCAGCACGTCGCGAGTTGGCGCTTTTACTAGCCCCTGAAACGGATGACCTCCAGCTTGTGCCAGCCAGTGCTCCCATGGGTACGCCACCGGCCGTTGATTTGGATTCACTTCCTTTGCTGGCGCTCGGCCGTCGCCCGGAAATCGCAGTAGCAGAGGCCCAGATACGATCCGCCCAGGCCGAGGCGAGCGGCTTCCGTGCGCAGCGCCTTCCCAACCTGACGGCAACCGGCGGATTCGTGCGACAATCCAACGGACGGAGCGGACCGTTCCTGGGGGTCTCGTTCCCACTCCCCTTGTGGAACCACTCCAATGGCGCGATCGGAGCGGCAGACGTTCGCGTAGCGGAAGAGGAAGCAATCCTCGCCCTGACGCGCAGGCAGGTTAGGAATGATGTGAGCAGCGCCCTGGAGGCCTACCGATCCCAGGTCGATCGGGCAGCGCTTTTTTCGGATGAGGGTGGACTTCCAACAACCGATCTACTGGCAATCGCACAGGTAGCCTACGACGCCGGGGAAATGGAGCTAATCGAATTGTTAGATGCTGCGGAGGCCTTTAGCGATGCGGAGTCAGCGGTAGTACGCATCCAATCCGACCTATGGATACGTTACTACGATCTGGAGAGAGCCATAGGGGGGTTCGGCAACCTCACAGCGGTGGAGGACGACCAATGAACCGACGGAACGAGCACAGCGAAACCGGCCAACCCCCTTGCACTGTGCGGAGTGTCCTGATCGCGTCGACGGTTCTGCTCCAACTCATAAACGCCGGATGCGACCGCTCGACAGAGGGGGACATTGGGGCGCCCGAAATCGGAACGGTGGTGGTGACTCAGTGGAATGATTCCACGGAACTCTTCCTCGAATACCCACACCCGATCGCGGGACGGCATACGGGCAACTGGGCCATTCACCTGACCAGCATGGCGACCTTTGAGCCGATCCGTTCAGGCAACCTCGTCGTCAGATTTTTTTCTGGCGAGTCGCTCAAAGAGTCGTTCACGATCGAGGACGTGATACGGGATGGAATCTTCCTTCTCGATCCCATGATTGCCACGCCAGGCCACTATCGGGTGGAGTTCCTGCTCGACGGGCTACAGGCCCACAGCCAACATGTTCTCGACGATGTCCAGGTTTATGCGGAGGAAACTGAGGCGGCCTTGGCAGAAGAGGCGGAAGGCGAAGAGGGCATAGCATTTCTCAAGGAGCAACAATGGCAGATCCCGTGGGCCGTCTCGCCAGCCGTGACAGGCCTAGTGCTGCGTACCGCAGCGGTCCCGGGCGAGGTCGTCGCTCCAGATGGCGCCCTTGTGCAAATCGCGGCGCCAGTGGCAGGGATAGCCCTGGAAGAGCCGAACCGCAGCGCCCCATCAGTTGGGCAGAGCGTTGACGCAGGACAGGTCCTCGCTGTCCTTGCACCCACTGCGCAGGAGGGTGGATTCGCTCGGGCCGTCGCAAACGTCCAGCAACTTGAGAGGGAGGTGCAACGAGCCGCACGGTTGCTTGAGGCTGGGGCTATCCCCGCCCGTCGGCTTGAGGAGGCCGACTACGATCTGGAGGTTGCCAGGGCCGAGGCCGAAGCCATGGGCGCCTCGACGTCGGAAAGCCCCTTCCAGCTTCAGATCACCTCACCCATGACCGGTGTGGTAGCCACCCGCAGCTTCGTTCCCGGAGGCCGAGTAGAGGCAGGGGAGCCTCTATTCACGATCGTTGACCCCGGTACTGCCTGGCTTCGCCTCGCTGTCCCGATCGACATGGTATCGTCGCTACCAGAGGGCGCTTTGGGAAGATATCGGCTGGAGGGGGAGGAAGATGTGCTTGAGACCACAGGTCTCGTCTCGGTTGGTCGAATCATGGACCCACAAACGCGAACGGTTCCAGTCGTTTTCGAGATTTCTGCGACCAGTCAGCGATTGGTTTACGGGCAACTAGCAGAGGCCTTCATCCCGATGGGTGCGGAAGCATACGGGATCGTTATTCCGAACGCAGCGATCATCGATGACAATGGGACCGATGTCACCTTTGTACAGACCGGGGGAGAAACCTTCGAGCGTCGGATCCTCATGCTCGGTCCCACTGATGGAGTTAGTACCGTAGTTCAAGCAGGGATTGCCCCTGGAGAGATGATTGTCGTGAAGGGTGCCTATCAGGTCCGGCTTGCTTCAATGTCCGGCAATGAGTTCGCCGGGAGCCATGTCCACTGAGAGACTGCCGATGATCAAAGACATAGTCACTTGGTCGATTCGCAATCGCTTCCTGGTCGTTGCGGCAGCGGGTCTTCTTCTCGTTTCAGGAGCAATAACGGCGTTACAGATGCCGGTCGATGTGTTTCCAGATCTGACGGCGCCTACTGTGACCATCCTTACCGAGGCGCATGGGATGGCTCCCGAGGAAGTCGAGACCCTCGTCACTTTTCCGATCGAGACCTCCGTCAACGGTTCCACGGGTGTTAGGAGGGTCCGCTCTTCCACGGCTCAGGGGATCAGCATCGTCTGGGTAGAGTTCGATTGGGGAACTGACATTTTCCAGGCCCGGCAGATCGTAAACGAGAAGCTCCAACTCGCGAGCCGATCGCTCCCTACTGGTGTGGCCCCACCGACCCTTGCACCCATCTCGTCTATCATGGGTGAGATCCAACTGATCGCTGTCACAGGAGACGAGTCGGTCTCTCTCATGGATGTGAGATCGTTTGCGGACTGGTTTGTCCGACCACGCCTTCTGGCGATCCCGGGGGTATCTCAGGTAATTCCGCTCGGAGGGGAGGTCAGACAATACCAAGTGCTGGTGGACCCAACTCGGCTCTCGGCCTATGACGTGACACTTGATGAGGTACTGAGAGCCGCGCGGGGCTCCAACATCAATGCCTCCGGGGGCGTGTTCATGGACAGGGGACAGGAGTATCTGATCCGTGGAACTGGACGTGTCCAGGAATTGGACGACATTGCCCAGACCGCAGTGGCAGTACGTGAAGGAATACCAGTCCTTATCGGTGACGTCGCACAGACACGCATCGGGCCGGCGGCGCAGTTGGGCCGAGGATCCGTGAATGCCGCACCCGCTGTGATCCTTTCCGTTCATAAGCAGCCAGATACAAACACCCTGGAGCTCACCGACCGCATTGACGGAACTCTCTCCGAGATCGAGGAGACTCTACCTTCTGGCCTCCAGATCAACCGAGGGGTCTTCCGTCAAGCAAGCTTCATTGAATCGGCTGTCAATAACGTGCTGAAGGCCTTGAGGGACGGGGCGATCCTCGTCGTTCTGATCCTTTTCCTCTTCCTCTGGAGTGCGCGCACCACCTTCATCTCGGCATTGGCCATTCCGCTGTCCCTCATGGCTGCCATCTTCGCACTCCGTCTCTTCGGAATCACTATCAACACCATGACGCTTGGTGGTATGGCGATAGCGATCGGAGCCCTGGTGGACGATGCGGTGATCGACGTCGAGAACGTGCTCCGGCGACTTCGGGAAAATCGAGCGTCTCCTCCCAGTAATCGAAAGCCTTCCCATAAGATAATCCTCTCTGCGTCGATGGAGATCCGTGCGAGCATTGTGACCGCCACGTTTATCGTGGGTATCGTCTTTGTCCCTCTCTTCTTCCTAAGCGGGATCGAAGGGAGGATGCTCAGGCCCCTGGGTTTCGCCTACATCGTCTCTATCATGGCTTCACTCATCGTCGCCCTTACCGTGACACCGGCACTGGCGATGCTGCTCCTGCCCAGTTCTCCGGAGGTGGCCCATGAGCGGGAGAGCTGGGTCGTTCGGAACCTCAAGGCTGCCTACGCACGAATACTGGAACTGGTTCTCGACCG
>CAUZHN010000067.1:0-12873 GCA_963579625.1 Gemmatimonadales bacterium UBA6960
GGTGCGTCGCCGACATGGCAGTGGCACGGATACGAAAACTCATGGATCATTCTGGACGGGCGACCGGTTCAGTCTGTGAGTGGTGGGGCGCACTGGGGGGGCGGGATGTTGCTGAGCGCGTTTGATCAGGCCCGCTTTGGCCTCTTGACGATGCACAAGGGGATGTGGAACGGTCAGAGGCTCATCTCAGAGGAGTGGATTGATATGTCGACCACGCCCGATGAGGCAAACAGGAACTCTGGCTTCATGAACTTCTCCCTGAACACCGACCAGAGCCGCTATCCAAACGCACCCGAATACACCTGGACGCACTCGGGCGCCGGGTCGAATCTCATCTATGTCGATCCAGCCAACGAGTTGGTGATCGTCGCAAGGTGGATTCAGGGCGGGGCGTTCACCAACGTTGTCCATACGGTGCTGGATGCGATGGGGGCCGCCGCCGTCACCGTCAGCAACTGATCTGGGGGTGTGCAGGGCCCGAGGGGCCGTATGCCGGACGAGAAAGGTTCCTCAGAGTGCTGATTACACACGACACGGTTCGGCTGGTGTGGCCGCTTACGGAAGGACGGCCCATCAGACGCCACCATTGACTGGCTGGCCACAGAGGGGATTTCCTTTAGGGAGGTCTACACCAGAACTCCGGCTGTTCGGCCATGTGTGCTAGCCTCACGACTGGGATTCCAGGCCACGATGAAATGACTCGTAGTAGGAGCAATTATCACTAAGTTTCATTAGTGAGTCGCTCTATCGATTTGACCCGACGTTAGTATCCCACCCTACCACATCAATTCCGCAAGACACTTGTTGGTAGAAGCGCTAGGTGTCTCGCCTGGAAGAGCGGAAGGGTCTGGGGCTAGCTCCCATCTGCAAGGTTGGGGAAACAGGGTGGGTAGGACACGAACGCTCGGGTCCGTGTCCCAGTCTCGGCCTCGAACATCCACTCGCCACACTTGTCACCCATGTTGTAGGTGCCCTTCTGCTGTAACTGGCCATTCTGGTGGTAGGACTCATATGGTCCATCCAACTTCCCGTTGCTATAGGTACCCTTCGACTTCAGTTGACCATTTGGATACTGATGCTCGAATGGCCCATCCTTCTTTTGCCCAAAAAGCCTAGATAGAAAACTCACTGGGTAGCTCTCCATTAGGGTAGCGAGTCATTGTCCCACATCGAGGGGTAACCCTGTATGACCCCACACCGTGCCATCGAACCCGTAAAACACTTCTTAAGTGAATCGTTCCTTCTCGTGGTGAGTGAACACGATCGGTGATTCGCCCAAGTCATGGGCGACTCTGGGATATCCGTCACCTGCTCGAGTCCCCAGAGTGCTCGTGTGGCCACCAACGCCAAGCGGGACTCCAGCGCGAAAAGCTTCGGAGCCCCGCTTGGTGGCCTTCCGCTTAGCGGGGATGTGCGTGGGGGGTCAGCGCCGCCCTCGCCCTTCCGGCGTCAGGGTTGTTCGATCTGAGTTGACCCTACGGGTCCCATCCCCATGATCTGGACCGTCACTTCTTCGTCCTTGGCCATATCGTAATGATGGCCGTAAGGAGGCTCGTAGATGAAGGTGCCAGGCCCGACCTTTTGCATCTGGTCAGGTGCGTAGACATCCGATGCTGCGCCCGTCGACACCCACCAATTGCCCTTGATAACCGTGATATGTCGGGCCTGATCGTGGAAGTGTGGCCGGCTGCCCTGCCCCGGCCCAAAGGTGATACGCATCACGTAGAGACCGGGCTCATTGGGATTGCCGAGAAGCACTACAGACCGACTGCCCTCGGGGGGATGGATTATTTCCGGATGAGCAATGATGAACCCTTCGGCATCCGGTGCCACGTAGGAGCCCGGTGCGGATTCACTTCCTTGGGCCGATGCCGTGTTGGCCCCGAGCAATAGGGTGCCGGACACACAACAGGCCCAGATAATCATTCGCGAACGTATCATAACTTTCTCCTCTGATTGTCAATTCGGTCGGATAGTGCTTCCCTTGATTCTGCCCTGCCCCACTCAGAACCGCAACCAGTCCGATGCCATAGGACGCGCAGAACACTGTTTCTTAGGTTAAGCGGTGTCCTTGTTCAAAGAGGGGGATAAACCCCACTCGGGGGTTACTATCCCACTAATAACCTTACCCGAAGTACCGTTTCACTGGCGGTACAGAGCGCACCCACGTGTAGTCCTTATTCGGTATGAAGTTTCAGCCCTCTTAGCCTGTGTCATGAATAGATGCGCTAGGAGTCCTACCCTGTAAGGGGAAGCTGGTGGGCCGGGGTCAAAATCCTGCTCAGTTACGAGAGATCCATCTCCATCGCGATGTTGCCCCGAGCGTACTTGTTATCGGCTGGGAGGGGTACCTCCACGAATCCGACCTTACGATAGAGTCCCATGGCTGCTTCAAGGGAAGTGTTGGAGATGAGAAAGAGCTGCTTCGCGCCCAGGCCGCGAGCATGCACGATCGTCTCTGCCAATAAATGCTGGCCAATGCCACGCCCACGGACATCCGCGCGAAGGGCCATTTTAGAGATCTCGTAGCGTTCGGGAGAAAGATACAGCAGAGCACAGACACCGAGGACACCAGTGGGGTCCTCGGCCACCAAGATCGCCCCCCCAGGGAGTATGATCGCTTCTTCCGGATGTAAGAGGAGTTGGTGATCTGCCTCCTCGACCTCGAAGTATTCTTCGATCCAGGAAAGATTCAGATCGCGAAATGCTACCGCGTGACGCGGTTCGTACTCTATAACTCGCAGTTCCGTCGACCCAGTCACTTCCAAGTGTTCGCTCCCAGTATTTCTTATCCTCATGCTGCCCTGCCCCTCTCAAATGCGCAACCTATTCGGGAAGCAAAGGGGAAGAGAATACTGGGAGACTAATTCTCTCTGGCATTAAGCAGGAGAGCCAACTACGATGGGGCCTCCAACAGTGTAGATAAGGAGAAAAGGCTATGCGCTTTCCCACCCCTGGTGACGAAGGGGATTAGCATGCCTGCCTCTCGATTCTATGAATGGCTTGATTCCAGTGGGCACAGGAGCTTTGCAACGAGATCTTCGAGTCCTCACGGTTCGGATACTGTTCGTATTCCCCTCTCGTTAGAGGTGGCGATGAAGTTACGAGTCGAGGCGAAGACGAAGAAGTTTGGGTCAAGGGATCACCAATTGAAGGTTCAGCTGGAAAAGTTAGGGGATTTGCTTCACGAGACGGGCGTATCCATCAATCTCACAGGAGATACTCCCTATCTGATTGGCCCGAAAGGAGGCCCGGCGAAGGTAGCGAAATGGTTGGAGGAGTACGGGACAGGCTCACTACCCAAGAGCGAGCGACAAGACTGAACTCTGGTTTGTGGTTCAGGTTTTAACCAGAACTGACCATTTATCGCATATGTGCATTACGTTTGGGCTCAGCCTCCCCCTTCCCCCGTAAGCGAGACAGTACAACCATTTCTACCTCGGACTACGGTTGCCCATAATCGTGCCTGTGACCGTAAGTCAGATTTGCACCCCTAGATAAGGTCGGATTGGCTCCGGAAACTAGCAGTTCCACCCCGGTGAAGGTCTTCGGTAACTGACAGTCTGACACCGATGTTTGTCAGCTAGTACCAGGACAATCCCAACTAGATATCTTCTTGAGAAATGCTATTCAGGTGGCGGGAGAGGGGTGGGTGAGAATACGAAAGGGCTGTTGTTCACCCTACGATAAGTTGCTAGTTGAAATCCCCTCATAGGTTGTCCGCCAACCTCCAGAGGTACCAGGCGGCGACGCTGCGGAGGGGACACCAGCACCTGGCCCTGTCGAGGAGTGCCTCCGGGGTGGGGCGCTCCGTCAAGCCATCCAGGAGGCGAACGCCCTCCTGAATGCCAAGATCCCCTGCAGGCATGACGTCGAGCCTCCCAAGCTTGAAGATTAGGAACATTTGTGCCGTCCATTCTCCGATCCCCCAAACAGTTGTCAGACGACGCATGACCTCGGCGTCATCGTGGCGAGCGATCCCCCTCAGATTCAACTCTCCATGTAGGATCTTCCCTGCCAAGTCCCGGATGGCCTTGGTCTTGCTCCGGGATAATCCGGCCTCGAGAAGCCGCTTTTCCGAAAGAGAGAGCATTTGATCCGGCGTCGGGAAACGTGATCCGGGGCTGAGAGCCCTCACACGTCTGTAAATTGTGGCCGCTGCCTTGGTGGCTAGCTGTTGATAGATGATGGACCGCACTAGTACATGGAAATAGGGGCTACGCGAGTCTCCGAAAGGCAGGTCGGGGAAAGGGCCTAGTCGCTTGATCAGCGCCCCCAAGATTGGATCCCGACTCTTTAGGGATTTGATCTGTGCAGTGCTCGGTTTCATACGGCTTGCTCCTGTTCGGTATAACAGCGAGGAGGAGTAGAGTTCTTTTTACAGGATGATCCTCCACCGAGTTTGGTGGTACTTCCCCTCATTCTGCCCCGTCCCACTGAGATCCATAACTGAGCCGGGGTAGGTCGTCGGGCGCGTAAAACACTATGCATAGCTCAAGCGCTGTGTACGGTGGAACAGGGTGGCGGCACCCTACTGGCCGTGTTATTGGCCACCCTTTCGCTAGCGTGGGTAGAGAGGAAGGACGCATCTTTAGGACATGCGGTACATCCGACTAACAGTGCTGCTGCTACTCGCAGCGTGTGGAGATGCTGGGACTACTCCTACCACCCCGTCAGCTCAGCCGACTCCCGTCGTGGCCTTGATCACGATGTCACCTACGAGCCTCAGCTTCGCCTCTTTTGGACAAACTCAGCAGCTCACTGCTACCGTCAAAGACCAGAACGACGCAACGATGAGCGGTGCCAGCGTGGCATGGGCTACAAACGCTTCGTACGTTGCGACGGTTTCATCATCTGGGCTGGTCACCTCGGTAGGCAATGGCTCTGCCAGGATCACGACAACGTCTGGTACAGCCACCGCAACCGCAGCGGTGACTGTCGCTCAATTGGTAGCGACTATTGAGCTATCGCATACACTGCTCACCTTAACATCGCTGAGTAATACGAGTCAGCTTTCCGCTACGGTCAAGGACGAGAACGGCAACGAGATCAGTGCTGTCGCTCTCGGCTGGTCTACATCGGATACCACCGTAGCCACAGTTTCGTCAGCTGGTCTGGTCACGGCAGTCGGGAACGGAACAGCCACGATCACGGCTGCCTCAGGTGCAATCAGTGCGACGGCTGAAATCACGGTCACTCAGGGCGGACTATCCGTAGACCCGATCACGGTTACCTGGACTGAGGGTGGGGCTGCCACGATCACCGGCACAGGTTTTAGTGCAACTCCGTCGAGCAATTCGGTCACTCTTGATACGCAACCGACGACCATCACGTCGGCCAGCACAACACAACTTACGGTCATCGTTCCGACATTCGCCTGTAAGCCGTCGCGCATGACAGACCTAGTGGTGACAGTCGGGAACGAAAGCACTACAGCAACCGTCGGAGTGAAGCCAAACAGAACAATTTGGGATCTCAATGTGGGTGGCGGCGTCTATACGACCTCGACTGACTGTATCAACCTCGACGCCGGGAGTGGCTCAGAAAAGTATATTGTAGGTGTGTTTTCGAGTTCGGAGAGTCCGGCCTCACTCACTGCTTATATCCAGACTGCCTTCGCGGGCAGCACTCTAGAGGCTGAGGCGGCTCCTGATATGCTGATCGCGAGCGAGGACATTGTCCACTTCGAAGCTCCGATCATCACAGTCGGCGATCAACCGGCGGCCACCCACGCTCCTCCGCAGAAACTGTTGATAGATCCCGAGTATGAAGCTGCTAGAATCGGTCAAGCAGAAGCAGAGGCTCGCCTTTGGGAAGAAGAGCGTCGGACGAGGGATCGCTTAGCCTCGATAGAAACACATCCCCGAGTCATGCCTGCTGCGATGGAAGCAGCCATACTGGGGATACCAGTACGTAGTGTGGGGGACACCATACCGATCCGGGTTTGGGATAGTGGAAATCTCTGTCGGCCCAGCAGTTGGCCGGGCTACAACGGCACGTATACACAGATAAGTGCTGTGGTGCGACACATCGGCACCTCCGCGATCTACATGGAAGACATAGCGAATCCGCTTACAGAGTCCTTCACGGCGGCGGAATACGGTGCCTGGGATGCGACCTTCAGTGGCACGACCCTACCCACACTCACGAATTACTTCGGCGCCTTGGTGGACGAAATCCCAATCAATGGCATGGCAAGTGACACCCTGGGCCTGGATGGAGAGGGACGGATCGGTGTGATCATCACAAAGGAAGTCAACAAGAAAGAAACTTGGAACGGATTCGTAAACCCTTACGATCTTTGGGCGACGAGTTCCTGTCCCATTAGTAACCAAGCAGAAGTGTTCTATGGTGTCGCTCCAGATCCAGCGGGGGTTCATGGAAAAGTTCGTACCAAGGAGCAGGTAAGCGACTTAATACCCGCACTTATCGCACACGAAGTGACTCATATTCTGCAGAACACTCAGAGATATTACCACGGTGCTGCAAGGAAGGCACGATGGGAGATCGAGGGGGGTGCCACGCTGGCAGAACAACTTGTGGGCAATGCGGTCCTCGGCCACGGAGGATCTGGGCAGAATCTAGGTAGAACACAATTCATTGAAGGCTATAATGACCGGTGGTACAAGTGGGCCCCTGGCCTGAGACGTTACTTCGGATACTCGAGTTCAGGGAGGGTGGAGTACGCCCCTGAGCAGTGCTCATGGCTGGGCAATGAAGACGATGGTAACACTGGACCGTGCACGGTCAGGGAAGTCTATGATGTGCCATCCATGCTTCTCCGTTTCATTCTAGATTGGTATGGTCCGGGTTATACCGGCGGTGAGGCTGCCCTAATGCGCGACCTGACGAGTTCTGCCCAGACCGGCTACGATAACTTAGTCACGACGACCGGTGCCGAGAGGATTGGCTTTATTCAGACTCTCTTTGGCCTGAACCTGTACTCTGATGGCCGTGCCGGAGTGTATCAGGGCAGTTATACCAAAGCACTTACCTCCTGGGATCTAACACCAATTATTAATCTTTTTGCGAGTCCATGGGGTCGACTTCAGCCCTATACTAGCTCGTCCGCGGAGCCGGTTGGAGGCCACTCCGTCAGGGGCGGATCCACGGCCTACCTCGAGTGGGAGCCACCGAGCCCGCACGCACCGACCAGTCTCAGAATCAGAGCTCCGTCAGGGGGAGGGCTTCCCGATCAAATAGGCATGTGGATCTACCGTATCCAATGAGACTGATCCCTCTCTTCCTGCTCGCTACAGTGTCCTATTCAGTGGGATCAGCTGTCCAATCTGTTTCCGTGGCATCGCCCCAGCCCTGACTCACAGGCAGGGTGTTTTCCGTGGGCACGGATTTCGCACCAGCTACGATTCTGCGTCTGAACAATGGATAAGTGACGCACATCACCGGAGACAGCGCAGCCAGGAAAGGCTGTTGACCGGTGCACTTGTGACTGTGTGCGGTCCCATAACGACAGGTGCGACCGCAATCGAAGTTGAGTCCTTGGAGCTGCGCACGGCCGATGGCATGACAGCTTATTGGGACATGCCAGAGCAGGCCGGTAGAGGCTGGAAGCTTCAACGCGATGGTAAGCGGTGCCCCCATCCTGCTCTCTGGCGCGCCTGAGCAACTGCGTGAGGGCGAAGGATCTCTTGTCTGGGTTGCCCCGAGCTGGGCAGATCAATCCTTTTCGGTCAAATCATTTGGGCTATTGGAGGGACAGAGAGCTTTGCACGGCATCACAATGCCTCTGAGAGTTACCAATATAGACCAGATCACATGACTCGACCCAAACAGTTGTATCCTGGATCGACATCGAGACCTGGAGTGGAGGGCAGAAGGAAGTCGATCTGGATTTCCCTGGCGCTTACGATCTTCCCTCCCTTACTCTTTCATTACGATGACGGATCCTCACCCAGTAAAGAGCAGACGCGAGGAAGCTTATATGGCAAGTAAGAGAAGGCGTTTCGTCGGATGGCGTGCATGCGTCATGCTGATGATCATGGTCTTTGGGCCGGCGTTACATGCACAATTGAACGTACCACAATACGAGGTCGACCGATTCTGGCCGAAACCCCTTCCGGACAGTTGGATTCTTGGAGGGTTGGCGGACGTATGTGTAGACGCGCAGGATCACGTGTTTATCCTCAATCGCCAAAATGTGCTTCCAGAGGAATTGAACTCCGGATCCCTAGCTCCATCTATCATTGAGTTTGACGTGGCTGGCAACGTGGTCAACTCGTGGGGCGACCCAGAATTGCTGGACCCTCGCCTGCACGGCTGTCATTTCGATGCAGACAACAATGTGTGGATTGCCAGTGCGCCGTCCGGCATGGTACAGAAATACTCTCATGACGGTAATCTCCTGTTTCAGATCGGAACCAAGGGTGTGCTTGATTCCTCGGATGGTACGATCAGCGGAACAGGTCTGAATTCAGACGCAGCGCGGTTTTTCACGCCAGCTAGCGTCTACGTGGATCCTGAGAACGGAGATGTCTACGTAGCCGACGGAGAGGGACGAGGGACGAACAGGCGCATCGCAGTGATGGATCGCGAGGGGCGCTTTCTCCGCCAGTGGCAGCCTGAGGGAATGGAGACGGTCCACTGTATGGCAGGAGCGAGCGATGGCTTTATCTACGTGTGCAATCGTGAAAACTCTAGGATACAGGTATATGATCAAAGTGGCAGTTTCATCAGGAACATCGAAGTGCCGTGGCAACCATACACGCCACTGGTAGATGGTGAAACGAGGCGTGAGGCCGGGGCGGCTACGTCGCTGGCCCTTTCTCGAGATCCCAACCAAGAGCGAATATACGTTGTCAACCAAGACAACGACCGAATTCAAATCATCGATAGGCAGACTGGACGTACCCTGTCGACTTTTGGCGGTGGCGTAGGGCATTCCCCGGGTCAATTTGATCAGGCTCACGGCATCGCCGTGGACTCAGAGGGAAGCGTATATGTCACCGAAAACCGGGGCGCGAGGATTCAGAGGTTCACTATTGTCCGATGACTGCGGACGGGAGGATGGGTTGTTAGCAGGATCGTTCGGGTTTAGGTGGTGGATGGGGGAACTCAAGTGTCATATCAGTCATATTGTCCGCCATGGACCGTTCGGGATGCCGGCAGACAATGATGAGTTGGCTACCCTGGTAGTGATAACGCGAAGATCCCGCGTGCGGTGATCACAGTCAGGAAAACTGGACCGGGCCTGGTAGGGGTCAGCCCGGCTCCTCTACGACCAGTACACCTGCGTCTCGCAAGGCCCTTCTGAATCGCTCCACCCGCCTCCTATTCACACCCAGGTCTCCCCTTCCCAGACGTGACGCCGACCGTACGACCAGCTCTGAGCCTTCGTCGGGTAGCCAGAAGAGCTCCAGATCGTCGACGTATCGGAAGATCCGGCTGGTCTCTTCGGCATGCAGATAGCTGTCAGTAGAGGTGATGATCATCGTACGCGGCATCTGCGCGACGACGTCCTGGACTTTCTCCCACGCGTACGTCGCCTGGGGATCGAGCGCGATGCGATGCATGCCTTCCGGCACGCCGTCGGTCGTGTGTACGCAGTTTGGGGTAGGAGGACAAGGGGCCAACTTTCCGTCAGCTACGCCGAGTGTCGCAGGAGGCGTTCCCCTGCACCCAGCGAGTGCTATTCCCAGAATCAGGATGCCCGGCGTCTTGAAAGCAAAGCGCTTCTGGGCCTCGCCCTCCTGTGTCGGGTTCCTCCCCTCTCGGGTGTCTTTAAGGGCACCTGACACCTTACGTCTTGGAGAGACGAGGATCACTATGTCTTCCGCGAACACGCGAAGGCAGGCGTGGATCCGCAACAGGGTAGTTCTTTTCGGCCCCAACTTCGTTGACCTTAGCGCTTAGCCGACCAGGGTGGACCTGGGTCCGGGATCTAGGGACATGGTTGCCTTTATCGGACCGGGGCTGGAAAGCGAGCAATCCTGTTACCTCCGGCGACCCCGCCAACCCATATTTCGTCCCCAACCTGAATGGCGACGGTGCCAAGTATTAAGAGGTCATTCGAAGGATAGCGTACTACTTCATCAGCGGTGAGGCTCTGCAAATCAACCCGCGCAACCCGCGATGTCACCCCATCGCACTGCCTCTGGCCGATGCATTCCCCGATCGCCGCTCGCGTTGGCCCGACATGACCGGCGGCAAGCAACGTTTCTCCGGGTCCCCACCGGACGTTGTCGATATGAAACCCGACCTCCACGGCGTCTGTCTGGACCGGCATCCGTCCACGTGACAAGCGGATCAACGACTGGCTTCCATAGCCACCGACATAAAACCACCGACCATCTCGAGAGATCTCCAGTCCGTTCGGACCGATCCCCTCGCTGCCGGGCACGCGACTCCACTCAGCATGTGGACTCCATTCCCACACGTCGCCCGTTCGAGGACTCGTTGCCGCGAAGCCACCTTCCGGAAGAGCTACCACGGAATTCAGAGAAAGGGCATCTGGCGCCACGGCGCATCCCACCCAGGTGAGGATGGGGACGGCAGCGCCCATAGCGAGCTCGAAGACTTCAATCGCTTCCCGACCTCCATGGCCAACGACATAAAGGGTGTGGCGCCCATTTTCACCGGGGCGCAGATTGAGGCCGTGTGGCCTGAACTCCCGCGACACGGGGCCCGGACAACTGCCATAGGTCATGGTGTCGTGTCGAAATCGAGACGTGACGGTTGGAAAGAGAATGGTGGACGTGTAGTCACGGGTATCCGCCAGATAGAGGTGTCCTTCATCAACCATGCTCGACACGACGACCCAAGGGGACTGTGGGACGGGCGCGAGATCTTCTGGGCTAACCGGCCCACACAGAAACCGAACCTCGCCATCCGAATCGCAGTCTTGAGTTTGTTCTGTTCCGGCTACCAGCCACAACATGCCGATCGCCAGCGTGCCAATGACTGTCGGTGTCTTCATCGGATGATTATGCACCTTTTCCTATGCCTCCGCTCGCCCGCACTCTTGCTGGTAGTTCATGATTCAGACATCGCAAGTCCCCGGAGCGCCTCGATCAATACCCGTACTTTGGGCGCGCCCCTAAACCGCCCTGCTTCTCCCTCCAGTTCTGTGGCAAGCGATGTTAATGCGGTGCTCCGGGCCGAACCAGACACTCCCTCTGCAGTGGCCAGCACCTCGCGAACTTCTGAGATCCATGCCGACCCCATCGAGCGCGAGCGCTCGATCTGATCCACATATGCACCCGCCAAAACGAATGTGTAAGGCCACACGAATTTGGGCTGCCCCTGCGAGTTCAAATAGTCGAGATGAATCGACTTGGCGGCGTCGATCTCGTTTTGTGACAGCACGTCGCTCGGCGTAAGTTCGAAGATGTCGAGTCCTCTTGAGATCTCTGAGCTTACGAGCACACCGTTGTACCAGTAGATCGACCAGCTTCCTCCGAGGCGCATGCGAGTCGCATCGGAGGGACCTCGATCGTGGAAGGCGATTTCTACCGGGTTTCTGGGATCGGTCCAGTCGAAGAGCGAAATGCCGCCCTGATACCAAGATTGGGCCATGACGTCTCGGCCAGGGATCGGAATCAGCGAGCCATTATGGGCAACGCAGTTCTCAAGGGATGTCTGGGGCGCGGGCAACTTGTAGTATGACTGGAACTCCATATCCTCACCGTTGACGGTGAAGATAGCATTCGCACCCCACTCCCTGGGATCGCTGGCTCGGCACTTCGGCCCCCCTCCCCCGCCCCACTCGTCAGTGAAGAGGACTTTCGTTCCGTCATTATTGAATGTGGCGGAGTGCCAGTAAGCAAAATTCGAGTCTGCTACGGCGCTAAGCCGCTTCGGATCAATGGGGTTCCGGATATCGAGTAGTAGCCCATACCCTCCGCAAGCCCCGCCAGCCAACCCGATCTCCGGGTATACCGTGATGTCGTGGCATTGGGTAGGGCCAAGAGTTGGACTGTCCATCGCCGGTAGCGTCAGGAGAAAGTCACGGAACGCGGCACTGTCGGCAGCGGTTGGGACTCCCGAACCACCCCGGGCGGCAACGAAGCTAGCCAGCCCCTGTTGGACGAAACGGTCGGGAAGCACCTCTGGTTGACCTCCATTGTCGACGATGAACGCTCCTCCGTCCCGCGCTTCCTGGATTGCGGCAATGTCCTCAGGTGCCAAGCCATGTGTGGCCGGAGGCAGGAGGTCGTTGAAGATCCGGGGCGAGCTTACGATCGCGGCTTCCTCCGGATTGTCGAGAGGTACCCGGATCACCTCTATCCTGAATAGAGCTGAGTTCGGATCCTGACTCAACGGTACTCCGGAGCAGCCAGGCAGCTCCTCAGAAGGTCTTACGGGCGCGGATCCGGACACGTAGATATAGACGTTGTCACTGTCGTTTGGATCCTCCAATAGGGTATGGGTGTGGGAGCCTCGACAGGTCTGCACATTGGTTAAGTACTCCGGGTTTCGGATGTCGGTAATGTCGAAGATCCGTATGCCCCGCAGTCGATCATGGCTGACCGCTTCGGAGACACCCTCCGTTCCGCAGTCGAGTCGGCCGCCCATACCCTCACCCGAAACGAAGAGCAGATTCCTGTAGACGGAGACGTCACTCTGCGATGCAGGACAGACGTAAGTGACGACGGATACGGGGCGGCTCGGATCCTCGATATTCCACACTTGAACGCCACTATAGTTGCCCTGGATAGCGTACTCCCCTATAAAAGCCAGGTCCGAATTCGTGGCACCGACGAAGGGCTCCTCAGGCGGCGTGCTTGATAAGACACGCAGGTTCCAAATGGCCTCTGCGGCGTCAAAGAGCCCGGCTTCTAGACCTACCCGGGGATCCGGACTTGGCGGTGTAACCCTGAGTGAGGAGGCCACGACAGATACACCAGTTTCGGGCGT
>CAUZHN010000068.1:0-12744 GCA_963579625.1 Gemmatimonadales bacterium UBA6960
CTGGCGAACCTTGAGCCGAGATCCGTTGTGCAACTCTGGAGACCCTACTGGCCATCAGATGAAACGGAAGACATGGATTCTGCTCAAGCGGCGCTCCGAGTTGAATTCGAAGCCGGCATCCTCCGTACCGTCGATGCCGGCGCTACCGTGGTCTTGTCTCCAGCGGATCGACTCTATCTGGACATGAAATACGACACTTCTACGGTCTTGGGATTGACCTGGGCCGGTATACCTGACGAGCGTGGATCCTACGACTGGAAAATCTCGGACAAGTTCAGCTCACTACCGGAAGGTGCAATCGCCGGTGTAGAAACGCCGCTTTGGTCGGAAACACTTGGAACGCTTGAGGATTTCGAGTACATGGCGTTCCCGCGTCTTGCTGGAGTCGCAGAACTGGGTTGGACATCCGCTTCGCTCAGAGACTGGGCGGAATACCGGATGCGTTTGGGAGCTCAATCTGCGCGTTGGACGGTGCTTGGGATCAATTTCCGGCGCTCACCACTGATTCCTTGGGATGTAGGTCCAAGCGAACACTGAATGAGTGAACTGGGGTCTGTATTGTCGCACACGGGCTAAGAATTAGCTTTTACGCTCAGAGAATGGTTGCACACGTTGTATTTTTCAGCATCGGCGCCGTGGCCAAGCGGTAAGGCAGAGGACTGCAAATCCTTTATCCCCGGTTCGAATCCGGGCGGCGCCTCTTGCAGTACAAGAAGTACAGAGTGTTACAAAACGAGGAGATGTCCCATGAAAGTATCCAAATCACTCCCAATCTTGCTCATCTCGATGGTGTTAGTTGCTTGTGGCAACGGCATTTCGCTTCAGGTGGGAGGGGGAGGAGATGAGGAAATGGCAGCAGAGACTTCACCGATGATCACTGCTGAGTCATCCGCTGAAGACAAGATCATGAGCGCATTGAGCGCTGCGCCCGACATTGTTTCTTCAGCTGCGATGGTGCTTGATTGGCCTGCTGCTGACGGAGAGGATCCGGGGATGCTCAGAGAGGGAGATAACGGCTGGACGTGTTTCCCCGATCGCTTTTTCACGCCTGGCTTGGACCCCATGTGTTTTGATGGCCCCGCGATGGAATGGGTGGGCTACTGGATGGCCGGTGAGGATCCACAAATGAGTGCAATGGGTCTTTCGTACATGCTGATGGGCTCCTACGACAACAGCAATACGGATCCTTTTGCAGGGCCACCTGAGAATATGGCGGATGGTATCGTCACAGGTCCTCACATCATGGTCTTCCCGGTCGACGCTAGCACGTTAGCTGGTCTGAATACGGACCACATGACGAATGAGCCTTATGTAATGTTCCAGGACACACCGTTTGCGCATCTTATGATGCCAACAGCGAACTTCGACGTTCCAGGAAGTTGACGCACATTTTGTTGGCTTAACTTGGCTCAAGAAGTGACAGGTGGCCTCCTGCGGATAGCCTGCGGGAGGCCACTCTGTTTTGATAGCGTCCTGACCTCGTTTTGGGCAGGAATGTGATAGGCTACTACCCTGTTTTCTGAAAACTCACTCTGAGTGTGTGTGATATCACTTTTTCGGATGCAGCAGGCAGTGTATATCACGTCCGGTAGGCCTCGGGCTCTCCACTCCTTTTCACCAGGTCGATTGAAGTGGTATTTCTAAGTATGAAACTAAATCTCAAGAATGCGCTTGTTCTGTGTGTGTTGAGTACGGGGTGCGTCACTGAAGAAGAAGCAGTCGCTGATTTGCTAATGATTGGTGGTCAGGTCATTGACGGGTCCGGGTCCGACCCAGTTCAAGCAGATCTCGCAGTCACCGGAGAACGCATTTCGTTTCTAGGTGATGCAGCATCTGCCGGTATGCAGGCAAGGGATACCGTGCAGGTTGAGGATTTGGTAGTTACGCCTGGCTTCATAGACATGCACTCTCACGCTGAGCTGGATGCGGACCACGGTCGGGACGCACGTGCGTTTTTACATCAAGGCATTACGACGGTCGCACTCGGCGTAGACGGGGGCGGTGGGTCGGATGTCGCTTCCAGACTAGGAGGCTGGCTTCGTGACGGGATCGGTGTAAACGCTTTCTTGTTCGTCGGGCACAATGCCGCTCGGCGTTCTGTGATCGGGATGGAAGACCGAAGTCCTACGGACGAAGAGTTGGTCGAGATGCGTTCATTCGTTCGTAAGGGCATGGAAGAAGGTGCGTACGGACTTTCTTCTGGACTCTTCTATCTGCCTGGTAACTATGCCGAGACGGAGGAAGTGATAGAACTCAACCGCGTGGCCGCTACTTACCCGGGAGCAATCTACGATACTCACGACAGGGATTTAGGCGCGGCGTATCCATCCTTCGGATACCTGAACTCAATCACTGAAGGGATTCGTATAGGCGAAGAGGCCGGCACCAAAGTCATTTTCAGTCATTTCAACGCTCAGGGCGCCCACAACTACGGGCGTGCCCCAGAAGGGTCGGCCTTGATCCAAGAGGCAAGAGAGCGGGGCATCGATGTCGCAGGTGCTCATCATTCCTACACAGCGACTCAATCGAACCTGCGGTCGTACACGATCCCCGGTTGGGTAGTAGCTGGCGGTGACACCGCGATGGTTCGTCGCTTCAATGACCCGGACACACTGCCCGTCATCGACCTCCAGACCCGAGAAATGCTCGAGATCAGGGGAGGGGCAGGCAACATCCTGTTTGTGGACCAACGCCCTGACTTGAATGGCAAGACTCTTATGCAGGTGGCAGATGAACGAGGCTTATCGGCTCCTGAGGCCGCACGCGAAATTCTTCGTGCCGGCAACGCTGGTGTGATGAACCTGAGGCTGTACGACGATCAGAACACATGGCACCTGGCCCAACTCGATTGGATGATGACCTGTACGGATGGGCGTGATCCGGGTCCCAGTCGACCGATCACACATCCAAGAGCGTTCGGGTCATTCACAAAGAAGCTGAAGGAACTCGTGATCGATGACGGACTTATATCTCTGCCATTCGCAGTGCGGTCGATGACAGGACTGGCTGCGGATTTTCTTGGATGGACAGATCGCGGCTACTTACGCGATGGCATGGTCGCCGATATCACTGTACTGGACTTGTCCGAGGTTCAGGACATGGCCACCTACGAGGCACCACAGCAATACTCACAAGGCACGGTGCATGTACTTGTGAATGGAGTGTTCTCGATCAGGGACGGTGAGGTTACCGTGGGGCTCGCAGGGAAGCCGCTTATGCGGGCAGGCCGAGTGTTCGACGGCCTAGATTGAAGTAGATCCAAAACTAATGAAGAAAATTCTCGCTGAACTCAGTGCGATCGACAGCCCCCAGGAACGGGGTGAAAGATTCGAGTTTGTAGTGAAGCGTATCTTACAGACTGCACCCGAGTTCCGGTCACAATTCAGGAATGTGTGGCTCTGGAATGAATATCCGGATCGATGGAGCGCCGACCTTGGCATAGATCTCGTCGCCGAAAACAAGCAGGGAGAGCGAATCGCCATTCAGGCCAAATGCTACGCCCCAGAAGCGAGCTTGACCTGGAAAGAGTTGAGCACGTTCTACGGCGATGCGATGGGCCGAAAAGAGATCAACCAGCTCATGCTGGTAACAACGACTGACAACCTTTCAAGAAACGCAAAAAAGCAACTCGAAAGAGCAGAAAAGCCTTCTACCATTTGGCTTCGTTCTGATCTTGAGAAGCTTGGCATCTCTCCTAGGACGAGTCTTGACGACCTCGGGGAATCTACGCGGCCAGCTTCCGCAAAATTCCGGCCTAGGCGCCACCAAAAGACAGCGATCAACAAAACGCACACCCATCTGCAGGCGAATAAGCGCGGCCAGCTTCTCATGGCATGCGGTACGGGCAAAACCCTCGTTGGGCTGTGGACCCGGGAACAAATGAACGTGAAACGGACGGTTGTGTTCGTGCCGTCCATCGCGCTCTTGAGACAAACCTGGTCGAGCTGGACACAGCATGCTTCAAAGGAATTCTATTCTGTCGTGGTTTGTTCGGATGAACGTGCCACAAATCGTGGCATGGACACCCTCCTCAGCAGTCCATCTGCTGCGGGTTTGCCGCCGACAACGGATCCTGATGTAATCGCGAAAGCATTGGATGTTCGTGGCCCGATCGTTGTGTTCTCGACATATCAATCTTCTGAGGTAGTCGAGGAAGCGATCAAAAAATCAGGTCGCTCGTTCAATCTCATGATTTGTGATGAGGCTCATAACACGACGTCAGCCGGGCTCAACGCGTTCACTCGCCCGCTGTATGACGAGCATATCCCTGCCAGACGTCGACTCTTTCTTACAGCCACACCGAGGATCGTCTCGAAAAAGGCCCGTAAGCGTGGCAAAGAGGAAGGCTATGACATCCACTCGATGGAAGACACCGAGGTATACGGTGAGATCGCGTACAAGCTCCCGTTTTCGGAAGCCATCGAGAAAAACCTCCTGACCGATTACGAGATTTTCGTTGTCGGTGTAGATGATCCGAAGATCGCCAGGGCTATTCGAAATCGAAAACTATTGAAGGTCGAAGGCTCAACGATCGACGGGGAAGAGCTAGCCGCTCACGTCGCGATCCACCGAGCGATGAAGAGACGCGGTACCCGTCGGATGATCACGTTCCACAGCAGGGTTAAGCAGGCGAAAGACTTCAGTAAGAATGTCCCGATCGCAAGAGAATGGCTGCGAAAGAATCGAAAACGTCCCGCGAAGGTTTGGGGTGACGCGGTATCGGGTGAGATGCCGGTCGTTCAGAGGGAACAGGTGCTGGCTCGGTTCGATGACCTAGAAGACGGAGAATGCGGCATCGTATCCAATGCGCGGTGCCTCGGAGAAGGCGTCGATGTGCCGACCATCGATGGCATCTCGTTCGTACAACCCAAACGCAGCGCGATCGACATCGTGCAAGCAGTCGGTCGAGCGATCCGGAAATCCAAGAAGAAGGAAGGCACGAGCATGATCATCCTGCCGGTCCCGATTCTTCATAAAAGGAATACAAAGGCCACGATTGAATCCTCCGCGTTCGAGACCGTATGGCGGGTACTCGAGGCGCTGCGCGCTCATGATGATGTGCTTGCGGAGTCGCTGGACACCCTTCGAACAAAACTGGGTCAGCGAAAAGGCCGCAGGATTCGGCTGCCCAAGCTCATTCTCGATTTACCACGCTCGGTAAACGCTGCATTCAGCGACGTGATTCGACTTCAGCTACTTGAACACTCAACCGAGTGCTTCTGGGAAGGGTTGGGTTACCTGAAAGTCTTTAGGAAGGAGCACGGAGACTGCAGAGTGCACCAAAATTTCAAAACAAAGGACGGCTATGCACTCGGTAGCTGGGTTAGCAACCGGCGAAAGAATTATAGGAAGGGCGAGTTAACCCAGGAGCGGATCGACGCACTGAACGCACTCGGGTTCATCTGGGATGCCAAGAAGAAATAGCTGACTCCTCGCGAGTTAGCCCACATCTAACGATCTTCTTCGCCCCGATTTCGTATCGGGACAGTTGTAACATCACTGCCCAGGAGAAGACTGATGGCGAAGCGTGCATGGATGGTCCTCACCCTCTTCATCATGTGTGTGGCTATGCCCGCACCCGTGACGGTGTTTGCTCAAGACGAAGAAGAGGTAGACGAAGAGACCAAGCTTCTTAAGGAAGGTCTCCCACTCACCCCAACCCGGATGCTCACGGAATCGTTTACTGAAGGCTCGTGGATATCCTTGGACATCAGTCCAGACGGTGGGACGATCGTGTTCGATCTTCTGGGTGACCTCTATACGATGCCATTCTCAGGTGGCACGGCCGAAGCTCTGACACAGGGCATGGCGTTTGATGGCCAGCCACGCTTCAGCCCAGATGGCAATCATGTAGTCTTCGTCTCAGACCGAAGTGGTGGACAAGGCGTATGGACGATTTCGGTTGATAAAGCGGACACCACTCGTATCACAAAAGGAGAAGACAGTTCTTATCAGTCTCCTGAGTGGACACCGGACGGTGATTATATCGTCGTGACCCGCCAGGGACCGGGTCAGGGCAAGCTTTGGATGCACCACAAGAATGGCGGAAGCGGTGCACAACTCATTGAAGAGCCGGACAATGCTCGCACAACCGGAGCCGCCTTCGGAGATGATGATCGCTATATCTGGCACGGCAGGCGCACGGGAAGCTGGGAATACAACTCCGGGGGCAGTGACTACCAACTTTGGGTTTACGACCGTGAAACGGGTGAGAGTACTAACCGCAGCGGACGTTACGGTGGTGCGTTCCGGCCGACGCTGTCCCCTGACGGACGTTGGCTTGTGTACGCGAGTCGTCATGTCTCGGAGACTGGACTACGTATTCGCGACCTATCCAACGGAGAGGAACGTTGGCTCGCATACCCAATCCAAAGAGATGACCAAGAGAGTAGAGCATCTAGGGATGCCTATCCCGGGATGTCTTTTACACCTGACTCCAGGGAAGTCGTGGTATTTTATGGCGGGAAAATCTGGCGAGTAGCCCTCGACGGGTCTTCTCCGACCGAGATACCGTTCTTGGTCAACGCAGAAGTACCGATGGGCCCCGAGGTTGATTTTGATTATCCGATCGAGGATACACCGACCTTTGTAGCTAAGCAGATTAGAGACATCGCACCATCACCTGACGGTGAGCGTTTGGCGTTCACGGTGATGAGCGAACTCTATGTGATGGATTACCCGAATGGTGAGCCATCTCATATCGCGGAAATGGATGCGAATGCCTCGATGCCTGCTTGGTCACCAGACGGAGAACGGATCACGTTTGTGACCTACTCCGATGCAGATGGAGGCCATCTGTATTCCGTGGGGAGTGATGGTGATGATCTTGAGAGAATCACGACTGAGAGTGCGTTTTACGCTGAACCGGTCTGGTCGCCGGACGGAGATCGTGTCCTAGCAGTACGCGGACCTAGACGCGCATACGAAGAGGCAGTCAGTCAAAATGTGCCCAGGGGTGCGGTAGAACTGGTGTGGCTACCAAGCGAAGGTGGCGACGCGACGGTCATCGCTCCGATTTCGGGACTCAGTAGACCGCATTTCACTGAAGGATCCGATCGGATCTATGCCTTCCAGGGTGGTACTGGCTTGATCTCTATGCGTTGGGACGGAACGGATCGCCGTGAGCACGTTCAAGTGCGTGGCTCAAGCGGCGGTGGCGGAGGCCAAGGTACTGCAGCTGGATTGATTCTCATGGCACCGAGTGGTGATCAGGCACTCGCACAAGTTGGTAACCAGCTCTACGTCGTCACGGTTCCAACTGGAGTCGGCGCTGAAGCTCCGACGATCTCGGTCGCGAATCCTGATAATGCTTCGTTCCCAGCATCACAGCTTACCGATATCGGTTCTCAGTTTCCGGCCTGGGGTCCGAACGCAGAAGAAGTGCATTGGGCGCTTGGTAACGCACACTTCGCCTACAACCTCGATGCAGCCCAAGCATTCGCGGACAGCATCGAAGCTCTAGAAGACCCCGAGGATGAATCTGAGGACGAAGACGAAGAGGGCGACGAAGAAGATGAGGCTACGTATCAGCCTATCGAAACGCGGATCCGGATCGAGGTTGATCGGGATATGCCGTCAGGTGAAATCGTACTGACGGGTGCACGAATCATCACGATGAACGGTGAGGAAGTGCTCGAGCGTGGTGACATCTTGATCCGTGACAATCGCATTGCTGCTGTGGGCCCAAGTGGCTCACTCAGCATACCGGGAGGTGCGGAACAGATCGATGTGTCGGGTAAGACCATCATGCCTGGCTTTGTCGATACGCATGCTCACTTAAGGGGCTCGTTCAACGTACACCGTGCTCAGCCTTGGTCGTATGCCGCGAACCTAGCCTACGGAGTCACAACCGCACGTGATCCTCAGACTGGCTCGAGCGATGTGCTCAGCTACGAAGATTTCATGCGTGCCGGAAGAATGCTTGGCCCTCGCATCTATAGCACGAGCCAGGGCGTCTTCTCAGGTGAAGGCATCAGCAGTCTCAATGAGGCCAGAGATGTTCTGAAGCGCTACTCGGACTACTTCGATACCAAGACCATCAAGATGTATGGCGCAGGTAATCGGGAGGTCCGGCAGTGGATCATCCAGGCCGCGTACGAGCTTGAACTCATGCCCACTACCGAAGGAAGCCTCGATCTACAATTAAATCTCACAATGGCCCAGGACGGCTACTCCGGAGTTGAACACAATCTGCCTTCGGTACCTCTCTACAATGATATCACACAGCTGTTTGCCCAATCGAATACGGCAACCACACCAACCATAGTGGTTACGTACGGTGGGCCTTGGGCAGAGAACTACTACTTCACAAATACCGACGTTCTCAGAGACGAGAAGCTCGCGACCTTCACGCCGTTCGAGGAGATCTATCAGAAGGCAGCACGTCGTGTACCAGGTTGGTTTGATGAGTCTCAGTACATCCACAAAGAGATCTCAGATTTCCTTGACGACGTAGTCGAGGCAGGCGGACGCGCAGGGGTAGGCAGTCACGGTCAGCTTCAGGGGCTGGGATATCACTGGGAGCTCTGGCTCGTAGGCTCGTCTGATCGCATGACCAACCATGAGGCACTTCAGATTGCAACAATCATCGGAGCCGATGTGCTTGGCCTCGATAATGATTTGGGATCACTCGAGGTAGGTAAACTCGCTGATCTCGTCGTGCTGGATGAAAATCCGTTGGATGATCTGCATAACACGAACACTGTACGTTGGGTGATGAAGAACGGGCGTCTGTTCGAGGGCGCTACGTTGAACGAACGTTGGCCTGAACAGCGTGCACCTGAAGGGTTTTACTGGCAATCAGCCGGTGCGATTCCGACCCGGACAACAAGTGGGAATGAGTGAGAACTGTAGAGCATAAGTTGCGGATATTCGGAGGGCTCTAGCAATTTATCGGCCACACACAACGAGATCTAGGTTCACCATCACCGAATGAGGAGGTCTTATGTCGAACGAAGATGCACAGCTATCGAGACGCGGCTTCCTGGGCGGCACCGTAGCCGCGGCAATTGGCAGCAGTGTGGGGCTAGGTGCACCGCGACAGGAGCGACCTCGCCGCATCGTCTCCACCGTGACGATCCCACCGCAGTCAGGCCGCGGCGTCTTCTTGGAGCGCGATCAGTCGATCAAAGTGATTACCCCGAGAGGCGTTCAGGTCTCTGATCTGTTCGCGTTCGTGCACGATACCCCGGACGAGTACCTGTGTCCGCGTACGACGATGACACGCCAGCGCCGACTGTACCCGCAAGTCGGCCATCCCTTCTACAGCGTCAAGCGACGACCCTTGCTGATGCTGGAGGAAGACACCGTCGGCGTCCACGACCTGTTCTATCCGGCGTGCGACAACTACATGTATCGTGACGAAAACCATCCGAGCTGCCGTGGCAACCTCAATGCGGTTCTGGCAGAGATGAACTTCACCCCCGGAGGCTATGCCGAGCCCCACAACCTCTTCCAGAACTCACCAGCGATCGACATGGACGGCAACTTGGAGGTGCGTCAGTCACTTGCGAGGCCGGGTGATTACGTGCTGCTGAAGGCACTGGACGACCTGCTCGTGATTGCCACTTCCTGCTCCGTCGAAAGCGGCAGGATCAATGGTGGCGAGTGCAAGGAGATTCAGCTCGAAGTCTATTCCTGAGAAGGTCTCCGCTCATGTTCGCCGAGAATGTCACGACACCCACGTTGATCATGGTGGGCGAATACGACCTCCGCACACCGGTCCCTCCGCGCTCTACCGGCGCACCTACCGACAGGGTTCTGCGTGGTCATGGGTAAGACCACCTCAGACCAACTATGGACACCATCGGTTGGCACGGCCTCTCGTGACGGCTATCTGGTCGGAGGTTTTGCTGAAGTCGGACTTTCTGGTGAGAGCGTGTCAGTGCGCGTTGAGGGGGACTACGTCCAGCGTGGTGCCATAGTTCAACGTGATAGTGAAGGCGCTCCGGTAGCCGGTGAGATCCGCACCGAATACCTGAGCTTCGCACTCCATGTGAAACTATCCAAGTCGATTGGCCCTTTGAGCGTGCACATCGCTCTCGGGCCGACCATAGACCAGCTTTTGAGGAACCGAAGTACCCCAGTCCTAGAACAAGTGTTGTACGAGAAGAAGACGACTTCCCTGGGTATTGGCCTTGGCGGTGGGTTCAGTCTACACCTCTTTGATAGGATGATTCCAGAATTTGATATTCGGCTGACCGAGGGATTGAGCGATGCCTATGTCGGCTCATTCACGACTGTACGGAACCGATCACTCGAGCTTCTCCTGAGGTTCGGAGTGCCCAGGAGCCTCAGTTGAATCGAAGCCTAGCCCCCCGTTCATGGCGATCATCCCTGCTTGCGATCGGCCTTCTTCCGATTCTCGGAGCGTGCTCGGACCATGGGCTCGGGCCACCCGAAGAAGTGCCCGAAGAAGTTGGCCCTCCCGTAACCGGGTTCGAGGAGCGGAGCGGTGTAGGGTTCACGACTCTTCCAGAAGAACTCGCGTTTCTGGCCGCGGTCGATGCCGAATCCGACCGAGTCCGAATTACCGAGGTCGGGACGTCGGTCCACGGCCGCCCGATCCACCTCGTGCGGCTCGCCCATCCGCAGCCAGCTCCCGATGATCAGATCGCGGCAGGGCTGGCACTCCTCGTCGTAGGCGCTCAGCACGGGGACGAGCCGGCAGGACGCGAGGCCGCACTCCAGTTCCTGCGCGACCTCGCCTTCGCCGAGGCAAGCCTGCTTCCCGACGCTTTGAGCACAGCCACGGTCCTGGTCATTCCCACCGCGAATCCCGACGGACGGGTCGCCAACACACGCCGCAATGCGGACAACGTCGATATCAACCGGGACCATCTCGCCCTCGTCTCACCCGAGGCGCGGACCATCGCGCAGGTCATTCGGGACTTCCGACCGGATCTCGTGGTGGACGCTCACGAGCGACCCGGCGCCACAACGCCCGACCTGCAGCTGCTCTGGCCTCGGAATCTCAACGTCTACGGGCCGGTCCGAGACCTTTCGCGAGCCCTGGTTGAGGACCACCTCTTCGATCAGCTTCCCCTGGCCGGTTGGAGTGTCGAGTTGTACGGTGCGGGCCCAGGCCCGCCGGGCGATGAGAACGAGAGCATGCTGCGCAATGCCGTCGGGCTTCGTCACGCCCTCGGGCTTCTCGTCGAATCATCGGGCCAGCAGGGAGCGCCGCTGCGCGCGGCTGTCCATCAGGAGACGATGAACTCGGTCCTGGAGTTCTTCTGGAACCGATCGGGCGAGATCGTCACCGCGGTCACAGCTGCGCCGGGGGCCAAGGAAGCCACCGGTCGGGATCGCTCTGAACCGTTCTACCTGTTTGGAGCGGATGACAACGCCCCGACCCCCGGCCAGATACTCGATCCCCCTCCGTGCGCCTATGCGCTCAGCACAGAACAGGTGACTACGCTCCAGTCGCAGATCACGCTCTTGGAACTCCAGACCGAGACGGACGGCTCAGACGTTCTTGTCCGCATGGATCAACCCATGATGACGGTCGTTCCATTTTTGGTGGATGCTGGTGCCCGGGGGCCGAGAGTGACTGGGGTGGCTAGAGTGTCGGCGGTGGAGTGCGGTGCTCCATAGCTGCTCGTCCTCTAACGCGGTATCCCTGGTCCGCGGCTGCCCCTAATTTTATCGGCGGTTTGATCGGATTATCCCATACTCTGCTTGGTTCCGCTCGCGCCAGTTTAACCCAACTCAGGGAGGCATCCATGAGATCCTCGGTCCGAGTCCTGTTCGTGTGCTTCCTGGTATCCCTGTCCGTCCTGACCGCTCCGGTACAGCCGGGCACGACCCAGGCAGCCGTTGCCCAGTCTTTCACTTCGGACGATCCGATGATCCGTACGATCTGGGATGAGGGTGTCGAGCGCTCGCAGATTTACGAACTGGGCCAGGTTATGATGGATTTAATCGGGCCTCGCCTCACGGGTTCGCCCGGCATGGCCCGAGCGAACGATTGGTCGGTGGCCAAGTACGCGGAATGGGGCATCGAGGCATATAAGGAGCAGTACGGGACATGGCGTGGATGGGAGCGGGGGATCAGCCATGTCGATTTAATCTCCCCGCGCGTGCGATCGTTGGAGGGTATGGCGGCCGCGTGGAGCCCGGCGACTGAAGGTCCGGTCGAGGCCGGGGTGGTTATCCTGGCCGATGCGGGCAACTCGGTAGCGTTTGAGTCCTGGCTACCTGAGGTGAGCGGCAAGTTCGTGCTGATCTCCCGTCCCGAAACAAACTGCCGACCGCAGGACAATGTGGAGTGGTTTGCCCGGCCAGAAACACTGGCGCGAATAACCGAGGAACGCAGGCAGGCGGTGGCGGCGTGGCGCAAACGTGAGGAAAACACGGGAGTCGATCGGCAGGTGCTACCGGAGCGTCTAGAGGCGGCCGGAGCTGCGGGGATTATCCGGTCGCAATGGTCGGCTGGATGGGGCGTGAACAAGATCTTTGGCACAAGGGCGGAGAGGGCGCCGGTATTCGATCTGAGCTGCGAGGCGTACGGGCTGGTGTTCCGGCTCGCCGAGAACGGGCAGGAGCCTGTGCTGCGGGTCAACGCGGAGGCACGGTTCCTTGGTGAGGTGCCAGTCTTCAACACCATTGCCCGGATCCCGGGGAGCGCCCAGCCGGAGGAGTTCGTGATCCTGGGCGGACACTACGACTCGTGGGACGGTAGCTCTGGGGCTCTGGATAACGGCACTGGTGCGGTCGCGGTCATGGAGGCGATGCGCATCCTGA
>CAUZHN010000069.1:0-12406 GCA_963579625.1 Gemmatimonadales bacterium UBA6960
TTCCTCCCTAATAACTGCAATCATCTTCGGATCCGGGAACCCCAACCCCACTTGCCTGGGGAGCGGCGCTGTCATCTTCCCTGCCGAGGAGGCTCCGCCGGCAAAGCCGGTGGAAGCACAGCCCCCCCTTCTAACTATTCAACGATCTCGGTAACGACACCTGAACCGACGGTGCGTCCACCCTCGCGGATCGCGAACCTCAGTTCCGTCTCCATCGCAATCGGGCTGATTAGCTCGACGTCCATCTGCACATTGTCGCCCGGCATCACCATCTCTACTCCTTCCGGGAGATGCGCTGATCCCGTCACGTCTGTCGTCCGAAAGTAGAACTGTGGTCGATATCCGTCGAAGAACGGCGTATGCCGACCTCCTTCCTCCTTCATCAACACGTATACCTCTGCCTTGAATTTCGTGTGCGGTTTGATTGATCCCAGCTTTGCCAGTACCATCCCCCGCTCCACTTCCTCTTTCTTCGTCCCCCTCAGCAGCACTCCTGCATTATCTCCTGCCCGCCCCTCGTCCAGCATCTTCCTGAACATCTCCACCCCAGTCACCACCGTCTTCGTCCCTTCTTCCGCACTCAGCCCCACGATCCCCACCTCATCGCCCACCTTCACGATCCCTCGGTCAATCCGACCTGTCGCCACCGTCCCTCGTCCCGTGATCGTGAATACATCTTCCACTGGCATCAAGAACGGCTTGTCCATATCCCTCTCTGGCACCGGGATATACTCGTCGATCGCATCCATCAGCTCAGTAATGCATTTCGACTCCTCCGACTCTGGGTCTCCGCTACCCAACGCCTGCAGCGCTGACCCCATCACCACCGGAAGATCGTCCCCAGGAAAGTCATACTCGCTCAATAGCTCGCGTACTTCTAACTCCACCAACTCCAATAGCTCTTCGTCATCCACCATGTCGCACTTGTTCAGGAACACCACGATGTTCGGCACATTCACCTGCCTCGCCAACAATATGTGCTCCCTCGTCTGAGGCATTGGTCCATCCGCTGCCGATACCACCAGTATCGCTCCATCCATCTGCGCCGCGCCCGTGATCATGTTCTTTACGTAATCTGCGTGCCCGGGACAGTCTACATGCGCATAGTGCCGGTTATCCGTCTCGTACTCCACGTGCGCCGTCGCAATCGTGATCCCCCGCTCCCGCTCTTCCGGTGCCTTATCGATCTCGTCGAACGATACGAACTCCGCTAGCCCCTTCTTCGACTGGACCTCCGTAATCGCCGCTGTCAACGTCGTCTTGCCGTGGTCTACGTGTCCGATCGTTCCCACGTTTACATGTGGCTTCGTTCGCTCGAATTTCGCCTTGGCCATCGTTTTGCTCGCCTCGTTATGTCTCGTTCAAGTCATTTGGAACGGTTTGTTCTTTTCAGCTTTTCCTGCACGAGTAACGGGAGCTGCCATCCTCCTGACCAAAGCTCCGGGAGGGAATTGAACCCTCGACTTCTTCCTTACCAAGGAAGCGCTCTACCACTGAGCTACCGGAGCCTCGCCACCGACCGTCCTCATCGAGGATCCAGCGTCGAAAAGCGGGAGACGGGACTCGAACCCGCGACCCTCAGCTTGGAAGGCTGATGCTCTTGCCAACTGAGCTACTCCCGCATGGCGTCCTGAGAAACCTCTCTGCCGTCCCTGATCCAATTGCTTCCGAAGGTGTCTGGGGCGCTGGCTCGCCATGGTGGGGGTAGGATTCGAACCTACGAAGGCATTAGCCAGCAGATTTACAGTCTGCCCCGTTTGACCGCTTCGGTACCCCACCGTACGGTCGGCTCAGGGCGAAACGCCTGTATCCGGCCGACCCTCACAAGCGTTTCGCCGCGCCCCCTTGTTGGTGCACGGCGAACGAGCTGACGGAGGGACTCGAACCCACAGCCTGCCGCTTACAAGGCGGCTGCTCTACCAATTGAGCTACGTCAGCAAGATACAGAGCGTTTTAGTGTAGTCTGGCCTCCTGGGAGTGTCAACGTCCAATTCGCTCACTTTTCCAACGGGTTCCTGCCGGACCATCTTCCAAAGTGATCCCACGGCCAGCGAGTTCGTTGCGGATAGCATCCGCGGCGCTCCAATCTCCCTCCGCCCTCGCATTAGCACGGGCCCCGATACGCTCTTCTACCCACTCCCGCAACTCTGAGTCCACTACCCGAGAACGCCTTCCGACCTCCAGAAACCCGAGGACATCGTCCAGGGACTCGAGAACCGCAAGCCCACCGGCACGCTCAGACTCTTTCAGAACAGGAGTGGTGTCCAGGATAGAGTTACACCGACCGAGGAACCCGAAGAGAGAAGCGATTCCCTCTGAGACATTCAAATCATCGTCCATCGCCCGAGTGAAGGCGGCGATGGTTTCCTCCGAAACCACAGGAAGCTCCGTCCCCGGAGCATCCTCACTCCCGGGGTGGGCGCTGAGGCGGGCCTCCAAATCAAGCAACCGATTGACCGCTCGCGTCGAGGCATGGAGGCCCTCCCGCGTGAAGTTCAGCTCGGTACGATACTGTGCCGACAGGAGTTGGTGCCGGATAGCAGCCGGGGACACGCCTTCGTCCAGGAGGTCTCTCACAATCACGACATTGCCTGAGGATTTGGACATCTTTCGTCCATTGACCTTCAAGTGTTTAGCGTGGACCCACTGGCGTACGAAAAGCTTCCCCGTGGCTCCCTCTGACTGGGCGATCTCATCTTCATGGTGAGGGAAAATCAGGTCCTCTCCGCCGAGGTGCAGATCAACCGTCTCTCCCACCTCGGACAGGGCCATCACGGAGCACTCCAGGTGCCATCCCGGACGGCCCCGGCCCCAAGGGGCATCCCACACCGCACCGACCTCCTCATCTCCCTCCTTCACGCCCTTCCAGACGGCAAAGTCTCGGACATCGTCCTTACCGTAATCGTCCGTGGCGACCCGGTCGCCAGTCCGGCCTTCCTTGAGATCCTTCCCAGAAAGCCTTCCATAATCCGGAAAGGCGGATATGTCATAGAACACGGAGCCGTCCGGAGTCGCGTAGGCCAAACCACGGTCGAGAAGCCGTTGGACGAGTTCGATCATTTCCTTGATGTATTCGGTTGCTCTCGGATAGGAGTCGAAACGACGTACACCGAGAGCATCCGATTCCTCCAACACAGCATCCAGATATGGCGCAGTATACTCAGGGAGAGAAGTGCCCTTGGCTCGCGCCGCCTTGATCGTCTTGTCGTCAACATCGGTGAAATTCATCACGAAGTGCACCTCTAACCCCCTCCACTCCACATACCGGTGAATCAGGTCGTAAAAGAGAAAAGTCCTGAAGTTGCCGATGTGTGCAGGTCCATAAAGGGTCGGGCCGCATCCATAAATCCCGACTCTTCCCGGATTGAGCGGCTCGAAGGGCTCCAACCGGCGGGAGACTGTATTGAATAGGTGGAGACCCATCAGATTTACCAGATCAGTTGGACGTTGTTAGGAATGATACAGTGGTTAGGCACTGGACAACCAACATGGGAAAGGCGGTCTTGTTCACCGAAGCACCCGAACTTCTACTCTACTGCTGCTACCGCGTGCGCACGCGGAGTGGCGACACCGTTGACGCCGTGAGCATCCCTGCCAGGAGTGTAACCAGGACCGTAGCCATGGGTCGGATACGCCCCCCTCATCTGTCGCTCATGTCTCCACCAGCTCCGCATGAATCCGGACAAATGCCTCTCGTGGATCCGGAGCGCGTGTCACGCTCCTACCGACCACTAGGACGTCCGCGCCCGCCCGCACAGCCTGTCTAGGAGTTACAACTCCAGCATGGTCATCGTGTTCGTCATCATACAGGCGAATCCCCGGAGTCACGATTAACAAATCCGGACCCAACCGCTCCCGCAGCTGACGAGCCTCTTGGGCGGACGTGACGACCCCGTGGGCTCCACTCGCTATCGCCAGGCTGGCTATGCGCGCGACCTCCTCACCTCGATCAGGTCGGGAAGTCCCCCATGTCACTGCAAGGTCACTCTCCGAAAGGGAGGTGAGCACAGTCACCGCGATCAGCTTCGTGCCCGATCCCTCGACTGCCCTCCGGGCCGCCTCAATCATCCGAGGACCGCCTAGGGCATGTATCGTGATAAGATCCGCTTCCAACTCGGCCGCAGCTCGGGCTGCTGCCTCAACTGTGTTTGGGATGTCGTGGAGTTTGAGATCAAGGAACACACGCCGACTCTGTGAACGGAGTTCTGTCACGACCGGGGGCCCTGCCGTTATGAACAGCTCTAACCCTACTTTGAAAAAGTTCGCTTCTGGAGGAAGCCTATCGACCAGATCTAAAGCGGCAGCATGGCTCGGGACGTCCAGCGCAATGACGACCTCAGCCACTGAGCGCTCCCTCGCGATCGGATCCCCCAACCTCTTGTTGATTTAGGAGTTGGGACTCTGACACCGTGGCAGACCCCCGGAGGTCGGCCACCCTCCGAATCCCTCTCGATTTTCCAAACCGGTGCAACTCGTGCACCACCCGTTCAGCAGCGCGGGGATCCCAAAACGAGGCGGTACCCACCTGGACCAAAGAGGCACCGACTTCAAGATACTGGGCGGCGTCGCGTCCATTGCCAATCCCACCCACACCGACCAAAGGAAGATTCGTAAGTCGGGCAGCACTCCACACTGCGTGCAGCCCAACTGCTCGAAGTGCAGGCCCACTCACCCCCCCGGTTCCAGCACCCAGCACAGATCGACCTGTATCAGGATTCAGGACCAGCCCGGGAAGCGTGTTTACCAGTGTGAGCGCATCCCCTCCGGCGTCCGCCGCCGCTCTTACGATAGGCCCTAGATCAGGTGTGTTCGGAGCCAGCTTCACAAGGATCGGCCGCTCCGTCCGCTTCCGGACCCCCCTCACGACCTGATGCAGGGCATCTGGATCCAGAGCGAAGGGTAATCCGCTCCTCCGAGCATCGTTCGGGCAGGAAAGGTTCAACTCGAAGCCCACGAATCCAGGACTATCATCCAGGATCTCCACAACCTCGAGATATTCATCGGTGGTGTGGCCCGCGACACTAACGAACACCTGCGTTTCGGGGAGATTCTTCTCAATCCACGGGAGCTTCTCACGTCGGACTATGTGTGCACCGGGATTCGCCAGCCCCACCGAATTCACCATCCCAGCACCGAACTCCGCTACCCGAGGAGCCCTGTTTCCCTGACGGGGTTCAAGCGTGACCGACTTTGTAACCAATCCTCCCAGTGCCTCGACACACGTGACGGATAAAACCTCGGCTCCAAATCCGCATGTCCCGGACGCGAGGAGCACCGGATTTCTGAACTGGACGCCAAAAATTTCTACACCAAGATCCATCGGTTACGGAATTCCTCCCGGAGGGTAGCGCTCTAGGAATCTTTCAAGAGCTCGGCTGATAGCCAGAGCAGCGTCCCTGTGGAATTCGTCACGGCTGAGTAGCCGTTCCTCCTCCGGATTCGTGATGAACCCTATCTCCACGAGGACCGCAGGCATCAACGCATTCGTGATCACTGCAAACGGTCCCTGCTTGACTCCTCGGTCAGTCCCCGGATGGAACTCACTTAGCTCCCGCTGCACCTCCTCTGCCAGCAAGGCTGACCACTGCTGGTGATCGAAGGCACGTAGGTCACTGAGTATCCCGTCCAGAAAAGGATCGGAGCCGGTGGAGGCGAGATCGGATGCCTGCGCCAATGTGGTGTTCTCTGCGGCCGCCACACGCCGCTCGTGCTCCGTTCTGGCTTCGGACAAGAAGTACGTCTCAAACCCTCGTACCCCTGCGCGCCCGACAAGCGCGTTTGCATGGATGGAGACGAATGCTCCTCGGCGGTCTCCTTTCCACTCGGTTGCCCACTCACCTCTCGTCCAGATTGGGATCTCGACGTCCCGATCCCGAGTGAGCCGTACCTCAATAGCCGGATTCCTCGAGAGTTCTCGGGCTAGCGCCAGTCCCACCGAAAGGGCAACATCTTTCTCCGCCACACCTCCCGAGCCCATCGCTCCGGGATCGTCTCCACCATGACCGGGATCAATTATCACGACAGTAGCGGCCCGCTCTCCGTCGCGAGGAGACCACGATGGAGGTTCGGGACCGGAAGCAGGTAGTCTTGTAGCCTCAGAGCGCGGGATGGGGATCGAGGGGGGGGATGATGAGGGCGGCCTGGCAGGCTCCGCTCCC
The DNA here is from genome assembly GCA_963579625.1 of Gemmatimonadales bacterium UBA6960. Classification (GTDB taxonomy): domain Bacteria; phylum Gemmatimonadota; class Gemmatimonadetes; order Longimicrobiales; family Gaopeijiaceae; genus JAAXGI01. Next base: position 6,159 of record CAUZHN010000069.1, read on the forward strand.
TCAGCCAGGAGGAGATATCTCTCTTCGTCGAATGCATACGCGTCCGGAAGGAAGCCGGGGAAAAGGTCCACGGCCAGCTGAAGTGGAACGTAGAAGGTTTCCCTATTCCAGTAGGGACTATTAACCATCTGAATCAGTACCTCGTCCCAAGAAACAAAAGGAGACCCGGGCCAAAACCGAAGTTCAAGGCCGGTCCGGTGACGCAGAACGACTTCACCCTCGACCTGATCTCCAGCAACCGTCCAGCCTAACGGCGTTAAACTACTGGCCGGAATCGTCGGGTATCCACGATCATTCTCCACTGGGAGCGTGGAATCCGTCCCTCCCGGAAGACTCACCGATATGGACTGAGGGGACTGGGCACCTGCGGGCTTGGGCCCGAACAAGCCAAGGAGGGGAGAGAGAGCCACGAGCCAGAAACGGCAAAGACGATACGCCATCCCTCCTACTCGCCGCGCATGGCGCGCTGCGCCTCTCTTTCCTGAGTACGACGTTTCAGCTTCTCCCGCTTGTCGTAAGTTTGCTTTCCTCTCGCCAGGGCCAGGGTCGCCTTCGCGTATCCTCCGCTGAAGTACAGATCCAGAGGAATCAGGGTAAGTCCTTTTTGCTCGACCGCACCAACAAGCTTACGAATCTCGTGCTGGTGGAGAAGGAGTTTTCTGGGCCTCTCCGGATCTTGATTCCAGCGGTTCGCGGAGTCGTAGGGAGCGATGTGGAGGCTATAAAGCCAAACCTCACCACTCTCTACCCTTGCAAAGGCATCTTTGAAGGAGACCTTTCCTGCCCTGAGCGACTTCGCCTCGGGACCAGCTAGAACCAAACCAACTTCCCACTTATCCAGTACGTAATACTGGTGGCGAGCCTTCCGATTGGTAGCGATGATCTGCCGGCCCTTGACCTCGTCCGGCATCTAGTAGGTCGCAGAAGTACAGGGGGTCTCATTACCAACGCCACGGGGCCAGTTCCAAGAAGGCGTGACGAGGCGATGCCGTTTCGTATCTCGGACAATCACCAATGCTGAAGATGGTCCTGTTCCACCGTAACCCAAAGGGCGCAGGCAGGTTGCGATCTCACACGGCGTCAGAACTCCTCCTCGATGCTTTAGCATAGCGAACGTCAGCCTTCCTCCTCGGCCAATTCACGCGCATTTTCCACGCCCGCTCGATATGCTGCCTTCGACCGCTCAATCTGGCCCTCTAGGTCGGTCCGGGCCTCCTGCGCCACCTCACGACCCGAATCCACGGCCTCCCGAATCGTGTCCACACGCTCCATGATCTCCCCACGGGCCTGCTCAAGACGCTCTTCCACCTGCTGTTGGACTTCACGCACCCGCTGCTCGGCAGCGTCCATCAGCCGGGTGGCCCTCTCCCTGATATCTCGCTGGGTCTCTTCGCCAGAGCGCGGAGCGAGAAGCAGCGCCACGCCAGCCCCCAAGATTGCACCAAGGAGAAAAGCACCCACCCCCCCACTGTCTTTCTCAACTACTATATAGGGAGTCTCATCTCGGTCTCGCATTCTGGGTCCTCCCCTGGGTAGAATTGGGGTCAGGCTCCTTCATCTCCAGGAAGGGAAGGTAGGGCCGGCCCAGCTGGGAATACAGGTTTACGAAAGTGGAGTTCCCAGAGGTTTGGAACCTTACCTGCCTCTCAGGCACCGGGATCTCTCTCTCCAACATCGTTTCTCGTCCCACTAACTCTGGTCGTCTGGAATCTTGACCATCAAACCGTCATACGCCGCAAAGACCCCCGGGGGAAGGCGGCTGACAAGATCTTCGTGGGAAACCTGATGGGTAAGATGGGTGAGAAATGTTCGTTCGGCACCTAGTTGTTGGGCGGTTTCCACCGCCTCTTCCACGTTGAAATGGGTCGGGTGAGGATTTCCCCACCAGAGTGCGTTCAGGACGAGCACCCTGACGCCGGCAAGAGCTTCCAGAGTCTCAGACGGGAGCCGTTTTGCGTCGGTAATATACCCCAGGTCCCCCACCCTAAAACCCAACACCCGGAGTGATCCGTGAAATACTTCGAGTGGAAGGAACTCTACACCAACGAGGGTCTCAGGCCGGCCCGCGTAGAGCGTGTGAAGGGACGCCTGTGGCTTGGACGATCCTGCGTCCGGGCGGACCGTCGCATCGAAAATATAAGCGAAACGGCGTTCCAATGCGGCTCTGGAGTCCTGAGAGGCATAGGCCGGGATGCTTCGTTTACTTCGGAGAGAAAAAATCCGCAGATCGTCGATCCCATGAAGGTGGTCGGCATGGACGTGAGTAAACCACACGGCATCCACCCGATCCACCCCCTCTCGTACGAGTTGTAGTCGAAGCTCGGGAGGCGTGTCCACGAGCACGGCTCGTCCATCATCCCAGGAAACCAAAGCGGAATGGCGGGTGCGGCGATCCCTTGGGTCCTTGGAAGAGCAGACCGAGCAGCGGCATCCCACGACGGGGATGCCGAAGGAAGTACCGGTGCCGAGAAAGGTAAGTCTCACGCGACGCTGCCGCCGAGGTGGCGAGGATTAGGGGCCGCGACTTCGCAAATGATCAGAGGCGCTCCACTCGAAGTGTGTTAGTCGTCCCCGCTTGGTGAAACGGAAAACCTGTTGTGACCACGATGGAATCCTTGGATGATCCGATCCCCGACTCGAGGATCGCCTCCTTTCCAAACGCCGTGAGGGACTCATAACTGACGTCCCGCTCGGGAGCCAGCACGGGTCGGACTCCCCATACGGCGGAAAGCTGGCAATAAGTCCGTGGATCCGTGGTTACCGCGAAGATGGGGACCGGGGGTCTATGAGACGAGACGAGTCTCGCGGAGAAACCACTGGAAGTAAGAACCAGCACAGCCGGTGCAGCCAGGTACTGCACCGCATCTACCGTGGCTAATGCCACCGCATGCTCCCGCGGGGTGGCACCGGACCGATCCTCATGTGTTGGATGACCAAGATACTTGGGACCGGAGGCAAGAACCCCGCTCCCTTCGATCTCACTCACAATTCTGCAGATCGCATCTAGGGCGAGGAGCGGGTGTTTCCCAATCGCGGTTTCACCTGAGAGCATCACCGCGTCCGTACCATCTAGCACCGCGTTCGCGACATCCGAGGCCTCAGCGCGGGTCGGACGAGCGTGCTCAATCATGGACTCTAGCATCTGAGTTGCTGTGATAACTGGCCGCCCATGAAAATTTGCCTTCTGGATGATCCGCTTCTGCGCCAGTGGCAGTTCCTCGAACGGGAGTTCTACCCCAAGATCACCCCGCGCGATCATGACCATATCCGATGTTTCGAGGATCTCGTCGATGTCGGCAAGCGCACAGGCCATCTCAATCTTGCCCACGACGAGCGCGCGGCCAGCCACCAGCTTCTTCAGCTCGCCCACATCCAAGGCCCGCCTGACAAAAGACAGCCCGACATATTCGACTCCCAACTCCAGGGAGAATTCGAGGTCTTCCAAGTCCTTTTCTGTCAGGCTCGAGGCTGAGAGAGCGCCAGAGGGGATGTTGATACCCTTATTGCTCTTGACCACTCCCCCCTGGATAACCCGGAAGGTCACCTGGTCTGCATCCACTGCCAAGCATTCCAATTCGACGAGACCGTCATCGATAAGGACTCGATCACCCTCCAACAAGTCTCGGGCAAGGCCTTCATACGTGGTGGGAATCTGACCAGGTCGGAACCGGCTCTCAAAAGCGATCGCAACCTGGTTGCCTGGATTGAGCTCCATAGGCTCCGCAAGCTCACCTATGCGAATCTTCGGACCTTGAAGGTCCGCCAGAACCGCTATCGGGCGCTCGACATCTTCGGCTGCGGCTCGAACCGACTCTATCATTCTTCGATGCGAGTTCCGATCACCATGAGCCATATTGAGTCGGGCAACATCCATGCCCCCTCGGACCAGCTGCCCTATGACATCCGGCTCTGAGGTGGCCGGCCCGAGAGTGCAAAAGATCTTGGTCCTGAGCATCGGCAAAGAGCAATTCGAGGCAGTAAGGAGGAAGCAATACTTGTTCAAAGTTGCTTCCCGATCACGGTACGAGCAAGATACCCGAAAAGCCCTGATTCCGCGGAACTTAAAGGGCTATCCCAGGGTATGGTGGTTCGTTAGTTCATTTTACGGGGCTTATGTGCGACTAGATTTTTTTCTGGATTTCGGGCCAGAGTGGCAGCTGGTTGAATCAAACATCGGAACGGGGTAAGTCAACAGAAGGATGGAGATCCGATATGTCGACGACGGCGAGGGCCTGGAAGCAGTGCGCTCAATCCTTGGAGCCGCGAATCGGATCGCTCTGGATTGTGAGGCCGCTGGGTATCACCGCTACACGGACCGACTCTGCCTTGTGCAGCTGACCACGGAAGGCCGAACCTACCTTCTCGACCCCCTCAAGCTCGACTTGGAGCCAGCGCTCCGCCCCGTATTGGAGGACCCGGCGGTCGAGGTGATGATGCATGGTGCTGACTTCGACGTCCGACTTCTGGACCGGGATCTCGGAATCAGCGTCACTGGGTTGTTCGACACGCAGATCGCGGCGTCTCTCCTCGGCGTTGAGGCCCTGGGGCTTTCCTCTTTGGTGGATAACCGCCTTGGCATCCATCTATCGAAGAAGTATCAGAAGGCTGATTGGGCGCAGCGTCCACTTCCCTCCCCTATGCGCGAGTACGCTGCGCACGATACGACTCATCTAGCTGCATTGTCTGAGTGCTTGCGAGAGGAACTAGTGGAGTCTGATAGACTGGAGTGGGCCCTAGAGGAGTTCCACGAGCTGGAGAAGGTCCGATTCCATGAGCCCAATGGCCAAGAGCCGGTGCTCGGGATCAAACAGGCGCGGGAACTGGAGCCGAGAGAGGTGGATCGTCTCAGAGAGGCACTGGCGTGGCGAGATCAGCTGGGGAGGGAATTGGATCGAGCACTGTTTCGAGTGGCCGGAGATTTGGTGCTGGTCGAGGCGGCTCGGAGGAACCCTGCCTCAGTGTCACAGCTGGCTGAGTTGAAAGGCATGGGCCGGGCGCTCGCCCACCAGTGGGGCCAGGATCTCCTTATCCGTTTCCGCGACGTGGACCTTCGATCTGAGGATCAACTGATAGGCTATCCGACGGGTCAGGTCAGCCCCAACGGGTCTGGAAGACGACCCTCTCCGGAGGTGGAGGCTCGGATAGCAAGGCTCAAGGCGGTGAGGAACAAGCGCGCTGAAGCGCTTGGAGTGGGACGCGGCACGCTGCTCTCGAACGCGGTGCTGAAACTGATCGCAGAATCCCCACCGACTCGCCCTGAAGAAGTAGCGTCTGTGGGGGGAATTCGGCGATGGCAGGCGGAACTCCTCGCCGATGATTTGATTGCTTCACTCTAAGAATTGGGCTTTGATTCTCTGCCGAGAGAACTGAAGAGCTACACCAACTGATTACCCGAGAGGAAACCGGAGGTCGAATGGCGTCGGAAATGCTTGAGCGGGATGATCTTTCGATATACGTCGTCGCTGGAGTCCCAAAGAGCTTCAAGAAGAAGCTGCAGAAGTTCGTAGACTCGGAAGCAAAGTCCAATGGTGATGTGATGCTTCTAGACGAGGAGATGACGGAGTGGATCTTGGCCCGGGTAAAGGGAGAGAAACGGCGTAGCCATGAGCAGACCCCAGCGTCGTCGGCCCTTTGGCGTGCCTACCGCGCACTCAGCGCGGCGCGATACCACCTACAGGACCAGCCTATCGAGATCAAGATCCGGAACATACGTGACCACATCGAGGAACTCTGGAGAGAAACGAGCCCCCTCCATGCCAAGACAGAGGAGGAGGAGGAGATCGAAGAACTTGAAGAAGCGGGTGAGGCATCGACCTAGAACTACATCGATCCCTCTTCCTTGACCTTACAGTCGATGCAGTATCTGGCGTGAGGAAGAGCGTCGAGTCGCTCGAAGCCCGCTGGGGTTCCACAGGTGTGACATGTCCCGAAGTTCTTCGGGTCGTCATAGAGTCTGCGAAGCGCTTCTTCTAACCGATAAAGATATCTGCCCTCCTTCGTGGCGAAGAGAGCCGCTTTCTCGCGCTCCATCGCCTCGGTGCCCTGATCGGCCATGTGGTCCGTGTGGGCCCTGAGGTCAGAGTCTGCTGACTCTCGGTCGGCCTTGGCCATCTGATCGAAGAGACCAAGGGAACGAAGTGCTCTTGATCGCTCTTCCATTAGCCGCTTTTCCATGTACGCCAATTGCGACTTCGTCAACATCGGACCATTCCGCACGAAAGAAACCCACCGGGGTGCGCCGGGTAACT
>CAUZHN010000070.1:0-12371 GCA_963579625.1 Gemmatimonadales bacterium UBA6960
AACGGTAGGCTCGTTGGTGTTCTCGCTACAACCTACCTAGCAGCGGCAGTGGCCAGCTTCTGGCTCGAGTACGGGCAGGCTCTGATCACGACCTGGTTGGGGCAGCGAGTGATGTATGATCTGCGGACGGAGATCTTCGAAAAGCTGCAAGAGTTGGACCTGAGCTTCTACGACCGAAATCCGGTTGGACGCCTCATGACCCGCATCACATCCGACGTCGAAACCCTCAACAACCTGTTCAGCTCCGGAGTGGTCGCGATCTTCGGCGATCTCTTCACGCTCATCTTCGTGGTCTCAGCCATGCTGGTCATGGACTTACAGCTGGCACTGGCAGTGTTTGCGGTCCTCCCGTTCGTCGCCTGGATAGCGTTTCTATTCCGTTCACGGATCCGCACTGCATATCGAGACATCCGCATCCGCTTGGCCCGAATCAACGCCTTCTTCCATGAACGAATTACAGGGATGAGAGTGGTCCAGCTCTTCAACCGGGAGGAAGCCGACGCCCAAAGACTGGAAGAGATCAACGAGGAGTATCTGGAGGCACACCTTCGCTCCATCACATACTACGCCCTGTTCTTTCCTATTATTGAAGTGTTCACGGCCATCGCTCTTGCACTCATCGTCTGGTATGGTGGCCTCTCAATCCTTGAAGGGGCTACGACAGTTGGTGTAATCACCGCGTTCCTTCTCTACACCAGACGATTCTTTCGACCGATCCAGGATCTGTCCGACAAGTACAATCTCCTTCAGGCCGCAATGGCATCCTCGGAGCGGATCTTCAAACTTCTGGATCGGTCCCCAGCAATTAAAGACCCTGTGAGCACCCGCACTGGCATCCCCACTTCGATAAGGGGCGAAATCGAATTCAGAGATGTTTGGTTCGCATATGGAGAGCGAGAGGGGATTAAGCCAACGTGGGTCCTGAAAGGACTGTCCTTTCGTACCACACCGGGCGAGAAGGTGGCGATCGTCGGCCACACCGGAGCGGGGAAGACCACGATCATCAATCTTCTGATGCGCTTCTACGACCCTCAACGTGGTGACATTCTGCTGGATGGGACACCGGTGCGCAACATCCCGCAGAGGGAACTCAGGAGATCCATCGGACTCGTTCTCCAGGACATTTTCCTGTTTTCTGACGACGTTCGTTACAACATTCGCCTCGGGAATCTTGGGATCTCTGAGAAGCGCATTCGCGAGGCCGCGCACGAGGTCGGTGCGGGGCCCTTGATAGAACGGCTTCCGGAAGGATACAACCAACCTTTGGGTGAACGAGGAAAATCACTGTCCGTCGGCGAACGTCAACTCATTTCGTTCGCCAGAGCGCTCGCCTTCGATCCTCAGATCCTTATCCTAGACGAAGCCACTAGCTCGGTCGACTCGGAGCTGGAGGCCAGGATTGATGAGGCCACTGCCCGCCTCATGGAGGGCCGAACCTCGCTTGTGATCGCACACCGACTGTCCACGATCAAGGAGTCTGACCGGATCCTCGTACTACACCGCGGGGAGTTGAAGGAAGAGGGGAGTCACGAAGAGCTCCTTGCGGAGGGAGGCCTGTATGCGAGGCTCCACGAGCTACAGTTCTCCCCGCTCCCAGCAAGTACCTAGGAGCGCCTTAATACGCCTGGATTGAGGAATCCACCTCCTCCTTCCATGCCAGAAGGCCTCCCTTCAGATTCCAGACGTTATCGAACCCTAACGCCAGAAGCTCCTGAGTCGCCCAACCACTCCTCGACCCAGACCGGCAATAGAGAATCAGCGGCGTCTCCCGGTCCAGCTCCGAGATTCGGGCCAGAAACTGATTAACCGGGATTCTCAGCTGCCCTACCTCAGGTAAATCCGCGATCTCCCTCTCGTGAGGATCACGGACGTCAACAAGAGCCAACTCATCCCCTTGTCCGAGACGTTCGTCGAGTTCTATGGGAGATATTTCGGGAAGTTCTCTATTTGCCCGATCAGGTCTCGTCAAAGTTGGACTCCATCGTGGTTCAGCCGCCTAAGCGGGGAAGAATTCGGCTATTGCAAGAGCGGTGCGCCCAGCAGCTCCCCTGTGTCGTTCGATATACCCCAAAGCGTTTGCCCCGGACTCCTCGCGAAGCCCCGCGTCTTCCAGCCAGGCGTGGAGCGTGCCGGTCAGATTGGATTCTCCCTCGATCGATTGGGCTCCGCCTAATCGAATCAAATCTGATGCTGCGCGAACGCCCCCGTGCCTGGGGCCGAAGACGACCGGAAGTCCAGCTGCTGCCGGCTCTAGAACCGAATGGAGACCATCGCTCTGGAATCCTCCTCCTACATACGCAATTGATCCCACGCTGTACAGGTGTGCCAGAACCCCCACTCGGTCCACCAACACGATGTCCGCTCCACCATCATCACCCCGTCTTTCGACTTCCTCAAGACGAACAGTCCGCAGACCAGCCTTACGAATCATCATCTCCAAACGATCCAAATGCGTGGGGCTCGGCTCATGTGGAGCGATGATGCTCCGGAGGTGAGTGAAACGCTGTCCAAGCTCCTTGACCACAGGCACAAGACGCTCCTCGTCGGATCTCCAGGTCGAGCCGGCAACCAGGGTAGGACGGTCTTCCTGCAGGAATGGGGCGAGATAGGGTGCCCCGGGAGCAGCGTCCTGCACCCTGATCCAGGCTGAATCGATCCCTGGATCCCCGGTTACCTCGATACAGTCGCTCGAGACCCCCAGTTCCAGGAACCTCTCCCCATCCTCTTGTGCAATCGCGAGGACCTTGGAAAGGGCTCCGAATGTCGGCCTTAGGAGTTGCCGGGCTCCGAGCCTGCGACGGCGAGCACCCTCAGAAAGAGTAGCAGCACACAGGATCACCGGAATCCCACTGCCTACCGCAGCTGCGGTCAGGCCAGGCCACACTTCCGTCTTGGTAAAGCTCACGAGCCCAGGAGCCAGTCCAGCCAACAGCCGCTCCAGTTCGGACCTCACGTCCCAGGGGAGGTACCCAGCTACGTTTACCTGAAGATCTCTCGCGAAGGGCGCAGCCGACGGAGAGAAGAAGGTGTACACAGACTGCAACACCGGGCGCACCTCGAGGAGGGCTTCAAGTACCACCTTCGCCTGGAGACCCTCGCCGACCGACGGTGCATGCGTCCAGATCAATGGAGAGTCTGCAGTCCGGTGGACTCGCGCCCACGAACTCAGGACCTCGAGAGCGTCAGTTCGTCCGCGGACCCCTTCGGCTACTTTTGACGATCCGCTAGAGAAGGTGGGAGAAGCCCAGCGCATTAGCCGCGTCGCGACGTCGTAGCTTTCCGATAGCATCGACATGAGTCACAATAGAACGCGCCGCTGAGGGGGCTTCAAGTCACTGCTGTGTCACGGGAGGACTTTTGAGGAATTTGGCCCGACGGCGCCGGCAACTCACAATCCTGATAGGGCTCCTCTGCTCGTTCGTCCTCTCCTCATGCAATCCTATCTATGTCATTCGCGTCGGATGGGCCGAGGTACGTGTCCTCAGGTCCCGAGTTCCGCTCACGGAAGCGATGGCAGATCCCACCGTAGATCTGCCCACTCGTGCGAAGCTGAAGCTGGTCTTGGATGCACGGGCGTATGCCGTGGGCGAGCTAGGCTTTCAGAATGCTGGTGATTCCTACACTTCGCTGGCACGACTCGAATCAGACACCCTGGCACTGGTGCTTTCAGCAGCCTACCAGGACCGTCTAGCGTTCCGGACGTGGTGGTTTCCGATTGCGGGACGGGTCCCCTACCGGGCCTACTTTTCCCTCGACGGTGCAGAGCGAGCCAGAGATGAATTGGAGAAGGAGGGCTTCGACACCTACCTTCGATCGACCGCCGCCTTCTCCACCCTCGGCTGGTTCGCCGATCCTCTCTACTCGACGCTACTTCGGTCGGATGAAGTTGCGCTGGTTCAGACCGTCCTACACGAACTTGGGCACAATCATCTCTATATCCCCGGGCACGGTCGGTTCAATGAGTCGTTCGCCACTTTTATTGGTCATGTAGCGGCACTCGACTTCTTTTGCCGCTCGGTCGAGGGGGGATCCGTCACGGTCCGATGCCAACATGCCAGAGATCGTTGGGCCGACGCCCAGGATATTTCGCGCTTCATCGACGCTCTCGAACAAAGGATCATCGATTTCTATAACCCGAAAGGAAGTGATACGACGGATAATTTCATGAAGACCCGTGACACGATCTACCTTGCTGCGCAAGCAGACTTCGTCGATCGCGTGCGACCCAGGCTCCGCGCGTCGACATACGACTACCTTGCAAACGAACCACTGAATAATGCGACCCTGCTCTCCCGCAGCCTCTACTTCCATCGCTTGCCAGCTTTCAACCGGCTCTGGCGAAGCTGGGAAGGTGAGTTCCCCGATTTGCTCGCATGGCTGAGAGAGGAGGCCCCGGAGTTCGACGATCCATTCGAAGTCTTGGAGGCCGATTATGTTACGCCTTTCTAAGCCTGGACTCCAGGGCCTAGACCCTAGATTCCGTAATGAGCGACACCAGTAATGCACCGATATCGGCGTCCACCGCACCACATCCCTCGTTCGCTACCCGGAACCCTGCTTCCGCCGCGATCACGAAGCCAGAAGACACTCCGACTCTACACATGATCAATCTTTCCTAGTAGAAACAATAGACATGACTTCGTTCCCCTGGAACTGAACAACTGACACGATACCGGATAATTAGAAATCCCCTTGGTCCCTAGTTCCTACGGGATTATGATACCCGGTCTCGGAAGTTCTATCGGTCGGCCATCTAGGAAACTGTTCGAGACATGACGCACGACGAGAACAATAGATATTCCCCCGGTGACGTGGAGGGGAAGTGGCAGGGAATTTGGGAGGAACGGGGTACGAACCGTTTCGCCCCCGATGAGCTGCGGTCCTCTCAAACGCCCCTCTACAACCTCATGATGTTTCCCTACCCCTCCGCCGAAGGGCTTCACGTAGGGAATATCTATGCCTTCACAGGAGCAGACGTACACGGCCGATTTCATCGGCTCCTGGGCAAGGACGTGTTCGAGCCGATGGGATTCGATGCGTTCGGGATCCATTCCGAGAACTTCGCTCTGAAGGTGGGCATCCACCCGATGGATCTCATTCCTCAGAATGTGGAGAATTTCACGCGACAGCTGCGACGAATGGGGGGTATGTTCGACTGGGAGCACTCCGTCGACACGACCACTCCTGACTACTACCGGTGGACTCAGTGGCTCTTCCTTCAACTTTACAAGGGAGGACTCGCAGAGCGCATGGAGGGCCCCGTCAACTGGTGTCCGTCCTGCAGGACAGTCCTCGCTAATGAGCAGGTGGAAGGGGGTCTCTGCGAGCGTTGTACCACGCCCGTGGAGCAGCGCAAGCTCACTCAGTGGTACTTTAAGATCTCCAACTACGCCCAACGCCTCCTTGAGAACCTTCCTTCGCTTGATTGGTCCGGGACGACCAAGAAGGCTCAGCAGAACTGGATCGGGCGAAGTGAGGGGGCGGTGCTTTGCTTCCCTCTGGATGGAGGCGGAGCGGACAAGGCCGCTATCGAAGTCTTTACAACCCGTCCGGACACTATCTTCGGGGCAACGTACATGGTGCTGGCCCCGGAGCATCCCCTCGTCGATACTGTGACAAGCAGCGACCAACTGGACGAAGTCTCCGACTACCAAGAGACGACTTTCCGGATGGACCTCGTGGCTCGGAAGAAAACCGATAAGACCAAGACGGGAGTGTTCACCGGGTCTTTCTGCCGGAACCCCGTAACAAACACAGACATACCGATCTGGATCGCGGACTACGTGCTCATGGAGTACGGCACGGGAGCAATCATGGCGGTCCCCGGTCACGACGAGCGGGACTTCGAGTTCGCGACTAAATTCGAGCTGCCGATCTTGCGAGTCATAGCGGCAGAAGGAGAGAACTCCGACATTCCAGTGAACAAGGCCTATTCGGGCGAAGGTCACCTAGTGAATTCGGGGCCCTTCGACGGAATGTCCACCGAGGAAGGGAGGGACGCGATCGTATCCTGGCTGGCGGAGAGAGAGCTGGCTGAGCATCGCGTCAACTATCGGCTCCACGATTGGTGCATCTCGCGCCAGCGCTATTGGGGTCCGCCAATCCCGATCATCCACTGTGAGGGCTGTGGCCCCGTGCCAGTTCCCGAAGATCAGCTCCCCGTGGTTTTACCGAGGGTAGAGGACTTCAAGCCGGACGACTCGGGTGTCAGCCCACTCGCGCGAGTCGAGGAGTGGTATCGCACCACATGTCCCGACTGCGGGGCCGACGCTCGCCGGGAAACAGATGTCTCGGACACCTTCCTCGATTCCTCCTGGTATTTCCTGCGCTACCCCTCCACTGACAACCACGAGTGTCCCTTCGATCCCGACATCACTCGACATTGGCTCCCCGTCGACTCGTACATCGGAGGCAACGAGCACGCCGTTCTTCACCTTCTCTACGCCCGGTTCATCACCATGGCATTGAAGGACCTCGGCTACTTGGACTTCGAAGAGCCCTTCACGAAATTCCGCGCCCACGGGCTCATCATCCGCGAAGGGTCGAAGATGTCCAAGAGTCGAGGAAACGTTGTGATCCCCGATCCCATCATTGAGCGTTACGGAGCGGACACCTTCCGGCTCTACCTGATGTTTCTCGGGCCCTTCGAAGTGGGCGGCGACTATCGTGATCAGGGAATCCAGGGGCCTTTCGGTTTCATCAAACGTCTGTGGGAGTCAGTGGTTCCCACCACCCAACTCAGAGATGGCCCGCCCGACCCGGAAGTCGAGCGAAAGCTTCACAAGACCATCAAGCAAGTGACGAACCAGATTTCCGATCTCCAGCTCAACACCGCAGTCGCAGCGATGATGGAATACCTGAACGTGGTTCGCGCAGGGGGGCGTACTGCTGCACGCTCCGAAGTCGAACCCCTCGTCGTAATGATCGCCCCATTCTGCCCACACCTGTCCGAGGAGCTGTGGGAGCGGCTGGGACACGATGAAAGCATCTTCGAGGGAGCCCATTGGCCTTCATTCGATCCCGAAAAAACTATCGATCATACTATCACCCTCGCCATTCAGGTGAACGGCAAGGTTCGTGGCACGATCGAGATCACGGCGGGCACGCCTGAACAGGAGGCAGTATCGCGGGCTCATGAGGAACCCAACGTGGCTCGCTATCTCAAGACCGCTGAACTTCGTAGAGTGATCTATGTGCAGGACCGCCTTCTTAACCTCGTCGTCGAGTAAATTGGTACAGGAGCCATGACGCAGACTGGAACCACCCCTCTACCCCTCCCCCTCAGGGATGCGAGGACCATCCGTCTCGCGATCGACGCCGTTCGAGTCCTCTCTATGGATGCTGTACAGGCCGCAGAATCCGGACATCCTGGCGCGCCAATGGGGCTTGCGCCAGCAGGATATCTGCTCTGGAGGCATCATCTGAAACACAACCCCAGAAACCCGCACTGGCCTGACCGGGATCGGTTCGTGCTCTCGGCTGGCCATGCGTCGATACTCCTGTACTCCCTCCTTCACCTCACGGGATATGACCTCTCCCTACCTGAGATCAAGGACTTCCGTCAATGGGGGAGCCGGACTCCCGGACACCCGGAATACCGAGAGACTCCAGGAGTAGAGACCACCACCGGCCCTCTGGGTCAAGGCATCGCCAACTCGGTTGGGATGGCCCTCGCCGAGCAATGGCTTGCGGCCCGCTTCAATCGACCCGGACATCGGGTGATCAACCATCACACATACGCCCTCTGCTCCGACGGCGACCTCATGGAGGGAATCTCTCACGAGGCTGCCGAACTCGCCGGGCATCAGAAGCTGGGGAAGCTCGTCTGGATCTTCGACGATAATGAGATCACAATCGAGGGAAGCACTCGACTCGCCTCGTCCACGAACCACGGTGAGAGATTTCAGAGCTACGGATGGCAGGTTTTGGAAGTGAGCGATGGGAACGACCTGGAGACCCTAGATCTTGCTCTAAGGACCGCTCAGGAGGAATCCCACAAACCTTCGCTGATCGCGCTCAAAACTACGATTGCATGGGGAAGCCCAAATAAAGCAGGCACAGCAGCAGCACATGGTGCTCCCCTTGGAATGGACGAGATTCAGTTAACAAAAGAAGCCCTTGGATACCCATCGCAAGAACCTTTTTGGGTTGCCGAAGAAGCACGCGCTGAATGGGCCGAAGCCCTTCCACGGGGGCAGGCCCTCGAGCGTGAATGGCAGGATCGAATGGACAGCTACAAGAGCCTCCACCCAGAGCTAGCAGAGGAGTTGGAGCGGTGTCTCTCCGGAGCTCTCCCTGATGGTTGGGATGACGGAATTCCTGATTTTTCGTGCCAAAGCAAGCCAGAGGCAACACGTGGGACCTCGGGAAAGGTGATTCAATCTCTGGCGAATGTCATCTCGAATCTCATCGGGGGTTCAGCTGATCTCGGCTCCTCCAACAAGACCGAAATCGTGGGGGAAGACTCGCTCCTACCCGACTCCCCTACTGGTCGGAATATACATTTTGGAGTGCGAGAGCACGCAATGGGAGGAATCCTTAATGGAATGGCGCTGCACGGTGGCACACATGTGTATGGTGGCACCTTTCTCATCTTCTCCGACTATATGCGACCAGCCATCCGATTGGCCAGCCTGATGAAGCTGCCTGTGCGGTACGTCTTCACCCACGATTCAATCGGCCTGGGCGAGGACGGGCCGACTCACCAACCAGTCGAGCAACTGATGGCACTGCGAGCAATCCCTAACCTCATGGATCTCCGTCCCGCTGATGCCGTGGAGACCGCAGAGGCATGGCGTCTTGCCATGGCGTTCACGGGGGGACCCTCCTTCCTCTCACTGACCCGGCAGAACGTTCCTCCTCTAGACCGTAGCGAGACTCCGGATCCCTCAGGAGTGAGACGTGGCGGGTACATTTTCTGCGAGGCCTCCAGTGGAAACCCGAAGATCATCCTCCTCGCTTCGGGCTCCGAGTTACACCTCGCAGTCGACGCACGGCAAAGACTCGAAGGGGATGGGATCCCAACCCGAGTCGTAAGCCTCATGAGTTGGCATCTATTCACACAACAGGAAGCGGCCTATCGCCGACAGGTTCTTCCCGAAGGCACACTGGCCCGTGTCTCCGTGGAGGCGTGCGTGACCCTTGGGTGGGAGCGCTGGGTGGGTTCGGCGGGTCGCTCAGTAGGCCTCAATCACTTTGGGGCTTCGGCACCATCTCAGAGTCTATTCCAGGAGTTCGGAATCCATACGAACGCGGTTGTGGCAGCTGCCCGAGAAATGTTGAGCTAATTCCTACCGTCTTCTCGAAGTTGCCTATATCCTCTCGATGAACTGAACATCCAGGCTGTGTTTGCGAAAGCCGTCATCTCTAGACCATACGATCGTGCCCACGGCACCCTAGCGGAACCTCTCAGGCCAAGGGATTTTCGAACCAATCGAAAAACACAAACATCATCACGCTAGCGACCACCAGGGTCAGAAGCATGGCTGGGGTGCCCTTCTTGAACCACATGCCGGGAGTGATCTGCAAGCTCGGATCGTTTTCCTGGCGCGCTAAGCGCTCCGAGATCGTGACGATAAACACGTTGGCCGTCGAACCGATGTGGGTACCATTCCCACCTAGTCCTACGCCCATTGCGAGACCCCACCATAGCGGAGTCACGTTGATCCCTTGCGTCTCCATAGCAAGGATGATCGGGATCATCGCCGCCGTGAATGGGATGTTATCGATAGCAGCTGACAGGAACGCAGCTACCCACATCAACACGATCACGGAAGTTCGCAAGTCCGCCTCTACGAAAGGCTGGATAAACTGACCCACCCACATAAGGAACCCACTGTGCTCCACACCGCCAACTACCATGAAAAGGCCGATGAAGAAGATGAGCAGTGGGATCTCGACATGGCCCACTGCGTCATCCATCAGCAGACCCCGGGACGAGAGAGTTAAGGCAGTCATACCAAGCGCTGCAACAAACCACGGCTCCCAGTGAAGAGCATGGTGAAAGATGAAAAGGACGGTCATCGCAACTAAAATGACACAGGAGTTTCTCCAGAGCTTCTTTTGTTTGATTTCCGCTTTTTCCAGGACGCCCTCAGCTGGTTTTTCAGCCAACTCTTTCCTGAAGGCCCACTTCAGATAGAAAAGGACCACAAGCCAAACCACCGCTACCGGTGGTCCCATGGCAATAGCGAATTGGTTGAATGAAATGTCCGCTGCCGAGCCGATCATGAGGTTCGGGGGATCACCCACGAGAGTGCCGATGCCACCCGTATCGGAAAGCAGCGCGGCCGCAAGGAGATACGGGATCGGATTGATCTTCTGTGCCTTCGCGATCAGGATGATCAGCGGCCCGAAGATCACGACAGTCGTAACATTGTCCAGCAGCAAGGAAAGCCCTGTCACGGCGGTGCCGAGAAGCGCCATCATCAAGAACAGTCGTCCTTTGCTCGCCTCGGCAATTTTGTAGGCCAACCAACCGAAGCCTCCGGTCGGAATCATAATCGATACGACCGTCATCATTGCCGCGAGAAGAAAGATTACATTCCAGTCAACTGCTTCGATTGCACCCATAGGTGTGTAGAAGCCGAATATCTGACCTACTATCACCATCCCGAGAGCACCTGCGGCAGCAACCTTCGACCGCTCCATCCCGTGGATTTGCTCGGTGAAGATGGCGATGAACGTCATTGCGAGAACGATGCCCGAAACTATCATCCCTGGATTTAAGACTAACTGTTCCATCCCCGTGGCCTCCGGCGGTTGAGTCTATAGGCATACGAGAGCCTCGGGCAGCGACTCGGCTCATAATATCCACTCCGATTACCGCCCGAGAATCTAGTACAAGCTACATTACACTTCAGGTCTTGAAGCCTTCCGGCTTCAGGGTTATGACCGAGCAATCGACAGCGTTCAGAACCTTCTCGACCTCACTACTATCCACCACAAAAAAAGCTTTTGAACCGTCACACTTAAATGTCGGCCCCTACCTGTAAAGTTATAGACACGGAAGAATGCTGCCGGTTTTCATACTTAGTTCCGCACTGGCAAGCACCCCGAGCAGGTATGACAGATTAGGGCATCCGCAACGGATGACCGCCCTCCTTCGGGAAGACAGGTATATATTGGGTCAAATGCAGATGCGTCAAGCTCGACGGCTAGGATGAGCGGCCCCCGAAGAACGATTGGTGGTACCCGCCCGTCAGGTACCGACGTCTCCGCCCCCCCACCGCTCTAGTACAAACTGTTTATCAGCGGGAGCCAGGTTCAGCCGCAGAATGCCCTGACGATCACACCAGATCAGCTCGCTGTGCTCCAAGGCACGGGGAATACCGTGAGCCAGGACCTGGACGAAGCAGATTTCAAACGATGACTCGGGGTCTGCCGCACGGAAAATGATGGGGCCGACTTCCCCGACCTTGATCCCGAGCTCCTCCTGCAGCTCCCTCGCAATTGCTCCTCCGATGGACTCTCCCTCGCGAAGCTTTCCTCCCGGAAATTCCCAAAGCTCGCTGTGCCGCTTTCCTAGTGGACGCCGACCGAGGAGAAAACGACCGTCCCTCTCAATCACCGCAGCAGCAACCAAGACTGAACGGCCGGACCGATCGGTAGTAGACATGACGTGAAACTCCAGCTCATCACAGGACTCCACCAAGGACAACCACAAGATGCCAGGTCTCTGTGGGGCTCGTCGAGTCGCCCGAGCGACGGAGGTGTGAATGCGCGTCAATGAGATGCACGGCCACGATACGAGCACCTCCGAAAAGGATAACTCCTCGGGGAGGCTGCGTACCAAGGGATCCTCTGGTCGATTGCGGAAGTGACCTAGAGGTTTCCCCAAGCCGGGCTCAGAGTCCGATCCATTTGGGGGAGTTACGGGCGCGCCAAATGGGAGCTCCGTTTATCCCGCTGGTTTATCGTTGAGGCGGTTCGCACACGTGATGACGGATCATAGTACACGACCGGCCCGGTGGAGAACCCACCAGGCCGGTCGCCATATTCAGTGAGACGAGACCCTAGCTGTCAGCTACATGTCCGGCCAGGGTGGCCCGTGATCACCCGACATGACAGTGCGGTCACCCAGATTCACGAACTTCTGGATTCGCTTCCCTTCGTAGGTTTCGGTCGTATAGATGTTGCCCTGGGAGTCCGTAGCGATGCTGTGAGCACCGAAGAACATCCCGGGATACCGACCACCCTGACCGAAGGTATACAGCTCCCGCAGGGTTTCACGCTCCACGACCCGCACCTTTTGGTTCCGTCCGTCCGTGATGTAGAGATACCGCTGTTCCGGGTCCTTCGAGAACGCCACATCCCAAGTGGAACCCTCACCCAGAGACTCGTTCTGATAGAATTCCTCCTGCACGAATTCC